>JBPCWA010000320.1:0-8799 GCA_051009975.1 Hyphomicrobiaceae bacterium
GTCACAGTCTGAGTGCCGCACTTCAGAATATACGGGCGGCCTGGCAGCATAGGTTCATCGCAGAGCCAAATGAGATGACCTGCGAATTGGTCTGAGATTTCAAGGCGGTCCGCGGTTGCAGCGATGACATCTCCACGACAAACATCGATCTCATCTTCCAACGTCAGCGTGACCGCGTCGCCCATGCGTGCCGCGCAGCTATCTCGTCCGGAAGTGAAAATGCGTTGGACACGACTCGATTTGCCAGCCGGCAGCACGACGACACTATCGCCAACCCTGACTGTTCCGCTTGCAAGGGAGCCCGAGTATCCGCGAAAATCACTCGTTGGTCGGTTCACCCACTGGACCGGCATGGCCATGTCGGAGAAGGTCTCTTCTCGTCTCGCATCGACTCTGTCTAGATGCGCCTGTAGCGTGGGACCGGAGTACCAGGACATATTGGTGCTACGATGCACGATATTATCGCCGGCGCGCGCGACAACAGGAATACAGCGAATACCTTCGAAACCGAGCTTGTTTGCAAAGGCCCTGTAGGACTCTTCAATTTGGGCGAATCGATCGGCTGAATAGTCAACAAGATCCATCTTGTTGATCGCCACGACGATGTGACGAATACCAAGCAAGTGGGCAATTGCGCTATGGCGGCGTGTTTGAGTTACGACACCTTTGAGCGCGTCGACCAGAATTATCGCGACCTCGGAGACGCTGGCACCCGTGGCCATATTGCGCGTGTATTGCTCATGACCAGGGGTATCAGCAACAATGAACTTGCGGCGCGGTGTCGCAAAGTAACGATAGGCGACATCTATCGTTATGCCCTGCTCCCGTTCAGCTTGGAGACCGTCAACAAGCAAGGCTAGGTCAGTCTGGTCGCCGGTTGTACCGTGCTTTCGGCTATCCTCCTTAAGGGCGTTTAACTGGTCATCGAAAACTTGCCCTAGATCGTAAAGCAAGCGACCTATCAGCGTGCTTTTTCCATCATCTACGCTACCGCACGTCATGACCCTGAGGAGGTTTTGGGAATCAGAATCTGGCGTCTCCGTCCGCTGACCACGTTCTACCACCCCTCGCCCGAGAATTCGCGATCCGAGCTTGAGCATCCTTAAAAGTATCCCTCAATTTTCTTGAGTTCCATCGAACCTGTTGAATCGCGATCGATGACACGCCCGCGCCGCTCAGAGTGATTCGACAAGCGGAGTTCATCGATAATGGCCTCAACGGTCGAAGCCTCAGAATCGGTTGCGCATGTCAGCGGATAGCAACCCAGCGTACGAAATCGCACGCGCCGCATATGCGGTCGCTCGTTGGGCTGCAGCGGGAAACGCTCATCATCCACCATGATCGGGGAGCCTTCACGCAATACAACCGGACGCAACTTTGCAAAATAGAGCGGTACGACGGGAATGTTTTCTGCTGCAATGTATTGCCAAACATCGAGTTCGGTCCAATTGGACAGAGGAAAAACCCTGATACTCTCGTCTGGTGTATGGCGACCATTATAGAGTGACCAAAGTTCAGGACGTTGCTTTTTCGGATCCCATCGGTGCGATCGCGTGCGCAAGGAAAAAACACGCTCCTTCGCACGGGATCCCTCCTCATCGCGCCGCGCGCCGCGCGCCGCCAACGGCACAGTCAAAACCCCCAGTGTCAAGTGCTTGCCGCAAAGCCTGGGTTTTCATAACGTCGGTGTGAACCACGCTTCCGTGAGTAACCGGTGAGATACCCCGCTGAACACCCTCTCGATTGATGTGCACGTAGAGTTCCATGCCGGTGCGTGCAGCGGTAGCGTCACGAAAAGCAATCATCTCCTGAAATTTCCAAGTCGTGTCGATATGAAGGAGCGGCATTGGCGGTTTGGCGGGATAAAATGCCTTTAGCGCCAGATGCAAAAGCACCGAGGAATCCTTGCCAATGGAATAAAGCAACACTGGCTTTTCACATTCGGCAACGAGCTCTCGGAAGATGAATATCGATTCGTTTTCAAGTTGTCTGAGTTGAGCGCTGAGCATAGCGCGCTACTAGTGAGCGTTGTTGTCGAGAAAGAGACATTGGCGCAGCTTTTCCCCAACGGCCTATTGGACGGGCGCGTCCCCTGACAGCATGCTTCATGATCATCAAATGGTTTCGGCATGACAATTGCGTGGTCATTTGCGGTGGATACACATGCCCAACACTTACCATGCCGCTGCTACAGCGAATAGCACCTCATCAACGATCTTAGAGATAAACGGAGGTTTCCAAATGGGCTTGAAACTGTGTTTTCTTGATGTCGTTGCAAGGCAACTGTAGCGCGTGTTGACGAAAACAATATCGCCTGACGAAGTGGTCCCTACATCGTGTGCATCTAACACCCCTGTGACGTGCGACACTCGTGGTATGCAACAGACGTCGAACACGTCACTTGCTCGTTCGTCAGGCCTCGGCACATTCTGCATGCGGTCACATCTACCGCTGATATCCTCAATATCCTGTCCTGCACCTGTGGACGAGAAACTCAATGATGCGCAGACCGATTTCATTGCTTCTACGACAAGATGGGAAAGACCAACCTCTTGTTGCCGCAATTGTGCCAAGACAAGTCTCGATGAGACAGAAGATTGGAACATGGCTGCGGAGGCATGAGCAATGGCGGAAATCGTTCATGCGGGACAAGCCGCTGAGCCAGAGCCACTCCTATCGCAAGGGATCAGGCCGGTTATGTTAAGGCGGCTCTTAAATTGATCTCCAATGATCAGCTTCGTCAAGAACTGTCCGACGTGCTCACCCCCGACAGGCTTGACCAAGCTGTTTACGCAGGTGATGCGAGAAAGTTTGGTCTGAAGGTCAAAGAGGTAATTGGAGAGGCCGTGCACTAGGGTTGGCTTCTCAATTATCACCGACAGGACTTTTTTCCGCTTAAGAATAGAGGCGACCGGGCTTCCATGATCTACTGATTTCGGCCGTGACGGTAAGGGCTCAGCAAAGCATAGAGTGCCATATTAATCGGAGCTTCCAGCCCATTATCCTTTGCAAGACGCGCAACTGCTCCAGAGATCCATTCGATTTCGAGTGGACGGCCGTTCTCAAGATCAATTGCTGTCGACGCACGCATTGCGTGTGGCAGACCGTGGGCGGCTGCCCAAGTTTCCCGTTCACTCGTTGCAGATAAATCAACACCGCGAGCCCGGCCTATACTGGCCGTTTCAGCAATAACGCTGCGAAAAAGTCCAGCCAGTGGCTCATTCTCAAGAATATCCTTGATCGTGCACCGGGCAGCAGCAGTAACCCCAGATAACGCTGAAAACATGAGAAACTTCTTCCAAACCTCGGCCTCAATATCTTGAGTTGGCGGCGCTGATGACCCTGCATCGTTGATGGCTGTGCGCAATACATCAATGCGTTGCGAGGGTCGATTGTCTCTCTCAGCGAATACGAAACGATTGAACTCTCCTATTTGTTCTATAAGCCCTGGCTCGACAACCGTAGTCGAAATGTATGCAACGCCATTGGCGACGTTTTCGGGCGGCAATATCTCAACGAGACGATCGGCTGCCTCCACTCCATTCAGGAACGGAACGACAACTGTATCGGGCCCGAGCAATGGCCTGCACGCTTCAGCCGCGACCTTCAAGTCGTCGCCTTTTACAGCGAAAATCACCACATCAACTTCTCCGATATCGATGGACTGATCTGTCGCCATCCAAGGCCGGAACGTCGACTTGCCAAGTTCAGTTCTTAGTGAGAGGCCACGCTCGCAAATGGCCGCCAGGTGCGCGCCCCGCGCTACGGTTGCCACTTGGTGGCCAGCCTGTCCGAGGCGAGCTGCCAAAAATCCCCCGATGCCACCAGTTGCGACAGTCGCAATTCTCATCGATGACCTCCTCAATCCAAGTATTTTGCAGCTCGCGATGAGACTATTGCTTTGTTCTGAGATGGGCATGCACTTCCATTGCAATCAATTGATACCGCAAAATATTGGGCATACATTGCGAGAGCCTCCTCAAACTCGATTTACCCTATCAGTTTGAATACCTCAAAACACTCTCCGTTATATGTAGCCGCAGAAATGGACTTCTGGTCATATTGAGGTGAGGCCATACTCGTGCTTTTCGCCAGTGGATGTATTTCGTGATAGATGTCGACCTCATGTCAATCATTCACGGAATGAAACGCGCAAACAGACGCATTTTGTTTGCGCCCTTTCACGCTGATCACTCCAACCTTGACCAAATCTCTAGGCCGTCCCGCCTCATTCCCAGTATCTGCAGAAAGTAGATCTTTGCGCTTCGGCGTCATCGCGTCAACGCGTCAACGATGCATGAACGGAAGATCGTCTGCTAGGTATCAATTCAGTTGCGTTCGTGCGAAGACCGACGCTGACTGGCACGCAAACTTGGCGACCATTCTTCCGCCCCTGTGAGAATTGATTTGGCTCGTTTTCGGTACAATCAAAATTCCGATTTCTTGTGTTGACGTTGCGGAACCTGGCCAAACAAGCACGCGTGACGCGAGTATCGTCGAAATGACTACGGATTCGTCCGGTGGCGTTGATCTGTTGTGACCAAAGGTCCATCGCATTTGTAGTCTCTGACAGCCAGTGTCAGAAATAACATGCAGTTCGAAGCTCTAACAATTCCGACGCTGCGATTTGCTGCAAGAGATAGGAAATCGATCAATCTCTCTAGCTCTCTCGCCCCCTACCCAGGACCCGAAAATGACAGAACACCCGTCCGATCCGGTTACGAGCGCCGTTCCCACCTGGTTCATGACGGTGGTGACAACTCCCATCATCATTGGGTTGCTTTATTTTGGCAGGGAATTCCTGATACCTCTTGCTATCGCCGGCCTCCTATTCATCCTTACGACCGCACTTGTAGATCGCCTGGACTCGGTGCAGTTCTCCGGTTTGCAGCTGCCACGATGGATCGCACGGATCGTTGCGGTCGCAGTCATTTTCCTTTGCTTTGTGGCAATGGCGTTCGTGCTTTCCGACCAAGCCGAGGAACTTGTCGCCGCCATCCCTCACTATGCCGAACGGTTTCAACTTCTGACAACCAAGCTCGAAACCCTCATCGGTGCTCGGACCGTTGGCGCAATTGAACGTTCCATTTCACAAGCGGATGTCGGCGATTGGATATCAAAAATCGCGAGCAGCGCCAGTGGCACGCTGGCCACTTTCGCATTGGTCATGCTCTATCTGGTTTTCTTGTTTGCGGAGCGTCAATCGTTTGTCGAAAAACTACCTCTTATGGCGCAAGAGGAGACGGATGCGCAGCATGTTCGCGGTGTCCTTTACTCCATATCGGAGAGTGTGAAGCAGTATATGTGGATCAATGCTGTAACGAGTGCGATGAGCGGGATAATCGCTTACCTCATTTTCAGTCTGGTCGGGCTCGATTTTGCGGCAGCGCTTGCATTAATTGTATTTGTAGCGGGCTTTATACCGACGATTGGCGCGTTCATCGGTATTGCGTTGCCGTCGCTATTAGCCCTGCTACAATTCGACACTTGGACGCCCTTTCTCATTGTATTGTTTGGCTATGGCGCGGCCGATCAGGTCATCGCAAATGTTGTTCAACCGATGATGCAAAGCAAGTCTCTCAACCTGAGTACCTTCATGGTGACAGTGAGCCTTGCCTTCTGGGGCGCAATTTGGGGGGGCATTGGAGCCTTTCTAGCCGTGCCCATGATGGTCGTCTTTGTAATTATCTGCTCCGAAATTCAACCGTTGCGACCACTCGCAGTACTTTTTTCCGGCGACGGTAAACTTCTTGGAGCAGAGGCTTCAGAACACTAGGAGGCTTGAAGTCGACCCACGAGTTTTGTTCGAATGGATGCGAACCGATCCAAACTGACTTAAAAGTTGTGACTATTTCGTTGGCACATCTATCTTGACCTTAGAGGCCGACCCGGAAAATCCTGAGAGAAGAACGCAATTCATACGCGTACCCAAACAACAAGGCACTAGGCCAGTCCGCCACAAAAGACGAACCACAAGACACGAACCATGAACCATCAGGCGCTAACAGCAATGCGCAGCTCGCAATCCGCAGACCATAAGCCGTATGACGCAAGCAATGAGCGATACTGAACGCCCCCCTTTGAGCGAGGTTCGCGACACACTGCAGATCCAGTGGTATCGTTCACGCTTGGATCCCGCCAAATTTCGGGAATTTTCCAGACGCAGCGATCTGAAAGGAGCAATGCAGGCGGGCGGCCACTTGGCCCTTTTCCTCATGACCGGCGCCTTGGTTTGCTATT
The DNA here is from genome assembly GCA_051009975.1 of Hyphomicrobiaceae bacterium. Lineage (GTDB taxonomy): Bacteria > Pseudomonadota > Alphaproteobacteria > Rhizobiales > Hyphomicrobiaceae > Tectiglobus. The sequence goes on from JBPCWA010000320.1 coordinate 6,241, forward strand.
TCTGGTTGAAAGCAATCTGGCCTGCTTTTCTGGTGGCGCTTTTTGTACATGGGACCGTCGGATCATTCTTTAGAGGTACAGCGACGCACGAATTGGGCCACGGAACGGTGTTTCGCACCGATTGGCTCAACAAAATATTTCTGTACCTTTTTAGCCTGATCAGCTGGTGGAACCCTTTTGACTACGCTTGCAGCCACACCTATCACCATCGCTACACGTTACATCCGGACGGTGATCGCGAGGTGCTGTTACCGCTCCATCCCAAAGTTGGGAAAACTTTCCTGCTTCAGATGTTCACCATAAACTTGCTCACCCAACCCGGACGCACGTTTGGAAAAGGCGGTTTTATTTCAACAGTCTGGATTACGATGCTAGATGCCTTGGGGAAGACCGGCTCCGAAAAGGTTCCGTTCAATGAATGGCTCCAAGCGCTCCGTGCTGACCAACCGGCCGAGCATCGTAAATCGATGTGGTGGTCCCGTTTGCTCCTCATCTTTCACGGTTCCATCATCGTGATTGCCGCGATCACCAACCTCTGGGTCCTACCGCTCGTGTTGACCCTTCCCAGCTACATCGCCAATTGGCTGAGTTACTTCGTTTCCCTGCCGCAGCACTGCGGACTACGTGAGAATACAACGGATTTTCGCAAGAGTGTGCGCTCTATGAAACTCAATCCGCTCTTGGAATTTCTCTATTGGCATATGAACTGGCATGTTGAGCATCATATGTTTGCCGGTGTTCCTTGCTACAACTTGCGCAAGCTGCACCTCGAAGTGCAAGATGACATGCCAGAGCCCAGGACCTTGACTGCGGCCTGGCGAGAGATGCTAGACACATGGCAACGACAACAATCCGAGCCTGGCTATCAATTTGACACCCCCCTGCCTCCGACGGCGCGAACTGGACGCAGAGCCCACCGTCAACAAGCAGAAAATTCTATTGGAAATCTGGCACCGAAGGGTCTTGCCTAATCCAGTCACGGCTTAGTTCAAGAGACCATCCAGAAAGCCTGTCTCTACACGCTCGCTACATCGCTCGCGGTGGCTATCACTTACGGACAATCGTCATCGTAAACCTCGAAGTAGACGGCCAAATGACCCGTCGGCATTCCGCCTGGCTACTGCAGATGGACGACGCAGTGACTGCTACGGCCTCGAGGATCCGATCAATTTGTGATGAGAACGGCAAGCCCTATATAGAACACGAATTACTAAAATGGTGTTGGTAGTTCACAAATGATTTGTACGAAAGAAACCAACAGAGGATTGCAAACTAAGCTGCGACGCTACTGATAAACGAAACCGCCAACCAGGTAAGGCTATTACCTGGTTGGCGGATTGTTCTTAGAACTTAATACCAAGCTTTGCGTTAGCCTCATAGCCATCAAGATTGTCGTCTCCAAAGAAGGCCTGCCCCCCTGCCTTGAAGCTGAAACCTTTCCATGGATCGAACGTCACATCGCCACCGGCATAAAAGCCCGTCGGCTCGTCAGCGGCCGAGGAGATCGACCGTGACATACCGAGCAGTTTGACGTCGACCGTGTTATCTCCGGTCGTTTGACGCGCGAGGTAACCGCCGCGTCCGGTTAAAGCCGCACCACGGCCAAGAGAGACGCTGGCTGCGAGTTCAGCAAAACCCTCCCAAACGCCGATCGAACGGTCGTCAACTTGGGCATTGCTGTAGGACCATCCGCCTTCTTCACGGTACCCATCAATGCTCTCCCAGGCAAATCTGCCGCCAATATTTGGCATCAATGAAAGACCGCGCATTAGCCCAATATTTCCGCCGATTGAGCCTCCGATGCTACCCCACAAGCTATCAAAGTCCGACCGACGCCAAGCTTCGCCAGTGTAATTTCCTCGCCAATCTTGGGCATAATTATCATTGACGAAGCGCGATCCATCGTAGTTCACGAAACCACCGAGGAGGGACAATGATGCAAACATCCGACCATGATCAAAGCGTCCATAGACACCCCCGAATGCGCCTTCAGCGTCGAGATCACTTGTAGGCGCCCATCGGCTAGAGTCCGCGTTTACGCGTTCGTTGTTGTAACCGACCAAACCGCCGACTGTAATGCTATCCCTCAACATCCAGTCAACGCCGATAACGCCGGCACGAACGCGGTTTTCAAAGTCGAACGTGGTGTTGGAACCATCATAGTCCATGCGTCGCTGCGCATAGGCACCCCAGACACGACGTGTCCGTCCAACGGCGCAGCCGTCGTCGCCGTGACGATCGATCGAGCGATGCTCTGCAGCGTCATCTTTGATGCTGTCAGTGCAGATTGTCTTCTGCCGTACCATACGATCGCGAACGGTTGCGTCGATGGCGCCTGAGCGATCGGCTAGCATAGCGGCGCTTGTCGACAAGCCTGTTGGATCGTACGTTGCAACGATCGTTTTGTCGTAGGAACGCTTAACAAATGCAGGCACTTTTTTGTCGTAGACATTTAGATCGATGGAGCTATCCCGCGGCAGGTGCCAAAGAATCGAGTGTGACTTTCCGGTCGTGATCGATATTTTGGTTTCGGCGTATTCGGAACCGTCGATGTAGATC
>JBPCWA010000321.1:0-24569 GCA_051009975.1 Hyphomicrobiaceae bacterium
CGTTTGGCACCTCGATGTCGGCTCATCACATCCTGGGGCTGGAGCAGGTCCCAAGGGTACGGCTGTTCGCCGTTTAAAGTGGTACGTGAGCTGGGTTCAGAACGTCGTGAGACAGTTCGGTCCCTATCTGCCGTGGGTGTTGGAGACTTGAGAGGATCTGTCCTTAGTACGAGAGGACCGGGATGGACGCACCTCTGGTGGACCTGTTGTGGCGCCAGCCGCATTGCAGGGTAGCTACGTGCGGACGGGATAACCGCTGAAGGCATCTAAGCGGGAAACCCACCTCGAAACAAGGTCTCCCTGAGAGCCGTGGAAGACCACCACGTTGATAGGCCGGGTGTGGAAGCGCAGCAATGTGTGTAGCTTACCGGTACTAATAGCTCGATCGGCTTGAACGCTCTCATTAAGCAATGCTGATCTAACTGCCTCGCGCCCAGGCGCGCATTTCTCACGAAATGCACGCGGGCTCCGGCGAGGCGGGCCAACGTTCCGACCCTCGAAAGAAGGCCTGGTGCGTTGGTGATCGGTGTTGGAAACCAAGCCAATGTATAAGACCAGAAAATTGTTTGTTCATGTTTGGGCGGAATGCATGTTGTGTTCCGAGCCCAAGGCCGCAAGCGGCCCGCGCCATTGGCGCGCCCGCGCGGAGCTGCCCGAGCGCAAGCGAGGGATAGCAGCGTGAGCGAACAAAACTTCTTCACTGCTTCGTCGACCTGGTGATTATGGCGGGGTGGCTGCACCCGATCCCATACCGAACTCGGCCGTGAAACGCCCCAGCGCCGATGGTACTTCGTCTTAAGACGCGGGAGAGTAGGTCGTTGCCAGGTCTACGAAGTAGTGATGATACCGACGTATTTGATCAACGGTCCTCTGAGAGGCACTGAATGGATCAGCTGACGCCGGTTAAGAGATCCCCCTCTGCACGAAACAGTCTATGATCAACCACAACCGCCCGCATGCAAATGCGGGCGGTTTTTTTTGTACGCGTTGTCTCTCATTCAGACACCACTGCTCTGCCGGACCCGTTTCCGTACTTGGCCGAAATTGGATGACGTTAACGTCGATAACGTGAATGAGGTTGAGGTGCGGCTCGCTTGCCGTCGTCAGCAAGCATCAGGGAACGTCCCGTAATCCGAGACGAGAAGTCGCCATGGCTCGGCGTCTTCTTGAATCGATGCAAAACGGCCCACTGGCTCGCGAAAGACATTGTCTGTCACATCGTCATTGACCGTTGACACTTCGCCGATCAAGACGTCCGAACGCTCCGCCCAAAATGCATGCCAGACGCCCGGCAACAAAGTCACACTCTCGCCGGGCTTGAGCCTGATCTTACCGCCGGGCGAAACGGTGCGGCGGCGACCGTCACAGTTCACTGTCACGTCTTGTGTGTCATCGATCGAACCGTCCTTGCAGCTTGCGAACAACTCGATGACCAGATCACCCCCGCCACGGTTAATGATATCCTCGGCCTTGATGTTGTGGCGATGCATCGGAGATAATTGATCGCGACGCGAAATCATTATCTTTTCTGCATAAAGCATGCCTCGGCCCGCATCCAGATCGGCCGCCCGACCATTGCGCACTGTGAACAGAAACAGTCCCAACTCATCAAATCTGCCCTGCCCATAATCTGTCACATCCCAGCCGAGACCGCGCCCAACGATATACTGCGTTATCTGCGGCTCCAAAGCAAAGTCTGCAGGCGTCCAATTGGCAAATGGCGGAAGGGCGTAACCGAACGATCGGACAAATGAGTCACCAGAGCGGAGGATGTCGTTGAGAGCTGACCGTTTCATGACATTGCACCTCTTCTCAAACGCGCCTGTTAGACGGTCGTAGTTCCGGCAACTATGTGCGCAATCCTGACACTTTTCACAAGACTCGCATCTTCCTCTGCCAGTACGGATCAATGCTGCTGTGCATCGTCCGGCCCCCACTGCCAGTTGTATATCCAGTCATAACGGCGCATCGCCCATTCCGCAGGCAGCCTTCTGAGAGCGAAGTTGCGCGCGCTCGCAGCGACACCTCCGAGGTGGTAGACGCGGCCATTTTCCCGCGATGCCCGCTGCACTTTGGCCACGCGTGGTCGCCTCTCGCGTTCAAACTTCTCCAGCGTCTGCGCGAGCGGTCCGCTCTGTTGAACCAACATGTGCCCTAATACATAGGCGTCCTCAATGGCCATGGCCCCACCCTGGGCGAGAAAGGGCAAGATTGGGTGCGCAGCATCGCCTATAAGGATTGTTGCCCCGCGCGACCACTGCCTCAGAGGCGTCGGATCATAGAGCCCCCATTGCCTCCAATCTGACTGAAGAGCCAACAGGGCTCTTAGTGGTCGACAGACCCGACCAATCCTTTGCTTCAAGTCCTCTTGGTCTATCGCATTCCGCCATCCTGCAGTCGGCTCCTGGGCAGGGAGGACCGCAACTACTGCAATCGAATTTCCGGCATGTACAGGATAACTCACAAGATGCACACGCGGCGCCAACCATACAGAAGTGCCTCGGCGATTGATTGCATCCGGTACTGCGCCTATAGGCACGATTGCACGGGCCGCGACCAAGCCCGAATAGGCCCGCCGAGCATCGGGTTGGACGAAACGGCAGAGCCGCGACCAGATGCCGTCCGCCCCGACCAGCACCGTGCCAACTGCGCGCTCGGACGACGAGGAAACCGCCGTGACGTTAGAATCCGTTGTCGATATGCTTTCGACACGGAAGCCGGCCTTCAAAGAGATAAGCGTCTCCTCCCGACTGGCATTCAGCAGCGCGTGCAGCAGATCCGCGCGATGTGTCACCCAATAGGGAGCCGCGTAACGTTGTGCGATGTCGAGTCCGAGAGGCAGGCGGATCAGTGTCGCGCCTTCGTGCGCTTCCATTATCGTGATGGCGTCGGGTGTAACGGCATAGCGTGCAAGTCGGCTCGCAACCCCGAGCCTTCCAAGGATCCTTGTTGCGTTCGGACCGAGCTGAATTCCCGCTCCTGCTTCACTCCACCTCGGACGTGCTTCTAGAACGATCGCCCGCCGACCGTGTTTGGCCAGAGTTAGGGCAAGCGTGAGGCCAGCAATGCCGCCACCCGCTATCAAGACCGGAAGAGTGTCGCAGCCAGAATCAGTCAAGCGCGCTCCGGATTTTCGCGCACCAAACAGTCTGCGGGCTCAGACTGCGCAGGTGTAAGCCGCGCATCGTAAACAAAAAGCGTTGAGCAATATGGGCAAAGGATCTGTAAATCAGTTCCCATGTCGAGGTAAACGTGGGGATGATCATGGGGTGGACGCGCGCCCATACACTTAAATTCTCTCACACCTATGATGATTTTTTCCACGCCAGCATCATTGGCGAAATGCGGTACGATTGTATCGGCCATGGCGACATTCCTGAACTGATGCAAACCTGATGCAAATCCACACTGTGGCGCAGAATGTGTTGCCAAATCGAGCGCATCTCTGTCAGGCAATATTCTGTGTCAGGCCCTACCCTTTGCCCGATCACCCGTCGCCAACGTCCATCGACAGTAGCCGGTGCACCGCACAATTGATAGTAGATTGGAGGATCTGGTGGTAGGCTGAGACGTCGCACGATGTGCCTGTTCCTTCACTCTTGAGACGGAGAGCGATGTGCTGACATTCGAATCTGACGATGCACACATCGCCTACATCGATCGGGGTGCCGGCGTGCCAATTGTGCTCCTACACGGCTTTGCATCGAACGCAAACGTCAATTGGGTCCAACCCGGATGGGTTCGCCATTTGACTGAAGCCGGGTACCGCGTCATCGCAATGGACAACCGCGGCCACGGAGCAAGTACCAAGTTCCACGACACTGCAGCATACGGGGCACGAATCATGTCCAAAGATGTCTGCCGATTGTTGGACCATCTAAAGTTACCGAGCGCTGACATCATGGGTTATTCCATGGGCGCCCGTATCGCAGCATTTCTTGCCCTCGCACACCCTGAGCGCGTGCGCAGCGCCGTGTTTGGAGGGCTCGGTTACAACATGGTGCGCGGTATGGCAGGGACCGGCCCCATCGCGACAGCCCTTGAGGCGCCAACAATCGAAGACGTCACAAACCCGACAGCTCGCACATTTCGCGCGTTTGCAGAACAAACCGGAGGCGACTTGAAAGCTCTGGCTGCATGCATTCGCTCGAGCCGCGAACCACTCAGCGCTGAAGACGTCGCCAAGATAAGTTGCCCTGTTCTCGTCGCCGTCGGAAGCGACGACGTTATCGGTGGTTCGGCACAGGCTCTTGCGGATCTGATTCCTGGTGCCGTGGGTTTAGAAATCGCTAACCGGGATCACATGAAGGCCGTCGGTGATCCAAGATTTAAACGCGGTGTCATTGCGTTTCTTCGCGAACGGCCATGACACGCGCCCCATATCGATTGAGAGTTTCTTGATAAGTAAATCTGGCCTCACGGTGCGTTCCGCAACACAGCTGCTCAATGCTTCTCTGATATGTCTCGCGCCGCGCTGACAGCATCGACCGTAGCACCATCGAGCAGCAATCACGTCCTGACTGATGTCGTCCGACATTGATAACATCCGGGCGCAATCGCAAAAGGCCACGGTGGGCGCGGGACAAAAATTTCCTTCTGTTGTGCGTCAAAAAGCTTTCCGCAACCGTCAACAAACCATCATACTACGTCCCCTGCTTCGAACAAATTGCGGCGGAGGTCGCCCAAAAAAGCATTTTAAAACATATGGTTGGATTGTTCGCTCTTGCTTCCTGCGGCAACGTCGCGCGGTCGGTCGGATTGCATGGTCGGCCGCCAACTCGAACACCGCTTCCAGAAACGGAAAAAATGCCTTGAATGCTAAATCGTTTGTGCCCGTTAAGATATTTCAACATCATGCGCTAGCGGCCAGATGTGTTCCGGCCGAGCACGAGACGTTCGAAAACCGCACGATCGGTTTAGACCCCAACCTGGCAAATCTTGGTCAGTCCGGACATATGACCGGCTCGCCTACCCGTGATCTTTCAACGACGCCGGGAGACAAATTGGCAAAGTCGAACAGTGACCGGTCGAGAAGATGGGATGGCCGCGTATTTGACAACGCCTTCAACATAACACGTTTGCGGCCCGGCGCAGTGGCTTCCCATTCCGCCAGCATCGCCTTGACGGCCTGACGACGCAAACCATCCTGTGATCCACACAGATCGCAGGGTATGATTGGGAAATTCATGTATTTTGCAAACTGAGCAACATCACCTTCGTCACAGTAGGCAAGAGGACGCAGAACCAATAAATCACCGTCTTCGTTTACCAGCTTCGGAGGCATGCTCGCGAGCCGACCACCGTGAAAGAGGTTCAAAAAGAACGTTTCCAATATGTCATCGCTATGGTGACCCAGCACAATCGCATCGCATTGCTGCTCGCGCGCTACGCGATATAATATGCCCCGCCTCAGGCGTGAGCAAAGTGCACAGTACGTACGATGCGCGGGCACTTTGTCAGTTACGATCGAATATGTGTTTTGATGCTCGACGTGGTAACTGATCCCCAGGTTGTCAAAGTAGTCAGGAAGAACGGTCTTTGGAAAACCTGGCTGACCCTGATCCAAGTTGCAGGCGAGTAGTTCCACGGCCAGTAGACCGCGCCACTTCAGATCATGCAGCAAACTCAGGAGAGCATGGGAATCTTTGCCGCCAGATACGCATACGAGCCATTTCTGACTGGTTGCTGTCATGGCGTAGTCGTCGAGCGCCGCACGTACGTTGCGCACCAATCTCTTGCGCAACTTTTTAGCCTTCACAGTTGTGGGATAAGTGGCAAACAACGGATGAGAAATCGAATGGTCATCAGGCGGTTGCTCCAGCGAACCGTTCAAAGTTGGCGACGTCGATGTCCCGTCCGTCGCAACTTCCGGGTCTCCATAGCGCTTAAAACCTGCTTGCTTCATCGGTATTCCGCCACTCGTTGATCCACTCACCGACCTATAGCGTTCCCACCGGCGAGACGTCGACAAAAACTGACAGATAATAGTGAAGCGCGTTTCGCGCACGCCTGGAAGCGAGCCGGAGAATGGTGATCCACTGGGACATGATTTTGTCGTGAGGCCACAATACTCTGATGCAATCTAATCGTGTGGCTTTTCAAGGGAGTGGGAGAATGCAATTCGTTTGTGATGCAGCACCTTACACGTGGTTCCGAATTGAAACGGAGGGAGAAGCGGCACGCGAGTCTCAGGACATGAAACACGCCGTTGAACGCTACTTTAAGCAGGCTCTTCAAGAGGCATCAGAAAGCTACACCCCCCCCAAAAACGCAGCCATTTTCGAACAGAATATTGGACTTAAGGCACATATCCAGCGCGTCATGCCACGGTTCTTGACACTCCGGGATCCAGATGGAAAAGCGTTGGTGACAGCCATGCTGCCGCCGGAAGGCGTCAACGAACGCACGCTCCGGCCAATAATCGTTGGATACGAAAACTGCGACCCTTACGCCGACTACAACCAAGCGATCGAAACCCTTTCTGTTCAGACCGCACTCGATCTGGCGCGCGAAACGTGTTTTCCATATGCGCGATCGTAGGACCCGAATTCAAGGACACGAATCTTGAGACTTGACGCGCTGGACGTAACTTGTCGGGGTGATATCGTCCGTTGAGGATCGAAATTTCCGAGTAGAAGCGGCTCGCCTCGACGGATGCGCCAGGTGGAGCGAGAGCCGTGGCCCAAGAAGGCAGGACTGAGAGCGGCGGACTGAGAGCGGTGGCAATTTACTACCGCGTTAGGCGAGACGTCTTCGTTTAGCCACGCCAAAACTCCGGCCGAAGTAGAACGAGCACGGTAAATAGTTCAAGCCGACCAAGCAACATCGCAAACGCTAGAATCCACTTTGCAGTGGCTGGCAAACTCGAATAGTTGCCCGCCGGACCTATGATGTCGCCCAGCCCCGGGCCAACATTGCCGACCGCACTTGCCGCAGCGGACAATGACGTGGTCAGGTCCAATCCCAGCGCACTTAAGATCACAGTAAACAAACCAACCGTCGTCATGTATATCGCAAGAAATGCTACCACGGAAAACGGCACGTCGTCCGGCAAACGTCGGCGGTTGTACGTCAATGTCGTGACGCGGTTGGGGCTCATTAGATGTAGAAAATGACCACGCGTGAGCATTCCGGCGACCTGCAAACGGTAGACCTTGATGCCGCCGCACGTCGAACCTGAACAGCCTCCGATAAACATCAAAAGAAAGAAGAGACCAACCGCAAAAGAGCCCCAACTTGTGTAGTCACCAGCCGAATATCCGGTGGTGGTCAATATCGAAGTCACATTGAAGGCCGCCATCCGCGCAGCCTCTGCGAAAGGTAAATTGCGGGCCATGCTCAGCCAAAGTGCCACGATCGCGCAGATGGCCAACAGGAAGAACACGAACCCTCGCACTTGGGCATCTCGCCATAGCGCGGAAGGCTCTCCTCGCAGCATCCTAATGAAAACGACAAACGGAAGGGCGCCCAAGATCATAAAGATGATGCATACCCACTGCAGCGGAGCCGATTGAAAGAATCCGAAGCTCTGATCGTGGGTGGAGAATCCTGCAGTCGCAACCGTCGTTAAAGCGTGGCAGATGGCATCAAACGGTGTCATTCCGAAGGCGAGATAGGCAGCGACGCAAGCAACAATCAGTCCCCCATAGATCGAAGCTGTTGCGATTACCAATTCAAGTGCACGCGGCAAGACCTTTTCAGAGCGATCGGAACTTTCTGTCTTAAAAAGCTGCATACCTCCAACTCTGAGAAACGGCAGCATGATCAATGCCGTGACGACAATCCCTAGTCCGCCAAGTCCCTGCAGCAGCGATCGCCAAAGTAGGATACCACGCGGCAAAACATCCAGCTTAACCAAGACGGTCGATCCCGTCGTCGTCAATCCCGACATCGATTCAAAAAAGGCATCCGTGTACGGCAAACCCAATCCGACGAACGGGACAGCGGAAAAAGCCGCAACGAACACCCAGGTAATTGTCGTCAGAACGAACCCTTCTTTCAGCCCCAAATTCATCGGCTCATCGCTATAGGCAAAGAGCAGCATCAAACCACCGATGAAAAATGTGAATACAGCCGAGGCTAGAAACACTCGCCATCCGGGCTGGCCATCCGTTATGTCAACGATCGCGGGCAACACCATAGTGGTCGCGATCGCACACAGCACGAGCCCCAGTGTCAGCACGATTGGTCGCAGTTGAACCACGGATTGGCCTGCACACTACCTGTTTCGATACCATTGCTTGTAGAGCTGCGCACCGCCATTCCTGACCATAAAGAGCACAGTATCAACAAACGCGATGAGGGAAGGCCCATGCAACGTGACACTAGTGCGGCCAAAAGCCAACCTCGCTCCGGAAACGCACTTGAGACAATACCATTTTTCGTTGATGAGGCGTTGCACTGGGCGGACCATTACCTTTGACAGCAGGAATTCCAAGAAACTCTCATAATCTCTCATAATCTCTCATAATCTCTCATAATTGCTGATCGATGAACGGTGAAGAAAATCAACCAGTTCTATAGCCATCATTGCCAGTTCCTCGCCGTCGCAGAATCATCAGCCGTCAGATTAAACCCAACTTGACCGAGCCATCAGTGATTTTACTGACTACATCAGCAGTAAACTGGCATCCGACTTCGACTGGCCATAGGCTAAACGAGAAATCTAAAGACTGATCGACGACAGAGAAGCGACGCCATGACGGTCGTTCTGCGAAACTCCTGTCGCATTTCAACTTGGTCCGGGCAATGCTTCTCGGTTGCCCCCCAATCGCCCCCATGACCCTCTCACACTACCATTACCCGGCAATCTGTGACCTTGCGATTCCACCGACGCATCGCAGGCCCCACGCGTGGCCCCAGATAGCGACAATCGCACAAGAAAACCTCGAGAGCCTCGACGGAGCCGGGAAAACAGCGCTAAGCTCCAGGTTCCGAAGGCATTTGTCGACGACCATTGAGATTTTGTGGGCAAATCCAGACAGGAACAGGGAGGAATAAGTCACATGAAAAGAACAAGAACCACCACGGGTCTTCTAGCCTTGGCTGCGGCCACTCTGAGCTGGCAGTTCGGATCAATCCCCAATGCCATGGCCCAAACCGTCGAAGGCCCTGCGATCAACTGGAAACTGTCCGTTTGGGGTAAGCGCCGCGCCTTTACCGAAGGTATCGAACACGTCGTTTCCGAGCTCAAGAAACAAACCGGCGGCAAGTTTAATCTTCGAATCTTTTATGGCGAGCAACTCTCAAAGAGTAAGGAAAACCTCGACGGCATCAGCCTTGGAGCATTCGAGGCAGCATTTTTCTGCGCAGCCTATCATCCGGGCAAAAACGCGGCACTCAACGTTCTCGATCTGCCTTTCTTGCCCGTCGGCAACTTCGACGCCCAACGCAAAGTCCACGATGCCGTCTTTGCCCATCCCGCCGCCAAGGAGGCGCTGGCAAAGTGGAACGCTGTACTTTACATGTCCAATATCCTGCCTCTTTTTGAATACATGGGCCGAGGACAGCCGCCAAAGTCTGTATCTGACTTCAAAGGCAAGCGCCTGCGTGCACTGGGAGGCATGGGCCAGGCTGCTCGATTGATCGGTGCAACACCCTCAACCATGCCAGCTTCCGAGACCTATACGGCGCTCCAGCGTGGTACGGTGGACGCCATTGGTTTCCCCTACAGCTACACGTTCGCAGCTTTCAAGTTAGATGAAGTCGCGGATTGGGTAACAACCAATATGAAGCTGGGTACGGTAGTTTGCCCAACCGTCTTCAATGCAGCCGCCTATGCCAAACTACCTGACCAATACAAAACATTGCTCGATAGTCTGAAAGACGGCGCCTACGCCGCCATCGAGGCATCCTACGCCGAAAAAGACAAAGTCAACGAAAAGAAATGGAGCGAAGGCGGAAAGATCGCGATGGTCACGATCCCCGATGAGCAGATGGCCGAATTCCGAAAAATTGCCGGCCGACCCGTTTGGGAAAAATGGGTTAAGGACAACCAGGGCAAACTCCCGGCGCAGGAACTTCTTGATCTTGTTCTCAAGACGGCGGGTGTCAACTAAGCCAACCAAGTGAAAAGGCAACAAGGCACGGAACCGCATAGACGTGTTCCGTGCCCGGTTTCTTACATTCAAATTACGAACTGATCGGCTAAATGAATATCAACCCAGCCAGCGCTTCCAAAGAATTATCTCCCGGAGCACGCATGCTCAAACGAACCGATGAGATGTTCTTTGAATTCGAAAAACTACTCAATTTTATGGCCGCAATAGTTATTTTAGCGATCATGCTGGTGGGCACGTTTCAGGTGTTCGGTCGAAAACTCCTGGGAACGCCGGTGCCGGGATATGTCGATATCATCGAGATGACTATGACAGTCTTCGCGTTCGTAGCAATCTCTTACACCCAGCGCCTCGGTGGTCATGTCCGAATGGAGCTTATCCTAGGTCGCCTCAAAGGACGCTGGCTGTATACGCTAGAAATCGCCGGGACGCTGACAGCCATGTTCGTTGTAGCCGTCCTCGCGTACTATGCCTATACCCACTTCCTGCGCGCTTGGGAAATAGGCGATAGCACGATCGATATCAATCTCCCGATTTGGCCGTCCAAACTGCTTGTGCCATTCGCTTTTGGAGTCCTGTTGGTTCGTCTCTTGATCCAACTCATAGGGTTTACCCGCCTGCTCATCAATCCCGAAGCTCCCCCCCTAGCCGTGCCGCACATCGAAACTGTCGATGAGCAAGCCCAGCACGAAATCGATGCAGGTCTCGCAGGTGAAGATGAAAAGGTTGAGATCGCTGGACGCCGTCCTGATGAGGTCCCCCGATGAGTGAACTTGGTATGGGTATTGCCGTTACGGCTGGGCTTCTGCTTGCTGTTTTTATGGGCGTTCGCGTCTACGCCGCAGCAGCGCTTGCCGGACTAATCGGCATGGTCGCACTTATAGGTTGGGATGCCGGTGCGGGTATTGTTGGCACTATCCCCCACTCAAAGTCAGTCAACTACGTGCTGAGCGTTCTCCCGATGTTCATTCTCATCGGATTTATCGCTTATCACGCCGGCCTCACGCACGACCTCTTCGACGCGGCGCGGGCCTGGGTCGGTTGGGTACCTGGTGGGCTGGCTGTGGCCAGCGTCTTTGCTACCGCAGGATTTGCTGCAGTATCCGGCGCTAGCACGGCCACGGCCGCTGTTTTCAGCCGAGTCGCAATCCCGCACATGTTGGAGAACGGCTACGATCGCAAGCTGGCGGCCGGTGTCGTCGCGGCCGGTGGCACGTTGGCTTCGCTCATCCCGCCCAGCGCCATACTGGTCATCTACGCTATTATTGTTGAGGAGTCCGTGGGAACGCTGATCCTAGCCGGATTTCTTCCTGGCGTTGTCTCCGCGCTCGTTTACGCATTGCTAATCATAGGCCAATGCACACTGAAACCGGAGCTCGGTCCGGCCATCGCATCTCCGCCGCTGGCGACCCGATTAAAGACGCTCCCCGGAACGCTACCGATCTTCGCAGTCGTCGCCATCATTTTCTCGGCCATGGCAGCGGGTTGGGCAACTCCAACCGAGGCCGGCGCATTGGGCGCTTTTGTCGTTCTTGTGATCGCACTCGCTCGAGGCATGCGATGGAACGCACTGCAGGACGCCTTGATGGAAACCGCGAAACTGACCGTTATGATCTTCGCCCTCATCTGGGGGGTCCTGATCTTTGTGCGATTTCTCGGTTTCGCAGGATTACCAGAGGCCTTTGCGCAATGGATCGTTTCGCTCCCATTTCCACCCGTCGTCATCATGATCATGATTCTGTTAGGCTACGCTGTACTCGGCATGTTCATGGATGCGATCGGAATGTTGCTTCTCACCCTGCCGGTCGTCTACCCGGCGGTTCTCGCGCTGGGCTATGATCCAATTTGGTTTGGCATCATCGTGGTCAAGATGTGCGAGGTGTGCCTGATCACACCGCCTGTGGGTCTGAACTGTTATGTTGTATCTGCCGTGAGACCCGACATACCGCTGAGCGATGTCTTCAAGGGCATTTTCCCGTTCTTTCTCGCCGATGCAGCTACAGTTGGCCTTTTCCTGGCGTTTCCAGGAATCGTTCTTTGGTTGCCACAACTACTCAACTGAACCGCGCCGCTGGCCCCTTGAGAGCTCATTTGCTCCAGATCGCCACGAGCCGCGCGCATTTGCTGGCTGGCCGAGCTGCTTGATTCAAATCAAAGTGGCAAATCCTTCAGCCACTCAGTGTAAAAGTTGCTTGAGGAGCCAAGCCGCCCAAATGCTCAAGCGCAAGCGCTAATCAGAGGACACACAACGTGTCGACGACAATTGCTCAGGCCTCAGAAACGGAAATTGTCGAAGGGATCGCCATACGCGCGGTCTCCCTGGACGCGCCGTGGGATTGGCTCCGCGCGGGGTGGGCAGACTTGTGGACACACCCGCACGTCAGCCTCGCCTACGGTGCAGTCTTCGCACTGTTGGCTGTCTTGATGTTCATTGGGATGTCTCACGCCGGAATGCAGTCAATCATACTGGCACTTGCCGGAGGGTTCATGTTAGTAGGCCCTGCCATTGCAGTTGGCCTTTACGATGTGAGCCGCCGCATTGAAAAGGAAGAGCCCGTATCTTTTGCCGACATCTTCCAGGTCGGTGCTAAGGCTCAGGGCCAGTTGGGCTTTTTGGGTGCGATTCTCGCATTCTTCTATTTTGTCTGGCTTCAGATGGCGCTGCTGCTGTTCATGCTTTTTTTTGGTGGTAGCTCGACATTTCCTCCAGCCAGCAAGTTTATGAACACACTGCTTTTCGAGCCCCATGGTCTGGCACTTCTTATTATCGGCACATTGATCGGGGCAGCCCTGGCCGTCATCGCTTTTTCAATATCTGTCGTCTCGGTTCCTCTTTTACTGACCCGCCGCATCGACGCGATCACCGCAATCTACGTTAGTGTTGAGACCGTGGTGAAAAACTTGCGGCCAATGGCACTGTGGGCCGCGCTCATTGCCGTGATCACCGCAGGCGGATTGATTACCAGTTTTGTCGGGCTGATTGTTGCGTTTCCGCTACTTGGACATGCCAGTTGGCACGCATTCCGTGATCTCATCGTGTTTCGTGATAATCACTAATCTTCGACACAGTCGTCGCCACGCTTGCGAGAAGTTTCTTCCTTCGGTGGGTGGTCTTCCAGAGCGCGCCACGATGCGCCTTCCAAGTCATCGAATTGGCCGGAGTTGAGTGCCCACAAAAAAGCGGCTAGGCCCAACAGACCCAGTGCCAGAGCAGCCGGAATAAGCCACGCTAACGCAGTCATGGGCCTGTAACCTCCAGTTTGCGACTGCGCAAACGGAGTGCGTTCGCAGTCACCCCGATAGATGATGCCGACATCGCGATTGCAGCTAAGAGCGGGGTGACAAGTCCCAACATCGCCAACGGCACAAAGACGGCATTATATCCCAGCGCAATTGCGAAATTCTGCAGCGCCATACGGCGCGAGGCTTGCGCAACCGCCAGGGTTTCGACGACGGCTCCAAGCTTTTCACCTTGGAATATTGCGTCTGCCGCAGTTTGGCTAATGTCAGCGGCAGTCGCCGGAGACAACGACGCGCTGGCTGCCGCCAATGCAGGTGCATCATTGAGACCGTCGCCGATCATCAAAACCGAGCGGCCTTCGCTTTTCAGCGCTTCCAAGTATTCGATCTTGTCGGCCGGAGTCTGGCGTGCTCGCCACGTTTGGATACCTAGGTCTGCTGCGACGTCGACGACCGCTTCAACCCGATCGCCGGAAAGCACTTGGACATCTAAGCCAACCTCAGACAACTGGCGGATGCTTGCCGCCGCGTCGGTTCGCAGGGTCTCGCTGAACGTAAATGCAGCTGGGGACTTGCCGGGAGCAGACATCCAAATTGCTGCGTCCGTTTCGTCGAGCTCATGCGGTGCCCCACACCACGTCGCGGAACCTAGCCGGATTTCACCACCCGCCACCTCGCTCTTCAAACCAAGACCTGCAATCTCTGTAGTCTGGTATACGACGTCGAAGGACAAATTGCGCTTGCGGGCAGCGGCAACCAAGGCCTTTGCATAAGGATGGTTGCTATTGACTGCAAGTGATGCAGCCATTTGCAGATCCGTCTCATCACCATATCGAATGTCGAGCAACTGCGGGATCCCGGAGGTCAGCGTTCCGGTCTTGTCAAAGACGACCGTGTCAATCTCGGCCATGCGCTCGAGGCCATCGGCAGCTTTGACCAAAATTCCTTTCGCAAACAACCGACTCGTGGCCGCCACCTGCACAACCGGTACCGCCAAGGCTAGCGCACAAGGACACGTAATGATCAGTGTTGCAATGGCCGCTGTTAGTGCCATTTGCCAAGTTGCCCCAAAAAGCATCCAACCACAGAAGGTCGCGAGGCTTAAGATGTGTACGGCGGGAGCATAGATACCGGCAGCACGATCAGCGAGGCGGACGTAGCGGCTGCGGTTCTGCTCAGCAGCGCTCATCAACCGTCCGATTTCGGAGAGCAGTGTATTGTCGTCTGTGTCAACCGCTTTCACGACAATGGGCCCGCCAATGTTGATACTGCCTGCATAGACCCAGTCGCCTGCTACCGCTTTGCGAGGCAGACTTTCTCCAGTAATCAAACTTTCGTCGACGGCGCTCTCGCCCTGCTCTAGTCGACCATCAACGGCGATCCGCGCGCCCGCAGGCACGAGCACGTTCATGCCCGGCTGCAGGCGCCGCGACGCGATCGTCTCAACACTACCGTCGGGAAGCAGTACCTTGGCGGCTGTGGCGCGCAAACTCAAGAGATTGGCAGCTGCACCATGGGCCCGCGCGCGCATTCGGGTATCGAGGAATCGGCCGATAAGCAGAAAGAACAAGAGCGTCACGGCTGCATCAAAGTAGACTTGCTCACTGCTTTGCGTAGTCTGATAGAGACTCATGCTGGTGGCCAACAAAACGCCCAATGAGATCGGAACGTCCATATTGAGCCTTCCAGATCTCAGCGCTGTAAGTGCAGACGCATAGAAGGGCTGGCCCGCATAAACAACCACGGGCAACGCAATGACCGCAGAGATCCAGTGAAAGAGCGATTTGACAGATGCAGTCATGTCTCCGCCTCCGCCGGACCATATGGAGACAGACAACAGCATGATGTTTGCCGCGGCAAATCCGGCAACGGCTACGCGTTGCAACAAGTGTCTTTCTTGATCCTTATCGCGCGAGGAAATTGCTTCTGACAGCTCGGCCGCCTTGAAGCCCGCTTCCGCTAACACGTCAATAAGCTGTTGCGCGGTGACCGCCGCAGACGACAGTGTCAACAGAACACGTTTTGCCGACAAGTTGGCACGAACATCGCGGACCCCGGGGATGTCGTTCAGGCGGGCTTCGACCTTGCGCATGCATGCACCACAGGTCATGTTCTCGATCGTCAGTGTCAAACTCTGCGATTGAAGCGGATCGCCGTTCGGACAGTCGCGATATTCAGCTCCTGGCGTACCAACGCGCCGGTATTCCGGTTCCGCGTAGTTCCCAACACCCTCTTCAGAAGAAGATATTAGCGCTTCAGCCATATCCGCTTCCTCGTCCTGTAGACGACTTCTGTGCCGCTATCAGCCTGTTGCCTGGCTTCAAGTTGCACCATCCAGTTTCCGTCAGCCAACCGCTGCAGTCCTGCAGTGTATGTCCCATGTTTGCCCGTTTCGACCAAATCCAACGCGACGTCATGCTGCTCGGTCGAAGGGCGCCCTATAAAACCTTTAATTTCCAGTCCCGAAACAGGCCGGCCGTAACGATCTGCCATTAGTAACCTCAGTTCGGCATGCTCAGTGTCAATCTCTAAAGTATCGGTCCAGCCTGCTGTTTTCTGGCGCTCTTCGGCCGCGATCCGCTTATTGTAGTTTAGCCCTTTGCGGTAGGGCTGTTGTGAAATTAGCCCTGTATGTGTTGCCAGCGCATAGAAGAGAAACACGCCGTTGACCGCGAATATTATGCCGAAGAATATCGATACGCCAATCAGCACATGGTGACCGCGAAGAACTCCAGTCTGATATGAACTTCTGCTCATAGCGTATTTCCAATACGATATTGGTGGCGACACTAGCGGGGCGGACTGCGGAAAACCGATGAGCGCTCGACGCTCGTGCCGGAAACTTCGTCAACTATGACAAATCGGAACGGCACTGCCGTTGACGACAACTCCGACGCGGCAATAGCCGGAATGCTTACAAATGCGCGCAACGCCCGCAGATTGTCGGTCGGGACACGAACGGTGGTATCGTTGGGCTCGGGCTGACCGAGTATGCGGAGTTTGGCGTCCGGAAGCCCAGCGAGCGTCACTGTGAAATCCCGCGGCTCATGTTGCTTGTTGAGTATCTTAACCGTGTAGCCGTTGCGCACTCCCCCGTCGGACAGTTGTACAAACATTGCCGCTCGATCCGGCAGGACATTCACACTGAGTGTCGAACGATTGACGAATGCGGCAAGCATGATCCCACAAACAAGCAGAATGAGCCCTGCGTACAGTACTGTTCGTGTTCGCACCAGCCTGAACGGCTCGTGTTCGCCTTTTGAGACGGCGTCCTGTCGCGCGACCGTATCGTAGGCAATCAGTCCTTGTGGTCGTCCAATCTTCTCCATAATTTCGTCGCAGGCATCGATGCATAGGGCACATTGGATGCACTCAAGTTGCGATCCATCGCGGATATCTATGCCCGTCGGGCAAACGGCCACGCAGGCCTTGCAATCAATACAGTCACCGCGGTTATCCCAACCCTCGGACTTGCGCTTGGGTCCACGCGGTTCTCCGCGCTCGGAACGATAGCTAACCAACAGCGTATGGCGATCCGTCATCGCACCCTGAATTCTCGGCCACGGGCACATGTAGATGCACACTTGTTCGCGCGCGATCCCACCAAGCAAATAGGTGGTGAACGCAAATATTCCGAGGAAGAAATATGCGATCGCCGGAGCAGTACCAGTCACCAGTTCGACTGCCAATGTCGGAGCGTCACGAAAATAGAACACTAAGGCACCACCGGTAAAAAGCCCGATAAATGCCCAGGAAACGTGGGTCATTCCCTTCTTGAAGATTTTTGATCCGGTCCAGGACTCTTTGTCCAGCCGAATACGCGCATTGCGGTCGCCTTGCCAGAACCGCTCGACGGCCACCATCAGATCGGCCCACACCGTCTGGGGACAGGTGTAGCCACACCAAACGCGCCCCGCGACGGAGGTTGCCAGAAACAAACCAAGTGCTGAAAGTACCAGAAGACCGGTCACGTAATATAGTTCCTGCGGCCAGATCTCTATCGGCCCCAAGAACAGCCTGCCGTTTGCGACATCGATCAGAAATGCCTGGTCGGGCAAACCCTCGCCGCGGTACCAGCGAAACCAAGGTAGGGCGTAGTAGATTCCGAGCGTTACGATCATTACGATCCATTTCAAGGATCGAAAGGTACCCCGCGCCCGTCTGGGATGGATTTTTTGGCGGGCAGCATAGAGATTCCGCGTTTTCTTGCGATTGACAGCTTTGACATCGACCGTCGGTATGCCGGGTGCAGCCTCACCGGGCATGATAAAGTCGTCAGCTTTTCGCTCCGTCTCGACAACTGCCATTGCGAACTCACCAACCAATCAAGCTCGCACCCGGAGCACTTGAGGGCCATAGGACGGCCAGAGGACGGCCAGAGGTCGGCCAGAGTGGGGCCCCAGAGGAGAGCCTGACAACAGTTGGCCGAATAAGTTATTCGCCGCCACCAAGCCCATGCACGTAGACGGCCAAAGATTTCAAGATGACCGGATCCAGGCGATCATCCCAATTCGGCATTTTACCGCCGCGGCCAGTGCGGATGCTCGTAAGAATAGCATTTTTGTCGTCACCGTAGAGCCAGGTTTTGTCCGTCAGATTGGGAGCCCCGAGTTCACGGTTGCCTTTGCCATCTTCACCATGACAAGTCGCACACTGCTCTGCAAACGTCGTCTGTCCCCGTTTGGCTGCCTCTTTGTCCGTCGCACCGCCACCAAGCGACAATACATACTCAGCCACATCATTGATCTCATTGCTTTGAAGCAGTTCATCAATGCCATAGCGCGGCATGTCGCTTATCCGCGTGTCTTCGTGCGTCCAACGAATTCCGTGGAGGATTGTTTTGTGGATTGCCTCTATGTCCCCTCCCCAGATCCAGGCATCATCCGCAAGGTTGGGGTAGCCAATGCCTCCCTGCCCACCGCGACCGTGACAGGGTGCGCAATTCTCGGCAAAAGGCGTCTTTGCCGCGCCCATCGCAAACTGGAGCAGATCCTGATCCTTCGAAATCTGTGCCAGCTCCGTATTTGAGATCTTCTCCAAATTGCCGGCCTGTGCAGCAGCAGCAGCGGCTATTCGCTTCTGAACTTCAGCCCGGTCGCTATTGCCTAGCACACCTTTGGTATAGCCGCTCAGTGTTGGCCACGATGGTTCAAGAACCCAAATGACGATTGCATAAACGACGGTGGCATAGAACGTCCACAACCACCAACGCGGCAAAGGCTTATTCAGTTCCTTAACCCCATCCCACTCGTGACCGGTTGTTTCGACGCCGGTGACATCATCGATTTCTTTTTGGCTCATCACCGCCTCTTATTGCCCATTGCCTTATTGCCATTTGCCCTGCTTTCGAGACCCAAAGCGCTGCGTTGGGCTTGTTCGAAGCGTCTGCGGTTGCCAGGCCAGAAGACGTACGCCAGAACGGCGAAAAACAGAGCTACGAAGAGCAACAAAGATGCCACCTGCGAGATAGTGGCCACGGTGTCATAACTCATCGAACCCGCTCCTTACCTAAGATTTGGACCGGACGCGTCAAAACTCGTAAAATCTACAAGCGTTCCGAGCATCTGCAAGTATGCGACGAGCGCGTCCATTTCGGTCGGCTCGCCCCGCCTCCCATCGAACTGAGCGACCAAAACTTTCTCTCCGTAGCGCTCTTTGAGGGCATCTCCTCCCTCGCCGTCAGGATCGGTCTGTGCGATCAAATCTGCGGACGCGTTTTCCACTTGTTCGTCGGTGTAAGGCACTCCGACCAGCCGCAGCGCCTTGAGATTGTCACCAATTCTTCCGACGTCGATCCTGCGCTCACTGAGCCAAGGGTAACCAGGCATGATACTCTCGGGGACGACCGAGCGCGGATCAGTCATGTGCTCGACATGCCACTCATTTGAGTATTTACCACCAACGCGGGCCAGATCAGGTCCCGTCCGTTTTGACCCCCACTGGAACGGGTGATCGTACATGCTCTCTGCCGCAAGGCTATAGTGGCCATAACGTTCAACTTCGTCCCGCAACGTCCGGATCATTTGACTGTGACATGCATAACATCCCTCGCGGATATAAATGTCGCGACCTGCCAACTCGAGCGGAGTGTAGGGCCTCATGCCTTTGACTTTTTCGATCGTACTCTCGACCCCGAACAGTGGCGCGATCTGGACGATTCCGCCGATCGAAACGACGATCAATACAGCTACAGTGAGCAATAGCGAGTGGCGCTCTAGAGTACCGTGATCCATCTCTGCCCCCTCTATTCTGCCGCGACCGGTCGCAACTCCGGCGCCGCAGCGATGGTTGGCTGGTCGGTCGCGTCGACTGGCTCATCACCGCGAATTGTGCGCCAAACGTTGTAAACCATGATCAAAGACCCGACCACGAACAGCGAACCGCCGATCGCCCTGATGACGTAGAATGGATGCATGGCCTCGACCGTCTCGACAAAGGAATACTGCAAGAAACCGAGGTCATCGTACGCACGCCACATTAACCCCTGCAGAATTCCTGATACCCACATTGCGGTAATGTAGAGAAGAATACCAATCGTCGAAATCCAGAAGTGCCACTCGACGAGCCGGAGCGAATAGAGTGCCTTGCGCTGCCAGAGCCATGGCACGAGACAATAGATTGCACCGAACGATACCATGGCCACCCATCCGAGAGCGCCCGAATGAACATGTCCGATCGTCCAGTCGGTATAATGGCTCAGTGAGTTAACGGCCTTAATGCTCATGAGAGGACCCTCGAATGTGCTCATGCCGTAGAAGGCAACGGACACGACCAAGAGTCGAACGACCGCATCTGTTCGCAACTTGTCCCAAGCACCGGAGAGCGTCATAAGGCCATTAATCATGCCGCCCCAAGAAGGCATCCACAGCATTATCGAAAACGTCACTCCGAGGGTTTGAGCCCAGTCTGGCAGAGCGGTGTAGTGCAGGTGGTGTGGCCCTGCCCAGATATAGAGAAAAATCAATGACCAGAAATGAACGATTGAAAGACGATAGGAATAGATCGGTCGCTCGACGCGTTTGGGAATGAAATAGTACATGATCCCAAGAAACCCGGCCGTCAGGAAAAAGCCAACCGCGTTGTGCCCGTACCACCATTGGGTCATGGCATCTTGAACACCAGAGAAGAGGACATAACTCTTGGCGCCGGTGAGGGAGACCGGAATCGCAAGATTGTTGACAATATGCAGCATTGCCACCGTTACGATGAACGCCAGAAAGAACCAGTTCGCGACATAGATATGCGGCTCTTTGCGTTTCCAAAGCGTGCCCAAAAACACCAGAAGATAGACTACCCAAACAATCGTCAACCAAAGGTCGGCATACCACTCTGGTTCTGCATACTCCTTCGATTGAGTGACGCCCAGAATGTACCCGGTTCCGGCGATGAGAATGAATAGATTATAGCCCCACACGACAAAGTAGGGCGACCAGCGCCCCGCCAATCGGGCCTGGCATGTGCGTTGCACAACATAGAGCGAGGTCGCCAACAGCACATTACCGCCAAATGCGAATATCACGGCTGAGGTATGCAGCGGTCTCAAGCGCCCAAAGCTTGTCCAAGGCATATCGAGATTAAGCAACGGGAACGCCATTTGCCACGCGATCACATCACCGACGACAAAGCCTGCTACGCCCCAGACAACAGCTGCGACGGTGGCTACCTTTATCGGCCCATCAAAGTACCCGGTGACCGGAATGATCGAGGCATCCTGGCCGAAAGCATCGCTGAGCACACAACCAATGCCGATTAATCCTGCAACCAAAAGCAACGCGCCATGAAATGCCAAGGCCTGATCCGGTGACCCGAATGCGAGCGAAGCACCGATTACGACGCCAATGGCCGAACCGATGACCGTCATTGCGTCGGAGAACGCAGTTTGACCTTCTGCAATTGCAGTCATGAATTGATGGCCCTCTCATCCTGCAGGCTCATGCTAAACCCGCACCAGCATTGTTTCAGACAACAACTACACCCAAAACCAAGAATTCCAACGGACTGGGGCAAGATCAATTTCCGGTGGAATTCCAACATTGACCTGGATCAATCGCGGGGGGCAAGGGTGTCGTATTTCGCTCAGATTTCGCCTGCCTTTCAGACCTCTCGCGTGTGTGGCCAGCGAAAGTGAAGACCGACCCATGTGACCGGTCATATCGTTCACAGCCTTTCGTTCACAGCCTTTCGTTCACAGCCTTGTCTGGCCAATCGTCATCACAGATTCAGCGCAGCAAATGACATTGTCTCTGGTCGCAGTATCGAGGTGCTGTAGCGTACTGAAGCAACGTAACGCTATGACATGAAACCGCGCTATGCAATAAAATCGCATCCTCAAATAAACCTTCACAGCGCATGCGGTTCAGGTTAGTGCGCCATCAGAATGGGTACGTCTCCATTGTGAAGAACGTACTCGGTGACCCCACCGAAGAAGCGCTCTCGCCAGCGCGCATGGCTGTAGGCCCCCATGACGAGAAGGCAATGCTCCATTTGCTTTGCCTCGGCAAGTATCGTTTTCGCAATATGGCCGTCGACTGCTTCTACGGCTTTGGCAGTCACGTCACTGGAGTGCAGTGACAAATAGTCCTTCATTTGTTCGACAGTCCGATCAATACGATCGCGTTCTCCAACCGCAATCAGTCGAACGTTCACCGCCGATGCGAGAAACGGCTTTGCTCCCTCCAGGGCGCGGACTAATTCGGTTGAACCCTTCCAAGCTATCAGAACGTTTTGTGCAAGTTGATCTGTCGCAGGTGGCGACCCAGCACGCGTCGGCACGACAAACACGGGTCGCGCAGAATGCACAAGGGCGCCGTCGTAGACATTTCTCCAAAATGCCGAATCATACCTTTCGGCACTTCCTACAACGGTCAAATCGGAAGAAAACGCCCTCCTCGTAAGAATTTCACTGGTATGACCTTCGCGCTCAACAAAGCGCGTTGTCGTTCCAGTATATTTGCTTGAAAGACGGGCAAAGTGCTCGGCCGCTTTGCGATTTTCATCCTGGTAGCGATCGCGAACCGATTGGATCTCTTGGGCGATTTGATTCGCGGATCCACTTTCGCTAACGGACGTAATCACATCATAGAACCGTGGATAGGGATGGAGCACTTCGACTTCAGCGGAATTCATTGCTGCCAGCTTGAACGCGTAATCCGCGACTAGATCAATGTCGTCTTGGCCATTGATCGGCAAGAGTATGCGCTTAAACGCCATCGCAACCTCCTCAGGTCCGGAGTTTTGCCACCTATAGCGTCACGATCAGCCAATACCATTGATTCACATCACGTGACCCTCAATACGCGATCCGCATCACGCGTGTTTCGTTTTGGTTCGCTTGATCTGCATCAAGGACGCGCATGGCCAATCGATTTAACCTATAACTTCTCGTTTCCCGCTCCCGCGGCACTGCACTATCCGCGGCACTACAATATCCATAGTGCATCGCATCGTGAAGAAGGTCGGGGGTCCATCATGATGTCAATGTTGATCCGTCGCGACAAGCGCAATCGACTGTTCCTTGCTAACCTTCTTTTGGTCATGACTTGGGGCTTAGCTTGGGGCTTAGCTTCGGGCCTAGTCCTCGTGCCAAACCTGCTATCAGCGCAGGGCAATCCGCCCGATTCGAAAAAATCCAAACAACAATCATCAGATTGGCACGGTCAAGTCGACTATTGGCAACCTAAATGGATGCAAAGAGAATTGTGGGGGCCCGGTCAAATGCCAACTGGTATGCGCGTGCGCGTCCTCCGACACTGGACGTACGTCAACTATGGTGTGCCCGATTCTTACAACGGGGCTAGCTCGACAATTCAGGCGACAGGCGAGAACATTCTGGCCGGCGCAAAACTTTATCAAAACCATTGCCAACGCTGCCATGGCCCCCATGGCCTCGGAAATGGAACCGATAGCCTTTCGCTCCTACCATCGCCGGCGCTCCTCGCCTACATGATCAAGCGACCCATCTCGGCAGACGAGTACCTCCTCTGGGCAATATCAGACGGCGGAGCGCAATTCCAGACTTCGATGCCTTCCTTCAAAGACAAGCTCTCCCGCACAGACATTTGGCGTATCATTGCATTTATGCGCAACGGATTCACAAAAAAAGCGACCTCGTCACGGGCCGCCAAGGACAATTCGAATTGACCGATGTCAATGGTTTGCGCCGCATTGCCCGCGATCATAGGTTAAGGCTTCGCCAGTCTCGGAGCACCTGCCATGACTGATAATCGCAGGCGTTGGCCGATGTTTCGCCGCGTTGAGCGGCGAGCGCGACGCACACAAGATATGATGGAAAGACTCGATGTCGATCCGCTGGCGCTGGCCCGACTCCGGCGCGGCCAGGCCTATGCAGAAGCGCGCGAAAGATGTCTCAAGTGCGGAGCCAGCGACAAATGCCTGCGCTGGATCGAACTCGAACATCCCACAGAAGAACTGCCACACTTTTGTCCAAATCTGGAATTGTTCCTTAGATGCCGACGATCGAAAAATGTGACGCGAAAAAAATAAGGATTACTATGGGACATTCCAGTTTTTGGCTGTCTGTGGCATTTGCATCCGCAACCGCATCTGCCGCTATTGCACAGGAACCTGCGCAAAATCCCCCTGACCCGCTCCGTGGCCGGCAGCTCGCACAGTCGTTTTGCATCAACTGTCATCTGGTAGATCCCGATCAAAGCGGCGGAATAAACGAGGGCATCCCATCATTTCGTGCCATTGCAAACAGACCAGGTCAGACCCACGAAAATATTGTCAACTTCTTGGTCGAACCTCACCCTCCAATGCCCGATATGCAGCTCACCCGCAGCGAAATCCGCGACCTCACAGCCTATCTAGACACCTTGCGTCGTCCCGAAGCAGGCGCTCCACTTCTCAAAACCAAGCCTAAGCAAAAAACCAAACCCAAATTGCCAAAACAGTCTTAAACCCGACAGTCAGCAAACAGGTCGATTCACACCCTCAATGCCCTCTCCTCAATAGCTCTTACGCATTTTGGACCGAGCCATATCATCTGCAAAGGTGAATGCCGACCTCGCTTCTGCAACATTATGCAACTCGGATCGTGGCGGTGGTGGCGCCAGCGGTAGGGCAGAGAGAGTGCGATGTCCAGCCGCAGGCGCGCGATTACCGCAAGAGACCAACAAGCAAGAACAGAACGGAACTGACAACTCCGAACCACGGCACCCAACTTGGACAAACGAACACTTCCGGCGGGGGGGGAGCGGCGCGACGCCTCAAAAACAGAAAGGCCAAACTCCCCAACGAAAACATTGAAAG
>JBPCWA010000322.1:0-4605 GCA_051009975.1 Hyphomicrobiaceae bacterium
ATCCCTATGACTGCGAATGGAGGAACGAGCCCACTACCATGTCGCCAACCGGCCAATGATCGCTCGCGACCAAACACGAAAAGCGCCAGTACTGCACCCAAAACAGCGATCCCCGCCAAATAGGGCACGTGATGGCTCATACCCAGGAAAATCGGATCTACGTTTGGGCCCAAATCTGCATTTTGGCCTGAAACAGTGAAATACAGCGCGCGCAAGAACAGCAGCGCCGACCCGCCCGCCAGCAGAATTGACAGAAAAGCAGCAAACATTCCGACTTTTTGCAACCCGGTCGGGTCACCGGGCTTGCTCTCTGGTAAAGGTGCGTCGTTGGGGTTCAGTTGGGTTCTAACAACAATGTAGAGTATGATGAGTGTTGCAAGCATGAACCCTGGCACGAAAGCAGCCGTGAATAGGGCCTTAATCGACGTTTCGGTGATTAATCCATAGATTATTAATACGATCGAAGGCGGGATCATAGTTCCCAACGATCCCGAGGCACATATCGTGCCGATCGCAAGATTCTGATTGTAGCCAAGCCGCAACATCTGCGGTAGCGCTATCAGGCCCAGCAATACAACCTCACCGCCGATAATTCCTGACATTGCCGCCAGGATCACAGCCATCAACGAGGTCACAATAGCGATGCCACCTCGCACGCGGCTGAGCCAGAAATCCAATGCATCATACATTTCCTTGGCGACACCTGACCGTTCCAAGAGGGCGGCCATGAAAATGAAAAGTGGCACAGATATGAGAACGTATTCTGTTAGCAAGTCGAATATCTTCTGTGTCAAGATATAGAGAGGTCCAGTTCCCGGGTTTCGGGTGAGTAGCCCTTCCCCGAAGGTGAACGGATCAATCAACAGTGCCGGCTCGAATTTCATAATCAGGACCAGCAGCGCCAGGACTGCCGATGCGAAGCCAAGTGGCATGCCGATGGCCAAAAGAAAGATCAGGCCGAAAACTAGAACTATCGAAATGGTGCCAACGTCCATCAATCTGCCCCTACGCTACGCTTGATAGCTGCAATCTCATCTTCATCGATGTCGTCCGCAGCAGTGTGCGTTGTCGGCTTCAAGTTCCAATCAGAGATCAGGTTGATCACCGCTTGGATCGCAATAAGCGCAACGGTAATTAAAATCATCGGTTGTATCGTTGCTGGAATCGGCGGATCAAATGCAGTTCCGAACATTTCCCATTTATAAAATTTGATCACAAAAACCTGGTAGAAACTTCCGTAAATGAGAAAAAATGCGAATATCACAATTAGCACGACGGAAATAATGTCGAAAACGTGCTGGAGCCACCGTGGAACCACATCGTAGAGGAGAAAGATCCGGATGTGACAACGCTGTTGCATGGCATAGATGCCAGAGCAAAGGAATACAAAGCCGGCGATCCAAAGGGTCAGCTCATTGGCCCAAAGGGTTGGTTGCTCTAGCGCATAACGAAGGAACACTTCGTACAGCATGACGAAAGTCATAGATATAATCATAACCATCGTGACCCGACCGATGAACAATGCGATCCGGTCGATGGGACGCCAATCCTGGAACTCCATATGTGCAACGCGTACCGTCCTGGCGCCTATGACGAACAAGATCGGTATGAATATCAACGCCGCCCAGTCGATCGGATCCGCATATCCGCCGAATAATCCTGGGAGATTAGGTGATACATCTTTGCGTTTATGTAGCTCGCTAATCTGGCCATGCAGACTTTCGCTACTGGGAGGAATGAAATCGAGAATATAGGCTGGTGCATGCCAGATCGCCCAACCCATGCAGAGAATGAACGCAAACGGGATCACCCACTCCCAAAAGCCTCCTGTTTCGTCTTCCATGGCTGTCCTTCCGCCTAGGCGAGCTCTCTATGGCGCAAAGCGCTTCAGTAGTTCGGAGCATCTGAGTGGCATGAGGCGTCTCAGAGGTACGAAGCGCCTTGGTAGTATTCCGGTTTTACGCGCTAAATGGGATTGCGGCTGTTGCTAGGAGTCGAATGTCTGCTCAAATCAGGCATATGTTCGTTGGCCCGTTTTACGCCTGGCTGTTAGAAACTCGTGAACGAACCGTGGATGTTGTCGCCATTTGAGCTCCAGTAGCCCTGATTGATTGCGTGCGTTCTTCCAAATAGTTTTCTCAAGCCTCGACGAAAGCATCGGCTTGAATGGTTTCATTATCACAACTAAGGACTTGAAATCCTCGCAGCGGCAGGGTGTCAGTTGACCCTGCCGCGTGACAGCGAAAGGCGTTGCAGGTCCTACTTCATCGCACCCAGTTTTGTCAGGAAGTCGATGTGGCTTTCCAGGAGAGCCTTTGCTTCGGGGGTCGTTGCAAACTCTGTCCAACCTGCTTTCACCGCTGCGCGATACTTCGCCAGTTCTTCCGGCGTCCACTCGTAAAGATTTATACCTTTCTCGCGCAACTGCTTGGCAGTTTTGGCATTTTGGACTTCGTTGATCGTAGCATTGCGGAGCGCCAATGCTTCCATAGCAGTTTTCAATATTGCTTTGTGGTGCGCCGGCATTGCATCCCACACGTCCTTGCGGCATGTCAGATGGTCGGCAGGCATTGAATGGAAGCCTGGGAAGTTTGTGTGTTTGGCAATATCGTAAAGCCCTAGACCGACATTGTTGGTGAGATTAGCCGCGTCCGCACCATCAATTATTCCGGACTCCAACGCCGTGAAAATCTCATTGAAATCCATCACGATGGGTGACGCGCCCATGTTCTTGAAGACCATTGTAGCCATTCCCGGTGGAGACCGGAATTTCCAGTTTTTGAAGTCTTCGGTGCTGCGAATTGGCCGAGTGGACGACAATGATTCTGGTCCAGGAATCCACCAACCAATGAATTCCATGTTATGCGCGTTGTACAAGTCGTTGAGTTGATCGAAACCGCCACCATGAAGGAGCCAAGCCATTTGCTGGTACGGATTTTGGTAGCCGCCCATCAGATCTCCAGCGAACTGGAATGCTGGATTTTTGCCAGTCTGATAGGATCCGCCTGTCATGTCACAATCGAGGATGCCGGTCGCTGCTGCATCGAACGTCTCGGCCGATTTAACGACGGAAGACGAATAGAACATCTCGACTTTGATTTCTCCGTTTGACATATCTGATATATTCTTTATGAATTCGGCGGCCATTTTTCCGGACAGTGTTTCCGGCGAAAAGTGCGTCTGTATGCGCAACTTTGTTTCCGCTGCAAAAGCTCCGCCGGCGACGGCGACCGTTGCAGCAGCGGCAACAGCCAAACCCAATTTTCTCATCATGTCTAAAATCCTCCCAAGATGGACGCACAGTTGGGCGTGCGTTTATTGATTTGCGAGTGCAAACGCAAATGCACGCGTATCCGCGGACAATCAATTCCGCCGATCAATACTTTACTGGTCCGACAAGCATAAGCAATTGCTGAGTTCAAGTTTAATCTCAATGATCTCAGCGTTCCGAGCGGGATCCGCTGGGATCTAACGGTTTGCGCCAAGCGTGGAGAGGCCTTGTTTCTCCTCAGCATATGACCTGGATCGCCCGAAACGCGGATATGGGCTGCTTGCAACGAAGGCACTCCGGGCTCTTAACACCTTCCACAATATTCACGTAAGTGATGCCGGTCTAGGGAGGTTGCTGAGGGTTGAAATTGGTGATTTTCTAGTTTGACGAACCTTGGTTGGATGATTGGTCCGCGATTTGGTGCTCGGCAGAATCGCACTGAGAAACAGTACCACGATCGCTACACATGGATAGCGGGATGCGAGAAACGAGGCAGATGTGTCCAGCTTCAAACACCTAGCAATCGGCGTCGACATTGGTGGAACGTTCACCGACGTTGTCATCGTGAACGAGCGAACGCGTTCCATTCACTCTGCTAAAGTTTTGACGACTCCCGAGCAGCCTGAAGAGGCAGTCCTGTCTGCTGTTCGCGAGATTCTGCTGCGTTCTGGTGCATCAGCTGTAGCGATCCGCACGCTTGTCCATGGAACTACGCTTGCAACCAATGCCATAATCGAACGCAAGGGTGCACGGACGGCACTGCTCACGACCAAGGGCTTTCGCGATATCCTCGAAACACGAACCGAGCTGCGCTACGATCTCCATGATTTGTTTATCGAATTTCCCGAGCCGCTTGTTCCTCGGCGGCGACGTCTCGGGATCGACGAGCGTACCTCTCACGAAGGTGAGATAGTCAAAGCTGTTTTTCCAAATGATATCCGAGCTGTTCTCGCTTCAGAACACGTTGTCGGCGTAGAAGCAGTCGCAATTTGCTTTCTCCACAGCTATGCCAATTCCAAAAATGAGCGTATGGCGAAAGAAATTGTGCAACAGTACCTACCAAACGCCCCGATTACGCTTTCTTCAGACGTCCTGCCAGAGATCGGGGAGTACGGTCGGATCTCGACTACAGTCGCCAATGCCTATGTTCAGCCATTAATTGACAAATATTTGGGTGATCTCGATGCCGCTCTAACGTCAATCGGGTCCTCTGGCGCTTTCTTTGTCATCGGTTCGAACGCCGGAACGCTGAGCCTCGATATTGCCCGCAAGCATCCAGTACGACTTGTGGAGTCTGGACCGGCCGCGGGAGTTTCAATTGCGTCGCACTATGC
>JBPCWA010000323.1:0-4323 GCA_051009975.1 Hyphomicrobiaceae bacterium
AAAGCGGTGCCAGTCTCCAAATTAGAGCCGCGCTCAGTCTCTTATCTGGCCTTAGATGTCCGCTTTTGGGGTAAAGCGGACATTCCTGACGTGCTCCCTGATGTCCGCTTTTGACTCAAAGCCGACACGACAGGCTCTTGTGGACAACTCATGGCAGGCGCCAGCCGGACGCACCTCGCCATGCTGACACCTAAGCCTGAGGAATCGCAGTCAATCTTACGCACCCCTTGAAAATCGTCGTGGTGCACTCGAGCCACATGGTGTTGGCGAAGCTAGCCCGGCGTGATTGACGGCGCGGCAGCGCAGACCTAACCATTTTCTTATTGGATTCATTAAGGGGGACTTGCATATGCTCACAATGCTAAAGTTCTTGACGTGCTTTGCCATGCTGCTGATGGCCATAGTCACGATCGGCTCAATTTCTGCTGAGGCCGGTGGGTCTGGACCACCCATCGTCGTCGACGACGATCCGCCGCCAAGAGGACCCAGTGCCCCTGTTGAGCTACCCGGTGCTGAGACACCATAATTAGCTTGACCACAGGTCGAGGGCTGTGACGTTGGCGCCGATGTCTGCTGCTGCGTATGCTAGTTTTGCGTTGTAAGGTAGAAGTGATGGCCTGGTGCTTCAGGGTTTCAGTTGGGACGTCCAGCCGGCTAATGCGCAAGTCCAATGCTCAGCACGGCCGCACCCGTGTTCTCTAGCCGTGATCGCCTCGATCGATCGCGCAAGGTGGGTGTTCGGAGACCCAAGCACGCTAGGTGTCTTGGGCACGTTGCTGGAACCATCGCGTCAAGGAACAGCGACCAATATTTTGGTCTGAGGCCTTTCAAGCCTTCACCTTCCACTCCCACGGCAAGATGTCGGGGGTTGCGTGTGGCTGGTGCTGGTCGGCGATCGATGCCAGCGGTCATCTGCGCACTTTTTTTATCCTGCCAAATGGCGGCGGCGCAGAGCCAAGCACCCCTGCTCATGCTCAAGACTGCCGGTCACTTAGCACCCGTGTGGTCGTTAGCGTTCACGCCTGACGGCGAAGAATTAGTTTCGGCCGGCGATGACAAGGTTGTTCGCGTATGGAGCCTTCAGAAGGCCAAAACTGTACGGCTTATTCGAGCCGAAGCTGGGCCCGCGAACCATGGAAAAATATACGCTTTGGCCCTGTCGCCAAATGGACATTGGCTCGCTGTGGGCGGCTCCCTCGGTCCAGTCGAAAGTGCCCGCCCACCCGAACAGATGGAGCGGCACAAGATTCGCCTTTATGACTTTACGACGGGCAAACTTGTTGCATTGCTACTCGGCCACAAAAACGTTGTTCGCGGCCTGAGTTTCTCACCTGACAGCTCAAAATTGATATCGGCTGGCTACGACAAAAGGGCCATCATTTGGGATGTTGAAACGCATACCGTGATGCGGCGAATCAGCTTCTTGCCAGGCGACGCGAATTTGACATCGCCTGGTAAAGCCAGAGATTCCAATGTAGGCGATCTGGATTCACACGCCGTGTTGCAGCGGCTTGAAGGCGAACATAAAGACCGGGTTAGTGCAGCGGCGTTTTCACACGATGGCCAACATGCCGTAACAGCCAGTTGGGACGGAAGCGTCCGCCTATGGCAAGTTGACACGGGCAGACCCGTTGCGATCTTGGAGCACGATCGCGCCGTTCGGGCTCTGGCTGTATCTCCTGTCGACAGCACTATCGCGGTGGGAAGCGCGGACGGCAAGGTGAGGTTATGGCGTCCATTGGGGCCAGATAAAAGGCCCAAGGAGTTGGCAAACCAGGCCGGCGCGATTGCGTCATTGAGTTTTAGCCGTAACGGCAAGCAGCTCATATCGAGTTGCTACTGGAATTGCCAAGGCGCTCCGGTCCGTGTTTGGGCGATGCCATCCCGCCACGAACAATCGGACTACAGTGAGCAGAATTACGTCGGCGCAACGGCCCTAGGTCCTAATGCTAGCCTAGCGGCCACTACCGGTGGCGACGGGTCGATCATACATGTATGGGACACACAAACTGGTAAAACACGGTTGATACTTAAAGGTGAGAACCAAGCGGTGTGGTCGGTTGGGTTCTCTAGAGACAGTGCAAGGATTGCCTGGGGTCATCAGGAAAGGTGTCCCCCGGCCTCCCAGCCCTGCCCAAACGCAATTGGCGAGCTTGAGTACCAACTGCCACTGCCGACCGCGCAGCGCAGACTTGGTGTTCCCCGCAAGCTCAACAAACTTTCAGCAGTGAACTTCATCCGCGCGACTGTCACGCACGGAAAATGGTCACTGCGACCGAAGGCAGTAGGCGGGCAGTTCCTAGACTACGGGCACGAGAAGCACAAAGTTCTACAGATTTTGCAGGATGGCACGCTGTTTGGTAGTGCTCGACGGGGAGAAGATCCGCTTGCCGATGGCAACCGCCATTCTGCATTCACTTTCTCAACGGATGGAAAGACAATCATAAGCGGCGGCTCGTACGGTGTGCTCACCGCACTAGACCTGCACGGCAATCGCGTCGGTAGCTTCGATGGTCATGAAAGCGATATCTGGGCGCTGAGCGTTTCGCCGGATGGTACATTCTTGGCGTCGGCCTCCAATGATCATACCGTCCGACTGTGGAATCTCAAAACGCGCGAACTCATTGTGAATATTTTTCATAGCCGCAATGGCGAGTGGGTGATTTGGACACCCCAGGGCTATTATACGTGCTCGCCTGGCGCTGACCGTTTTGTGGGTTGGCAGTTCAATAGGGGTGCAGGGGCCGTGCCGGATTACATAGGGGCCAATGACTTGCGCAAGCATCTGCACCGCCCCGATATTGTAGAGGATGCCATACGGCTCGCATCTGCTGAGGCCGCTATCAAAAACGCACACGGCACGCGTCTTAGACTGGCCGACCTGCGTAGCCAGCCCCTCCCAAGCGTTAAGATTGTATCCCCAGCAATGGGAGCACGCGTGAGCGGGGGCCGTACGTCAATCACAGTTGCCGCCACAGAGATTCACGATCCCATCAAACGGTTTGTCATTCGCGTCAATGGCATCCAAATTGCTGAGCAAACTGCGCGGACAGCTGCTAGCAAGCACAACTTCTCGGTCCCCCTTGCGCGCGGAGAGAACCGTATCGTCGTCATAGCCGAAAACGATATCGGTCAAACGGAGGCGACGTTGAATGTCGTACACGTCGGTGTGGGAGACCTCGATAAGCGTGGTACACTTTTTATTCTGGCAATTGGAGTTGATCGCTACCCGGGGCTAGGAAAGGCATGTGACCCAAAGCGCAATAACAGTTGCGATCTCCGGTTCGCAGGCGCAGACGCAAAGGCTTTCGCGAAGGCTGCCCATACGCAGCTCGGACCGCAGCACAGGAAGTCTGACATACTGCTTCTGACAAACGACCCAAAGAATTCGGCACCGACCACAGCCAACATTCGCCGATACCTGAGCGATATCCGAAACCGTGCGATGCCTGAGGATACGGTTATTGTATTTATTGCCGGCCACGGCGTGAATGACCGGGCGGACTACCTATTTTTGCCGACCGACGCAAAGTTTGAAGGCCGCGGCTGGGCAGGCGATCGTATCCTGCCCTGGGTGGAACTTGAACGCATTATTCACAGCACTCGTGGCCGACGTTATCTTTTTGTCGATACCTGCCATTCTGCCAATGCTTATCATGCGAAGCTAGGCAACGCGGCCTTTTACGCTGACATTGTTGCGTTTGCATCTGCTGGCGTCGATGAGCAAGCACTCGAGCTTACCCAATTGCAACATGGCCTGTTTACCTATGCCGTCCTTGACGGTCTGGGCGGCCACGCTGATCGTAACGGTGATGAGTTGATCAGGGTTAGCGAGTTGGGCCAATATCTGACCGAGCGCACTAAGACGCTCATTAACGAGCACTATCCCGAATTTAAGGGCCAGCTGCCTGTTCCGGAAACATATCGCGGTCGCGATGCCGCCGATCATGTTTTGGCTCACTTATGATGTTGTGCAATCCGGTCTGCTTTTGGCGCTTTGCGGATATTCCTCTCCCCCCGGGCCCATGTCCGCTTTTCGAACTTAGCGGACATTGAAAATACCTCGGAGAATGTCCGCTTTCGGGGGCGAAGCGGGCATGCTTGATGCGTGCCTCGTCGGGGGCAGACGCAGGGCAGCGCCGCTTGAGCTTGAAAAGCTGGCGTCCCTCAACTCGACTCGTTTGCCGATGCCCAATTCATCTCGCGCCTGATCTACGGCCCATCCATTTGGGCGCTCGCCACCGATAAGTGTTGCAAACGTCAACCAGGATACTTTGAGGTCGAGTTTCAGGCTCGCGTTTTTGATGTACCAGACATCAAGCG
>JBPCWA010000324.1:0-31766 GCA_051009975.1 Hyphomicrobiaceae bacterium
TCGCGCGCCGTATACAATACGACTGAACATGTCACGGCCGAGTTGGTCGGCTCCCAAGAGCAGCTTCTCATCCGCGGGGGCAAAGGCTGATGTAATCACTTCGGCCTGGTCGTACGGAGCGATCCAAGGCGCACATATTCCCATGACGGCATATGTGAATATCACGAACATTCCAAAGCTGGCCGTGAGCGGCGCCGTTCGTAATTCCTTTTCCAGATCCCCGCTGGTCAGCGTCACCAAGAATTCGCGGAACGAGTAGGCCGTTCCCGCCGCCAGTGCGAGAACACCTGCAATGATCGCAATAGTCCGCAAACCCGATTCGCCGCCGACAATGCCTATCACGAACGAGGCAAGCGTCAATGTGAAGAGCAGCAGGAACGTACTTCTTTGGTTGAAGTAGGCTGCGAGACACGATGCGCCGATCAGCATCGCATAGTAGGTAATGACGAAATTATCCATGATGCAACTACCTACTTCGGATGGCGCAAGCGAGGATTGGTGAGGATCGCGCCAACGTCTGCCGCCAAGTTAAGAAGAATAAACGTAGCCGCAAAAATGAGGCAGCACGCTTGGACAATTGCAAAGTCTCTTTTGGAAACGCTATCGACGAGCAGTTGGCCGATGCCTGGATAGACGAAAACGACTTCGACAAGAACGACGCCCGTGATCAAGTAAGCAAGGTTGAGAGCAACGACGTTGATGATTGGCGCCCAGGCATTCGGCAGTGCATGGTTGACGATGACTTTCCATGCCGGTGCGCCTTTCAGGCGAGCCATTTCGATGTACGGTGACGCCAAAAGATTGATGATGGCCGCGCGGGTCATCCGCATCATATGTGCAAGAACAACGAGGACCATCGTCAGGGCCGGGAGAAATGTTCGCTCAAGTAATTCGATAAACGACATATTGTCCGATATACTGGCGATCGCTGGAAACCAGCCGGTTTTTACGGATAGGAAAAGTATAAGAATATAACCAAGAAAGAATTCCGGGGAGGAGATTGCAGTCAGAGTCAGAACATTTGTGATGCGATCAAACAGTGTGTTTCTAAACAGCGCGACGAATACGCCGAGAGCGATGGCCAAGGGTACCGCAATGACTGCCGCATATGTTGCGAGAAACAGTGTATTCAGAAATCGCGGGCCGATTTTCTCGCTTACGCTATCGCCAGAAACGAGCGACTTGCCGAAATCGCCAGTGACCGCATTGGCCAACCACTCCCCATATCGAGCAAACACAGAGCGGTCGAGGCCCATTTCTTTTCGAAGAGCAGCGAGATTTTCCTCTGTTGCGCCTTGACCCAGAACCGCTTGTGCCGGGTCACCTGGGAGCAATTCAACGGCGCCAAAGATAAGGATGGAAACGATAAAAAGTGTGACCAGCCCCAAGCCTAAGCGTTTAAGTACGATTCCCAATAGTTTCACTATTCCTCACTATCGAATATTGCGCCGGGGCTTCCTCGTACTCAACCGCTTGCCGCCTATCGTTCGTAGAGAACTGATGGCAGACAAACACCGAGGCGGAAAAACGGATTGGCGACGCTTTTGACTCTCTTTCTTATTTCTTTTTTTTGTTTTCTATTTTCACCCTTTATTTGATTTTCTTTTTCTCGGGCGGCCCTGACATTGTCGTGTCAGGGCCGCAGAGGGGGCAAGGGTTGCTGCAGGCGTCGCCTGGGGCGTTTCTACATCAAGCGTCGGTAAACCACCAGCGATGGCACCCGCGCGCACCATCCAGCTCCCAGCTGGCGGCAAGGCTCGGGCCGCGGGCAACATTCTTGCGTCGAGCGTAGACGAAATTGACAAACATCGGGATGATTGTACCACCGTCGTCACGGGCAATTTGGCACATTTCCTTATATTGCTCGGCCCTGCGCTCTTCATTCAGTTCTGCTTTAGCCATCAGGAGAAGCTCGTTGAAGCGGTCATTCTTCCAGTGAGCTTCGTTCCA
The DNA here is from genome assembly GCA_051009975.1 of Hyphomicrobiaceae bacterium. Classification (GTDB taxonomy): domain Bacteria; phylum Pseudomonadota; class Alphaproteobacteria; order Rhizobiales; family Hyphomicrobiaceae; genus Tectiglobus. The sequence continues at coordinate 1,951 of JBPCWA010000324.1, forward strand.
AGCCGCATCTGCTTTGTAGGCGAGACTTAGCATGTTGTCCGGCGTTGGGCGCGCGCCCCACTTTACAAATACGAAAGGCTTCTTCAGCCAGACGTCCGACCAGTAGCCATCCGATGGCTCTCGTACCGGTTTGATATTGATGCCGGCTTTCTTGGCCTGCTCACTATATAGAACGACCATGTCGACAGCGCCGGGTAGGACGCTGTCAGTCGCCGAGAGGCTGACATTTAAAGAGCCAACTCCGGATTTCTTCAGATGGTATTTGGCACGATCCGGGTCATATTTGCGTTGCGGGATATCCTTCGGCCAGTACGGCATGTTGGGCGACACGTGGAAGTCGTTTCCGGGTATCCCTGTTCCAAACAGGATCTTCTTGATAATCTCCTCGCGATCAATTGCGTGCTTGAGTGCAAGTCGAACGTCGACGTTGTCGAAGGGGGCGCGGTCGCAGAACATGGGCAGCGTGATCGCTGAACCACTAGGTACGTTTTCGACGTCAACCTTAGGGTGGCGGGCCAGCAGTGCCATCGTCTTTAAATCGACCGAAGAAATGGCATCCACGTCTCCGGATATGAGGGCCGTCTGACGCGCATTGGGATCGTTGAGGATTGTCATTTCCACTTTGTCGAAATAAGCCCCCTCTCTATGCCAACCGCCATGGCGCTCGAGCGTGGTGCTGACACCCGGATCATGGTTGACGATCTTGTAGGGCCCCGCACCAATTCCGCTTTTCCATTCCGGACGACCGTCACCGTCATCGGGTAACATGACGAGGTGGTAATCCGTCATGATCCAAGGCAAGTCGGCAAAGCTTTGGTCGAGCTCTATCTTAATTGTGTGATCGCCATCCGCGCTGACGTCAGTGACACTTGTTAAGAGCGCTTTGGCAGCAGAGGTGGATTTTTCACCGCGATGATAATTGAGTGATGCGACGGCGTCCTTGGCTGTAAATGCTCGCCCGTCGTGGAAAGTCGCCTCCTTATTGAGTTCGAATGTCCAGATCTTGGCATCCGGCGTTGCGCTCCAGCTGGTGGCCATATCCGGTCCGAGCTTGTTGTCGGACGTAAACTCGGTCAAGTAGCTGCGATGGGTGTGTGCAAGTTGAATTTCACCAACACTCTGATACTTGCCGGGATCATGGGTGTCGCTGGTGTTGCCATCATGGACGCCGTAACGAAATGTTCCGCCCTTCTTCGGGCTTGCAGCTCGAACTTTTGATGTCCAGAGGTTTGTGGCTGCCGCCGCCGTGAAACCTGCACCAAGAGCAAAGTGCATGAAGTCGCGACGCGAAAGCCGGCCGCGCTTAGCTTCAGTTGCCATGCGATCAATGAGAGTATCACCTCTTTCTTTGGTCATAAGGCCTACCTTCTCGCTTCCGATTTTTCTTGTTTCATCTAAGGCAGAGTATGTCAGGATGTTGCATATGTGTCAGCCCCTGAGATGGTTCCAATGTTCTCGGAAGGCCCTCAGAGGCTGTTTTGGCAAGAGCCCAACTGCAATCACTTGGTGCATTCATGCGGTCTTTGACTGATGTTTTGAGCTTTACGAAAGGAGGCACAAGATGCGAATTGGCTGATTGTTCATGCTGTATTGCTTCTGGGAGTTGGTGTGCTCATCCTTGCCTATCTGTACGATCTGGACCAAACACATCATGCGCTGAGTTCTCAATTGGAGCGTGTTGCTGTCCAGCAAAAAGAATTCGCCAGTGAGTTGGACAGGCAGCGGAAACAAGCGGCCGACGGCGTGGGGCACGGGAAGTCAGGTCGCAATTCTTTCGAAGGATCGCGCGGATCCAGCTTTGAGTTTCGAGAAGACTTTCATGTTTTGGGTGCCGGAATTTCGAGATCCGACCCGGAGGTTCGCATCGGCAAGCGAGACGGAACTGAGATTCCACGCCTGGCTACGTCGTCAGTTCGGCGCGTGGTCTCGATGGAGAGTGCAAGGTAGCGACCTCTCGGTGGCTGCTGAAGAGGGTTGGTTCTACCTCGCGTCTCTTTCACGTGATGCTGCTGACGTTTCCGTCGTGCAAATCAAATCTTCCGTGCTGAAATTTTTCGATCAGGACAGCGTCTATATCATCGAGGATCGTCATCGACGAGCTCACTCGTGAAGCATCGCTAAAGCAACGACCACGCGACGATCAATCGTCGACAGATCGAAACCTGACGTTCGGGGCATGCGCGCAACAAGCATGGAGCGAATAGAATGAAGGCGAAAGTTTATTCGCTTTTGGCGACAGTGATATCAGGCGCGTCTTCGTTCTTCATACCTTGGACATGATAGCCGGCGTCGACATGATGGATTTCGCCTGTCACGCCGCGCGACAAATCCGATAAAAGGTAGATGGCTGCGCCGCCTACATCTTCTGTGGTGATTGTCCGACGTAGCGCCGAATTGTACTCATTCCACTTCAGAATGTAGCGGAAGTCTGCAATTCCCGATGCTGCGAGAGTCTTGATCGGACCTGCCGAAATTGCATTAACGCGGATACCGTTCTGGCCAACGTCGGCTGCGAGATAGCGCACACTGGCCTCTAGCGCTGCCTTGGCGATGCCCATAACGTTGTAATGTGGCATGACTTTCTCGGCGCCGTAGTACGTCAACGTCAGTAGTGAGGTTCCTTCCTTCATGAGTGGTTCAGCGCGCTTAGCGAGCGCCGTCAATGAATAGCATGATATCAACATTGTTCGCGAGAAATTGGTCTCTGTGGTGTCTATATAGCGACCATCCAGTTCATTTTTGTCTGAGAATGCGATCGCATGAACGAGGAAGTCCAGTCCCCCCCAATGCTCTTTCAACGTGTTGAATACAGCATCCATAGAATCAGCGTCAGTCACGTCGCAAGGCAGGACGTGACGTGAATTGAGTTCGGCGGCAAGTGGCTCGACGCGTTTCTTGAGAGCATCGCCCTGATAGGTGAAAGCAAGTTCGGCACCCTGAGAAGCAACAGCTTTGGCTATGCCCCAGGCGATCGACCGATTATTGGCAACACCCATGACGAGGCCACGTTTGCCGACCATAAGATTGCCAGTCGGTACAGCCAGATCGTCTCGATCGGTTTTCATGGGCCCCGGTTCCCCTGTTAATTCCGTCGGCGCATCCTACAAAATTGGAGTGGATGGTTCACAAGGCATAGGGGCGGTGGAATAAATTGCAAGGCGATTTTAAGAATGTCTCTGACAAAGCCATAACAGACTGTAAACAAACATCTTTCTTGGGTGGTGCTTGTGAATGGTATGAAGTGCGGGGCGTTCGAATCGGGGACACATTGTCCCGTGATTCTGCGAGCTACCGTTAGACTGTGCTCTGTGTGATACATTAATTGAGGCGTTTGTCTCACGAGACCCAACCGGCGAAAGCGAGCGAATGAGGATAGATCGTAATGAGTAAAATGGTGGCGAGCGATGTGGGTGCGGCGCCGGCCGGCGATTTGGCCGAAGCCAGCGAGCCGTTTGCTCTCTTCCAGAAGTGGATTGCGGACGCCGAAGAGCACGAATTGAATGACCCAAATGCGATGGCACTTGCCACTGTTGATTCGGCGGGTTTACCGAACTGCCGCATGGTTCTGTTGAAAGGCGTAGACGACGTTTGCGAAGGGGACCAACGCGGTTTCGTATTCTATACTAATTTTGAAAGTGCCAAAGGGCAGGAACTCTCAGGAAACAGCAAGGCTGCGCTGCTCTTTCACTGGAAATCCCTCCGCAGGCAAGTTCGAATTCGTGGCGAGGTCGCGGAGGTATCTGGCGCTGAAGCCGATGCCTATTTCGGAAGCCGACCGCGTGGGAGCCGCATTGGTGCCTGGGCATCCGATCAGTCGCGGCCGCTCGAAAGCAGATTTGCGTTAGAGAAATCCGTTGCAGCGTTTACGGCGAAGTTTCATATCGGTGAGATCCCGCGACCACCACATTGGTCTGGGTTTCGAGTTATGCCATTGGAGATCGAATTTTGGCACGATCGCCCATTTCGACTTCACGAGCGCGTGGTTTTTCGCCGTGAAACGGCGGGCTCGTGGATCAAGGGCCGGCTCTTCCCCTGAACCTCCGAGATCTTTCCGACACGGGCGCTGTCAGCAGTCTTGGTCGTCGATGGGAATAGAGGGGTGGACAGATAAAGTTGTCATTGTCCAATGGTGATATTGATGTTGGTTTGCGCCCGTGTATGCGTTCGCCGGCGGACTCAGTCTCATCCAAATGCATGAGATTCGAATCTCAGGCGCTGATGTCTCATCAAGCTCAAACTTATGAGTGGTCCATTTGGTGTCGCGGCATGCTATGGTCGGTCCGGCACAAGAATTGGAACAAGAGACTTGGAATAAGAGACAATGTCAGGCAGATCCACTGCAGAACGCAAGGCGCTCATCCTGACCGGTGCTTCTCGCGGGATTGGTCATGCGACGGTGAAGCGGTTCTCCTCAGCCGGCTGGCGCGTCATTACTTGTTCTCGCCACCCATTTCCCGAAGATTGTCCGTGGGAAATGGGACCAGAGGATCACATCCAAGTCGATCTTGCCAACGTGGACGATACACGTAGAGCAATTGGCGAAATGAAAGATCGTCTCACCGCGCAAGGCTCGCGGTTGAACGCGCTGGTAAACAATGCGGCCATTAGCCCAAAGGCTGCAGATACGGGCCGGCTCGGCGCCATTGACACACCGATTGGTGACTGGATGACCGTGTTTCAGGTCAACTTTTTCGCGCCAATCATGTTGGCGCGAGGGCTGTTGAGCGAACTTCAATTGGCGAAGGGGGCTGTCGTCAATGTAACTTCGATTGCAGGTGTAAGGGTGCATCCTTTCGCTGGGGCCGCCTACGGTACTTCTAAGGCCGCGCTTGCTGCCTTGACACGCGAAATGGCCCACGAATTCGGTCGCTGCAACATCCGTGTCAATGCTATATCGCCAGGAGAAATCGCGACGAGCATTCTTTCGCCTGGCACAGAGAAGATAGTGGAAGATCAAATTCCGATGGGGCGACTGGGAGAGGCCGAGGAGGTTGCCAAAGCCATTTATTTCCTGTGTGCGGATCAATCGAGCTACGTGAACGGTGCTGAATTGCACATCAACGGCGGCCAGCATGTCTGATCCAGCACGTCTTAACACGGCTGTGGATATGCGATGTGTGCGCAACTTTGGCGGGCGCCTGTCGGTGATTTCAGAGTATCGGTATTCTCAAAGTGTTGTTTTTCTCGTGTTCTCGAGACTATTTTTCGAAGGTTTTTTCTTATACTATTGATGTCTTCCTCAAAGATGCACCCCGTCCTCAAGGGTCGTCCCCTTCGATCTTAGGATTGACCTTAGGATCGTGCGACTATGAGACGAGTGAGTGACCGTGCTCGCGCGTTACCCACTGTGCCGCTCGGTCGATGGCGCGCTCCAGTCGATCGAACATCTCATTGATTTCGTCATCCTTAATGATCAAAGGTGGACAGAGCGCCAAGGTGTCGCCACCGATCGCACGAGATATCAGGCCCTCTTCTTGGGCAAACATGGCCGCTTGGGCTCCCACGCCTGCGCTTGGTGGGAAACTTTCTTTGGTGCGCTTATCCTTGACCAACTCGAGCCCGCCGATCAATCCCACACCACGTGCTTCGCCGACGAGTGGATGTTCAGCAAGTTGATGGAGGCGGGACAAGAATGTTGGTGCAACGCGGCGCACATGCTCCACGATGTTCATTCGGTGATAGATCTCGAGCGTCTTGACCGCGACGGCACAGGCTACTGGATGGCCGGAATAGGTGAAGCCGTGTGCGAACATGCCGATTTTTTCGCTCTCGCTGACGAGCGCCTCGTACATGTCTTGCGAAACGGTCAGAGCGCCAAGCGGCACATAGGCTGAAGTAATAGCCTTGGCCATCGATAGCGATTGCGGTTCGATATTGAAGGTTTGGCTTCCGAACCAGTTTCCCGTCCGCGCAAAACCGCAAATCACCTCGTCGGCGATCAGTGCAATATCGTGTTTGGCGAGGACTGCCATGATCTTCTCAAAATAGGTCTTCGGCGGTAATATCACTCCGCCGGCTCCCTGCACCGGTTCGGCGATAAATGCTGCTATCGTATTTGGATCTTCGCGTTCGATGAGAGTTTCAAGGTTATTCGCCATGCGGCTGGCGAAGTCCTCTTCGCTTTCGCCAACTTCGGCATTGCGCCAATAGTGCGGACATTCTGCGTGAACAATACCATTGATCGGTAAATCGAAGTCGGAATGGAATACCGGCAATCCCGTCAGGCTCGCCGACGCGATTGTCACACCATGATAACCCCGCACACGTCCAATGATCTTCTTTTTCTTTGGGCGGCCAATCGCATTGTTATAGTACCAAGCGAGCTTGATCTGTGTGTCATTGGCTTCGCTACCAGAGCAAGTGTAGAAGATTTTGGAGGTTGGTGCAGGCACAATCTCCTTTAACTTCTCAGCCAGTTCAATTGCCGGTTCATGGCTGCGGCCGCCAAAGAGATGCGTAAACGAAAGCTTTGACATTTGTTCACGAGCCGCCTCGACGAGTTCTTCGTTGCCATAGCCCAAACCGGTGCACCACAGACCGGCCATGCCTTCGATATACTCTTTACCGGACTGGTCCCAAACTTGGACGCCACTCGCCCGCTCAAGGACCAATGGGCCAGTACGCCGATGAGATGCGAGATTGGTCGTGGGATGGAGGAGCGAATCCACATCGCGCATTTGGTAGTTGGTGAGCACGGTCATCTTAGTCCTCTCAGTCCTCGCGATACTTTCAATATCTCTGTCTCACTACACAACGGATTTTTTCGGCAGATGAAGCGTTCCAAGTCCTTTCTACCGATGTGACCATATTGGGTCCAATCTGTCATCAGGAAAGGTGACGTGATAAGATTGTTCCAAATCGCAGTAGTCGGTATCTTGACTGGTGTTCGATCGAACGACTCGCGAAACAGGGGGTGCATTAATGAGTGATGAGGCGCGCGCTACGCTATCAAGCATTTGGACGATCCGGCTCGCATTGTTCTGTGTTGCACTCGTGTCCGTCACAATTGTATTTCATCGGATTTTCGGGATGGCGACCCCTGTTGCACTCAATTTGTTCGCCTTGGCGTTCATTGGAAGCGCCTTTGCTATCTTGGTCGGTTTGTTCGCACTTGTTCGGATTTGGAAAAGAGGCTGGTCGGGAGGCGCCAACGCAGTCACTGGCATTGTAATCTCAGCGCTCCTTTTGGCATGGCCTTTGAGTTATCTTCCGACCGCGCAACGGTTGCCTATGATCTATGATGTAACGACCGATCCGGGCGATCCGCCGCCACTCATTGCGGCCGCCAGGTTGCGGCCCCAGGGCGCCAATCCCGTTGCATATCCTGGCGTCGAATTCTCTGAGAAGCAAAACGCGACATATGTAGACCTGACACCACTCTTCGTCGATCGACCTGCTGTCGAAACTCTCGAAATCGTCGAACAAGCCCTCCAACGTATGCGCATGACAATTGTTGGGGAAACGTCGATTGGGGAGCTGGGGCCAGGTTCGGGGCAGATCGAGGCGGTCGATCGAACGTTGGTTCTGGGCTTCTATGATGACGTTGCGGTGCGCGTCACGCGCGTGAGCGGGGGCTCTTTGGTGGATGTGCGTTCGGCATCCCGATTTGGTCGATCTGATCTGGGGCGCAATGCTGATCGCATTCGAGAGGTGAAAGCCCAAATCGTTGAACGTCTGCTGTCAACTGTCCCGGCTTCGAGTGGCCGTTCTCTCACTCGGCGCCAGCGATCAAAGTGAGGCCAATCGCTTCTCTGATCGACCGATCGGCCACTGTTAATTGAGGTAAATAGTGGACTCAAAGTCCAGTGGCAGCTCTGCGAGAATGAGTCCACGTTCTGCCAGATCCTCAACGTGCGCTTGCACTGATAATGAGGCAGCCGCAACAAGCCTCTCGTCCAGGCCGGTGTAGATAAGACCGACAATTTCCCGAATAGATTTGTGACCGCTCCGGATCGCGCCCAGAATTGCTTGTTCGCGCAGCCGTCGGTGAACGAGATAAGCACGAGTCATTTTTTGCGGTTCTGCAATTTGGCCGCCGTGACCTGGAAGGTAGATCGAGTCCGTGCGTTTTACGAGGCGTTCCAGGGACGCCATGTAGTCGGCCATGTGGCCCTCTGGGGGAGCAACCACTGTCGTGTTCCATCCCATCACGTGATCGCCTGAAAACAAGACGTCTTGTTCTCTCAGGGCAAAGCACAAATGGTCGGGCGCATGACCGGGTGTGAATATCGCCTCAAGGGTCCAATCCGAACCTGTTAGCACATCTCCATCTTCAACCTTGAGGTCTGGTTTAAAATCCAAATCAATAAATTCCGCACCGGAGGGACTTTTCCGCAGTTTACCAGCTTCGTGCGCGGTGCGACCGAACCCGCACACTTGCGCGCCTGTCGCTGCTGCGAAACGCCCGAGACCGTCGACATGATCCCGATGCGTATGAGTGACGGCGATGTGGCTGACCTTACGATCACCAATGAGGCTCATCAGTGCGCTGTAATGTGCGTCATCGTCTGGGCCTGGATCTATAACTGCCAAGTCGCCCTTGCTGCCAATTACATAAGTATTGGTTCCCCTGAATGTGAAAATACTTGGGTTATTGGCGACCACGCGCTGTACGCCGGGGGCCAGCTCTCGTGGCACGCCGTATGCGAACTCCATGTTTTTTCGGAATTCCAAATCGCTCATCGGTGGATCGTTTCCTGGTATTGCTCTAGCTTTTCTCCGCCGTGGCGAGGGCCGCAATTCGCACCTGTGTCACTCTTTTGCGTCTACCACAAGGATCTCCCTCATCCGTGTTACGACATGACGCTATCGACGCTATTGACGCTACCGACTCTATGAGGCGTCGAACTGAAATACGTTACGGACAGTACCATATCGGTCCGATAATAAAGCACCCACGCGCGCGCCAACCAGGGGGGCGACCGGGTCCCCTCCAGCGGCGACCGCACGCGCGCGGCCGATTGCGCTCACCACGGTGCGTGTGTTTGGCAACGACATCCCAACGCGGGACGTAGTGCCTTCGGCAGCGACGGTGGCCACCGCGCGCCAACTCGACTAATGAGTGTGAACCGTCTAGCGCTGTGGCGGGAACCGTCGCCGGCAATGCGAACGCGGCGCTTACGACGGGTGCACAGACGACTGACATCGCGAGCGCAATTCCGCCGCCGATTGAGACAACTGATTTTCTCATTTTTCCCTCTTCCCTACTTCCCTCTTCCCTCAGTGTTATATTCGATCCTCAGATGTTCGACTTCTTCGACCGGTTCCTCTTTTACTAACTTGGTCTTTTCCCCTGGTCTCTTTTTCCTTTTTTTCTCCTCCGTCGATATCATTGTCTTTTGGTGGTCTCAGAAACGCGACCGCGGATGTCCGAAAAGAGCCACCGCCGCGCGTCAATTCAAGAAACTTCGCAGCCACGGCCACATTGGTTGGGCGTAATGCTGCGTAATGCTAAGTAGCCGTCACGCAACGTGGCTGTGGCGAAAAAGGAGTGAGGCATGGCAGTCGACCATCACAATTTGGAGGAACGTCTCACCACTGAAGTTGAGACGATGCATACGTTTATTGCAGCATGGTTTCGCGGCGAGATGACGGCCGACAAGTGTCTTTTCGAAAGGGAATTTACCAGTCGACTTGCCATTGACATGGTCAACATTCAGCCGTCAGGTTCGGTGCTGACCCGTGACAGACTGGCGCAGTCCATCTTTCAAGGTCATGGAACGAACAAGCGGTTTCAAATTCAGATTCACGACTGTCAACTCCGCTACATGTGTAGCGCCAGGCTGACGGCGGTTGCCACCTATGTTGAAAGTCAGCGAAACGCTAAAAATACCGTTCCAGCCGACAATGATCGGATTTCCACGGCAGTGTTTGGACTATCCGATGGCGGGTCGGGCTTGCGATGGGTCCATTTGCACGAAACGGCTAGGTCGCGATGAGGCACTGTCGAGTGGACTGGCGGACATGATGAATGATTTCTAAATCCACATCCACGTTTATACGTCTATACGTCGCCTACCTCTCGCGCTTGGCTACGTGGCTACATGATGGTCATTGACAAACTTTATTCGGTTCGTCCTGTGAGTTGAGATTTGAGGGACGGCGGAATCCCGAAGAGTTTGGTTGCTTCTGCGAGGACTTCATCAGGCAGTGGTCGCGGATCGAGATCCAAGCCAGCTCCGAGTATCTCGGTAATGGTTCGCATAGCCTTTATTCGCGAGTACTTTTTGTTGTTCGCCGGAATTGCGGTCCACGGCGCTATTTCTGTGGATGTCCTCGCGAACATATCATCGACTGCCTGCGCATAGTCGTTCCAACGCTTGCGATTGCGAAAGTCCTCATAAGAGAGTTTCCATCGTTTCAGTGGATTGCGTAGGCGATCCTCGAACCGCTCAAGCTGCTCGTCTTGTGTGATATGCAGGAATATTTTGACCAATCGGACCCCATCATCAATGATCATCTTCTCGAAACTTTGAATTTCCCCGTAGGCTGACTGCCATCGGCTCTTTGGTATGAGTTCCTCTACTCGCTCGACGAGAACGCGTCCGTACCATGAGCGATCAAACAGACTTATTGAACCTTGTGGTGGCAGCCGCTCCATGAAGCGGAGCAGATAGTGGCGTTGCAAATAATACTCGCGGGGGGCTCCGATGGGCCAGACCTTAAAGCTACGCGGGTCCAACGCCGAGGAAATGCGCCTAATCGTGCCGCCTTTGCCGGCGGCATCCCAGCCTTCAAAAACCACAACGGCGGAATACTCGGATGTCAAATAAGCCTGTTGAATGCGAGCCAACTTGGTCTGAAGTCTCTTAAGTTCCTCGTTGTAATCATGTTCGCCGAGGCGCTTGGACATATCCAACTTAGCAAGTTGTGGCGGTTTGTGACGGCGTGACATAGCAAATGAACAGCGACCTTTGGTGGGTTTACAAGTACAGTAAGTGGGAACCGCGGCGGAGCGATAGCGTCAACCATCACACAGCAGGGTGATAATCCATTGTAATTCGCTTCCTAAAGGCTCCGGCCAACGATTGTCGTTGGCGCGGCTGCCCGTTCCAGAAACATCCGAACACTGCAACCGGCAATCATCTGCCGGTTGAAAAAAAATCCGCCCCTCGGAGAAGTTTCGCCGAGAACTTCACTGGCAAAATGGCTTCTCGAAAGAGACACTTCGGAAGTCAAGTGGAGAAGAACAGACCCCAGCTTCGACCCCTCGTGCAACTTCACCTCGAAAAAATAAGAAGATCGGCACCTGAATTTCTGTCGGCGTCTAGACAAAAAGCGCTCATCTGCAGATCAATGCAGCTCAAACGGGGAGGCGTCCAGAGCTGATCGTGCTGACAAATTACGTTCGATCTCGCGGGAAGCTCTAGCCAACACACCTGGAATCGAGCGTGCTTGCGAGCGAAACTTTGAGGCCCTTCGGGGAAAGGTCTAGGTCAAAAGAACCAGAGCCAGCGCCGCACCGATAAGAGCAAAACCAACGAGCAGCACCATTGCAACGAACATGTAGAGCCTCCCCAATACGATCACGACCTGATCAACAGTCTGTTACCTCCAGGAAACCGTGGTCTGCGCGCAACCACTGTCACGTAGGTAACACCTCATCGGAAAAACACCTTTTCCAAATTGTGTAAAATAGGGTTCACTGCTGCTTGAAGCGTTTGCTGAAACACCTGTCATGGGGGAGGCAGTGAGCCCTTCGATTCGGGCATTATCTATTATGGGTCTTTTTTGGGGGGCGAATTGCACAACGCCGCAATCACAAGTGCCGGCAATACAGGCGAGGAAAATCAAGACTTGACAGTTATGGCGGCAGCTGAGTTCTAGCTGGCGATGGGGCGCCAGACTCCAAACAAGCAACGCGGGCCTTGGCTCGCGTTCGCTGTCTTCGTATCTGAGGTCGTAATGCCTTGGCGTAAACTCAGGACGTACACAATGTTGCTTGGTAGCGGCAAACGAAGCCCATCCCACCCTTCTTGCAGCTCGATCGCTTGTTTTTGACAATGTATCCGGGAGCCTGGCCGATTTTGCCACCTGAAGAGATCCAAGGTGCCCAGGTTCCGAAGAAGTCTGTCGATTGCAAAATGACCTCGTACGCTTGGAACATGGCGCCATCTTTTGTCGAGTCAGTGCCCTCACCGGCCTTCTTGAAGCATTCAGCACTGGCGCTCGCGGCGCCTGCGATGGTCGCGAGCACCAGTACCGCCGTCACCCGCCTTAGCTTGCAAAGCATTCTCATACCCCTCCAGCATAAATCGAATCATCCAATAGATTGCATCGCCCGGTTGGAAATTCCTACGATTTGCAAAGAGAATTACGAGGACAAACATCACTTTGTTAGAATCCTGTTGCGATCTTCGCACGGTGCGGAGCAGGCGCGCTCAGGAACAGCTCGTTTTGTCAACGAGGCATGGACCCAAGGCCCCCCCACGCACTTCCGTACTGTTTTGTAGAGCCCTGACAAGTTGATTTCTCGTGGGAAAGACGCTGGCGACTGCTAGGTGATCGGGCCCCCAAAAAGATCTGACCGAGGCTGTCCATGGGCAATTTGGTAGAAGCGGGGCGCCATCGATTAGGATCCGTTTGCATCGTGCGCACGAAACCCATTTGGCGGTAATGTTTTAACGGTTCACCGCACGGAAATCGGAGCAGAATTGGACTATGAATATGGCGGCGAGGGCGCATGATGAATTCTTTTATCGAGCGCTCTCGTTTCGGTGGCGACAAAAGATGGCAGCATTGAAATTATCCTGTTTAGAGAATTATGAATTCTTTAAGAAATTTTTCAGAACCGACATTTGCTTATTTCTTCGCGCAAACATGAATTATGCGTTTATCTCAAATCGATTTTCGCTTGACGTTCTGTCTGACCTCGCATCACAATCACAATCACAATCACAATCACAATCACAATCACAATCACAATCACGAGCACAGGCATCACGGCTGTCGTTTCACCTGAGGACTGAGGCGCACGAAAGAGTCTGCAGCAATCACATGCTCAACTGATGTGCGTTAGCGTTTCGTGACTGGTGAAGTCAATCTTCATGCCTCATCTGACGATATATGTATGACCGCGAGAAACATAACTCTTGCAAAACTATTTGAGTAAGGGATGAAAGAGATATTTTTTCGTCGGTTGAAGTAGATACCGCGTGTTCGTAAAATTAATAATTATTCAGTTATTAAGTGTAGCAGTTGAGTATTACAATGGACCAATCAATGCGTGCGGCATGAGATTTATTCTCAATGGCTAAAACTTATAAGCCGCAGGGAAATGGCGGTACATGCAAGATCGATAGATAGTTTGTCCGTCGTCAGTTTGCCAGATGCGTTGCTGAGTTTCCCCCGCCCCTCAAAATGCCTGTGGAGCCGAATATTTAGCATCGGTCGGCGCAATTGCAGGTCGCTTCAGTTGAATGGTTGCTGTAGGAACAACGATGCCGCGCGGTCGGCAGTACTGGATCAGCGCCACAGTTAGTGCCAAGCTCTTGATTTCCACTGGTCGGAGCGGCAGGATTTGAACCTGCGACCCCTTGCTCCCGAAGCAAGTGCGCTACCAGGCTGCGCTACGCTCCGACCCGTCGGGAATGGCGGTCAAGCCGCTCGCCGCGACAAGATTTGTTGCGGCCAAGTCGCCTTATAACGGTCCTGATCGTGAGCTGCAAGCGTCGACTTCTTTGCGGACCATGCTAACCTATTGGAATATAATACTACGTGTGGCGGAGGAGCCCAGATGTCATCAAATCCGTATCGTTTCGGTATCGTTGGCGCCGGCATGATCGCGGCGTTCCATGCCAAAGCTCTGGCGGCCATGGATGACGCAGAGCTCGTCGCGGTCTACGCGCGTCGGGACGATCAGGCCAGAACCCTCACCGCTGACTATGGCGGCACACCCTATGACAACTATTCCGAGTTCTTGTCGCATCAGGGCTTGAACGTGGTGACAATTTGCACACCGAGCGGCGCGCACCTGGAGCCAACCCTGGCAGCAGCTCAGGCCGGTAAACATGTGATATGCGAGAAACCTCTTGAGGTTACGACCGAGAGAATTGACCAAATGATTGCCACCTGTGAAGCGAATAATGTGATGCTCGCGGGGATATTTCCGCGTCGCTTCAATCGCGCAAGTAAAATTTTGAAGTCCGCGATCGATGCTGGACGCTTTGGGCAGATCGTAACAGCCGATGCGATTGTAAAATGGTGGCGTCCACAGGCCTACTACGACAGCGGTGCCTGGCGGGGTACTTGGGCCTTGGACGGCGGCGGCGCCCTCATGAATCAGGCCATCCATACGGTCGACCTATTGCTCCACGTTATGGGAGACGTCAAACACGTGCGCGCCGTGACCCGCCTGGCGGCACACTCTGGCATAGAAGTCGAGGACGTCGCGGTCGCCATGTTGGAATTCGAAAACGACGCGCTCGGAGTCATCCAGGCATCAACAGCGTGTTGGTCTGAACAGGGGCACCCGGCCGAAATTCAGATCTGCGGAACGAGAGGATCTGTCTTCATGACTGATGACAGTTTTCGGGTATGGGAGTTCGCGGATGCCAATGCGACGGATGCGGAAATCCGCCGCGCACATGGCCTCTCTGGAAATACGACAGGTGCCGGTGCTGCTGATCCAAGCGCGATCGATTTTTCTTGGCATCAGCGAAACTTCGAAGATGCCGTCGAGGCCCTGCGCGAGGGTCGACCTCCCCGAATTGATGGACGCGAAGGCCGGCGCGCCGTCGAATTGATTCGTGCTATCTATCAATCGGCCCAGAATGGTGGTGCTCAGGTTCCGGTGAAGTGAGGTTATCAGGAACAGTCGGCAGTGTCGTCGTCAAGGACGGACATGAAGCCAGTCTTTCCTGATCCGACACAACGTGTTTCAATGCGGGGCCGCAGAAACAGAGCATGCGGCTGCCGAGGGCTGAGCCAGGCCACAACATGAAAACGAAAAGTTCGAAAGAATGTTGGTTTGAAAGGATTGTAATCGATGAGCGCTACGAGTTCAGCTGCGAGCCTCCGCACCACCGCAGGCTATGGCCGGTTGTTCGAAAGTGTCTTGGACACCGTGGGAAACACGCCTTGTATACGTGTCAACAATTTGGCGCCAGATCATGTGAAATTATATGTGAAATCAGAGTTCTTCAACCCGGCTGGATCTGTCAAAGACCGCCTCGCCCTCAACATTATTGAGGACGCCGAACGTAAGGGAACGTTGAAGCCTGGTCAGACGGTAGTGGAAGCTACGAGCGGAAATACGGGGATCGGCCTAGCCATGGTTTGCGCAGCCAAAGGTTATCCCTTGGTCGTCACGATGGCAGACAGTTTCTCAATCGAGCGGCGCAAGTTGATGCGCTTTATGGGCGCGAAGGTCGTGCTGACGCCAAGGGCGGCAAAGGGGTTCGGCATGTACCAAAAAGCAGTTGAGCTGGTCGAGGCCAACGGCTGGTTTCTTGCGCGGCAGTTCGAGACGGATGCCAATGCCGACATTCATGAAAGCACAACAGCGCAAGAAATTCTGTCCGACTTTGCCGGTGAACGACTGGACTACTGGGTTACAGGCTACGGTACCGGTGGTACGATCTCAGGTGTCGGTCGGATGCTGCGTAAACAACGACCGGAAACCAAAATTATTTTAAGCGAACCTGCGAATGCACAACTACTAGGGAGTGGTCACGCACAGCAACGCGGTGCCGGGAACGCGCCTGCTGCTAGCCATCCAGCGTTCGAACCTCATCCGATACAGGGCTGGACCCCAGACTTCATCCCGTTCGTGCTTCAGGAAGCTGTAGACAAAAAATTCTACGATGAATTGATACCGGTTCCCGGAGCCGCGGGCATCGAATTTTCTCGGAAACTTGCACAGAAAGAAGGCATCCTAACAGGCGTTTCAGGCGGATCGACTTTTGCGGTGGCTCTGCAGATTGCGGAAAAGGCAGCACCTGGCTCCGTTATCCTATGTATGTTGCCAGATACGGGGGAGCGCTATTTATCCTCGCCGCTTTTTGAAGGCATCCCAGAAGACATGGACGAAGAAGAAGTTGCGCTCTCAATGTCAACTCCTGGCTTTCATATGAGCTGATGGGCCGATGCGCTCAGGGTCGACGCGCGTTGCTTCTCGATTTTTTAAATTTGGTTGTCAGCGTCCTGGTGAAGCAAGAGTTGGGGCGAAAAGACGACATCGTCGTGACAGTACGATTCCACCCTCGATGGGCCGACGTCGCGCCTAGGCGTGGGCGGATGCAGCTCAGGAGCGCGCATTCCGCCCCTCGACCCGCGTAGCGAAAATACGACCTCACCCGGCGCGGTAAACACTTTATTATTTTCCTTTTGGCAGGATCCTCCACACGAAGCTGGCGTGGTTAAGGCTGTGTTCATGGGTGGCACCCAGCACTCACCGAGTCCTCCTTCAGGTGGAGTTCGATCTCAGGTAATCGGTTCGAGATTGTCAGAGACACGCGCAAGCAATGCAAGAGTGGTTAGATTGAGGGGAAAAATGTTGTTAAGGTGAATCTAGATCGACAACCCAACAGCGGTGAATGAAGCGCAGCAGAAACTGCGAGCTAGTGTCTCAAGTTGCAGTGGCGCCCAGCCAAAGTGCTTTAATTCTAACTGCTTATGAATCCCGCCCTTTTTGTACCAATCCTCAGCCAGGCTCCCATCGAAAGACAGTGCGTGCTCAGCATCACCATGTTGACGTAGCGATCAATCCAGAACGCTTTGGAGAGATAGCCGTCCGTCTCCTCACGCCTTTACCGAACTTGCTTTTGCAGCGATCGCGGCACTTGTCCGTGTGATCGTAGCATGACAGAGTAAATCGTGAGGCGACTCGCGGGAGGTACGAAGTGATACGGTGTTGTTGCGGCAACCTTCGTGGAGGTGTTCGCTGAGATATCATTCGTGTTCGACATTAACTTGCTGACAAACCTAGTGCGCCGGTGCCCGTGGTGAGGCGGACTGCGGTGGAGTAGACAAGGTATGACTCGAATCCCTGAAGGAGACTTCAATATGCGTTACGGATCCTCATTTGTGGGCATTTTGCTCACGCTGATGGTGTTTGTTGCTGGGGCGTCGCTCAAAACGGACAGTGCCCAAGCAGCATCAATCACAGGCCGCTGGTCGGGCGGTGGAACCGTGCAGCTAAGCTCCGGAGGGCGGGAAAGGGTTCGTTGCCGCGTGACATACAGGCGTATCGCCGGACAAAGGTTTTCGGTTTATGCGCGCTGCGCCAGCAGCGGCACCAAAATCGACCAGCTAGGCCAGCTTAGGCGTGTTAGCAAGAGCCGCTATGTCGGAAGTGTTCGCAATCAGCAGTATAACGTTAGCGCTAACGTTGTCGTGATCGTATCCGGTAAACGTCAAACCGTCTCGCTGTCGAGTAGTGCTGGGAGCGCACGTCTCAGATTGCGACGTCGCTAGATGTCTCGTCTCGTCTTTGCCAGCGCGTCAAACTTCCGCGTTATCTTCTTCGAACACTCGTTTGGCAACATCGAACGATGCAAGAGCAGCGGGAGCGCCACAATAAATGGCTACCTGAAGGAAAACTTCTTGTATCTCTGCCCTCGTGACGCCGTTGCGTAGAGCGCCCCGGATGTGGAGCTTCAGCTCCTCGCTGCGATTAAGCGCACTCAACATTCCAAGATTCAAAATGGATCGCGCCCGCCGATCAAGGCCCGGTCGCGACCAGATATCACCCCACGCGTTCTTTGTGAGAAAGTCAATTAATGGGGCATCGAGTGCATCTGGATCTCGTGTTGTGTGGTCGACCCGCGCGTCACCCAAAACTTCACGCCGGACCTTATCGCCTCTTGCCTTGAGATCCTTAGTCATATCGTTCTCCTCAAACAAAGAAAAGTTGTAGCCTTCTCGAAACGTACCGCAAGCCTCCCTGCGATCATGCTCATGATTCATACCAGGTGCGCTGTGGTCCAGGACCGCCGCCGCCGATACTTTCGAGCAAAAGCGCACTGCGAACCGCGGAGTACTGGACGATGCGCCTGAAAGACAAAGTTGCCGTAGTGGTCGGTGGTGGCCAGCAGACGGGTGAAACACTTGGCAATGGACGTGCGACGTGTTTGCGCTTTGCCGAAGAAGGAGCTCGAGTTCTGGTTGTGGATCGTGATTTGGACTCCGCCGATATGACCGTCCGTATGATCGGAGATGGCGGTGGTACCGCCTCCTCCTTTAGAGCTGACGTCACGCGCGAAGAGCAGTGCGCGGCAATAACCGCCACCTGCAAAGAGCACTACGGTCGCATCGATATTCTACACAATAACGTCGGGCGTTCGAAAGGAGATCGAGAGACGACGGAAATGGAAACCGAAGTCTGGGACGAGCTCATGGCCATGAATCTCAAAGCCATGTTCATGACCTGCAAGCACACTTTGCCCGTTATGCGTGCCCAACGTTCTGGCGTCATAATCAATATCTCGTCCATATCTTCAGTTTGTGCGCGGCAAACGATTACGTACAAGACTAGCAAGGGCGCGGTGAATACTCTTACTCATCATATTGCCATGGAGAATGCAGCCTATGGAATTCGCGCGAATGTCATTCTCCCCGGTTTAATGGATACCCCAATGGCGATCGTACGGCGCGCCCAGGAGCGCGACGTCGATCCGCAAGTCATCCGCGCCGAGCGCGATGCACAAGTGCCACTAGGGCAAAAAATGGGTACAGCATGGGATGTTGCAAACGCCGCCGTCTTTTTAGCTTCAGACGAAGCTAAATTCATTACCGGTGTCGCCCTGCCTGTTGACGGTGGAATGACGGCTAGAGTTGGTTAGCCAAAGACGGAGATCAAGTTGCGCAAATGGATGACCTCCAATGAGCTGGCGGATAGGGATCGACATCGGTGGCACGTTTACGGATGTCGCCTTGGTGGAGGAAGAAACAGGGAAAATCGGTGTTGCCAAGGTCCCGACGACCGTGCCCGACTACGCGCGCGGCGTTTTGGATGGCCTTTCATTGGCAATGGGGAAATATAGCGTTGAAGCGAACAATATCAGTCTTCTATCGCACGCAACAACCGTCGTCACTAACGCCATTTTGGAAGAAAAAGGTGCTAGAGTAGCGCTCGTTTCAACACGTGGGTTTCGCGACATTCTGGAGTTGCGCCGTTCGGCCCGCGCCGATCTCTACGATCTCTTTCAGGATCCGCCCTCGGTTCTCGTCCCCCGCCGCAGGCGATTCGAGATAACGGAACGCATAGGCGCAAAAGGCGAAATCATAGCTCAACTGGACGGCCGGGAAGTAACTACGCTTATTGACGACATTCGCTCTCAAAACGTCGAGGCAATTGCCGTCTCCTTGCTCTTCAGCTTCCTCAATCCAGTTCATGAGCAGGAATTGGGTGTTCGACTGCGTGCAGCATTTCCAGGCACGCCGGTTTATCTCTCGAGCGAAATCCTAC
Source organism: Hyphomicrobiaceae bacterium (assembly GCA_051009975.1). Taxonomy (GTDB): domain Bacteria; phylum Pseudomonadota; class Alphaproteobacteria; order Rhizobiales; family Hyphomicrobiaceae; genus Tectiglobus. The sequence continues at coordinate 21,359 of JBPCWA010000324.1, forward strand.
CTGAAATTCGGGAGTTCGAGCGGACCAGCACCACTGCAATTTGCGCCTATGTCGGACCGACCTTGGCAAGTTATGTCGAGCGGCTCGAATCTGCATTGAACGACCTGTCGTTACCGCCGCTCTACGTGATGGGGTCAAATGGTGGCGTGTTTGAAGCGGCAGAAGGACGCCTTATGCCGGCGATGGCCGTGGAGTCGGGGCCTGCGGCAGGGGTTGTCGCTGCAGCGGCTGCCGCCCGTCAAAAGTGTCGTGCGAACCTCCTTTCATTCGATATGGGGGGGACGACGGCCAAAGCCAGTATGATCCGCAACGGTCAATACGAAACCACGCCGGAATACGAAGTTGGCGGCGGCTCGAGCATGAATCGTTGGATGAATGGAACCGGCCATCCTATCAGAGTTCCGGTCATCGACCTAGCCGAAGTGTCGGCGGGAGGGGGCTCGATTGCCTGGGTCGATCGGGCCGGTTCATTGCGTGTTGGACCCAAGAGCGCGGGCGCCGATCCGGGCCCCGTTTGCTATCGCCGGGGCGGAACGGATCCGACCGTTACTGATTGTAATCTTCTGCTTGGCTATCTGGACTCGACATCCTTGCTCGGGGGGGCGCTTTCGATTGATTTCGATGCTGCGCGCAAGATGGTCGCTAGGAAAATAGCTGAGCCGCTGGGCGTGGATGTGAAGTCAGCCGCTGCTGCTGTTATCGATGTTGTCAATAATGCGATGGCTGAAGCACTACGTATCGTTTCCGTCCAACGCGGCTACGATCCACGTGAGTTCTCATTAGCAGCTTTTGGAGGTGCTGGACCGCTTCACGCAACAGCTTTGGCCAATGAACTGGGTATTCCCGAAGTGGTCTGTCCACCGATACCAGGCGCTTTCTCTGCGCTCGGACTCGTGAGTACCGATCTGAAACGCGACTACTCACGCACATTCTTTGTAACAACGGAAGCCGTCGATCCAGCCGACTTGGAAGCCGCGTTTGCCACTTTGGAGGCAGACGGCGTTGCCATGCTCGAACGGGCAGGGGTGCCGACTGATCGCCGCCAATTGGTACGGGCGGTCGATGCGCGGTATGTGCAGCAGTCCTACGAGATTTCGGTGCGGGTGGGGCCGGAACCGATGTCCGACCAAGCCGTTGCCGAGATCGCCGAAGCCTTTCATGACCGCCATCGGCAGACCTACGGTCACGACAATCGATCAGAGAGTGTGCAACTCGTAAACGTTCGCGTTTCTGCGGTCGGTAAATTGCCAGCCCTGACGATGAGAGATGAGCCCGCGAAAGCTGGGAGGTTTCCGCAAAAGTCGAAGCGTATGTTGTGGTTTCGTGGGACAGGGGATGTCGAAACATCTGTTCTCGATCGCGCACTCCTGTCGGCTGGTGACCGAGTGGCGGGTCCGGCCGTCATTGAGGCTCTGGATTCAACTGTCCTTGTCTCTCCGGGCTGGGAGGCAACGATGGATGTCGACGGCTTTGTGCTCATGATCCGTGTGTGATGGCGGGCCGCCTGCCAGCAGGATCGAGCCCAATCTAAGGAAGCTCCAATTCATGACCAAGTGTCGTTCAACTGATCCCGCAGCATTTGAGATTGTAAAAAACTCACTCTACAAGATCGCAGAAGAAATGCGGGTCGTCTTGGCGAAGACCGCGTATTCTCCAATTCTCAAATCAGCTGGAGATTACTCTTGTGGTATCTTCGACGCCACGGGCGATATGGTGGCGCAGGGGCCGGACTTACCCATTCATTTGGGCTCGATGCCGGACGCTGTGCGTGCCATTATTCAAGCGTTCGGCGATGACGTGCACGATGGTGACGTCTTCATTCATAACGATCCGTATTTCGGCGGGAGCCATCTGCCAGACGTAAATGTCATCCGTCCCGCTTTCTTCGAGGATGAGCTTCTCGGGTTTTCCTGTCTGCGTGCTCATTGGCCCGATGTCGGTTCGGCTACCCCGGGCAGCTACGGCGCCGTGACCGAAATCTACGGCGAAGGACTGAGGCTCCCGCCAGTACGCTTGGTCAGCAAAGGTAAATTGAATAGAGACCTTGAGCAGGTGATCCTGGCCAATGTTCGCACACCGGAGGAACGCAAGGGGGACTTGGGCGCACAGCTCGCCGCGACGCGACGGGCGACAGAGCGCTTGCAAATCCTCGCGCATCAGCACGGAACATCCGGTCTCAAAGCCTATATGGCCGAAGTGATGGATTATTCCGAACGGCTAATGCGGGCAATGTTGTCCGACTTGCCGGATGGTGAAGGTGCCTTTGACGATTTTTTTGATGGTGACGGTATTGCTGATGACGAGACCGGCAATGATGCGACATTTACTATACGCATGAAACTCGTCAAGCGGGGTGATGGTATCTCAGTAGACTTCGCTGGTAGCGATCCGCAGGTCAAAGGGCCAATGAATGCGGCACTCTCGGTTACAGCCTCGGGGGTCTACTGCGGTCTGAAGACAGCCATCGATCCAACCAGTATGATTCCGCCGAATTCCGGATGCTGGCGTACTATCAAAGTCACCGCTCCGAAGGGTACAGTGGTCAATGCAGCATTCCCCGCTCCGGTCGTCTATTCGAATCACGAGATGTCGCATCGTACGGCCGACATGGTTATGGGGGCCCTGGTTTCATTCTGGCCAGAGCAGGTCATGGCCTGTTCGCAGGGCACATCGGCTATTATGACGTTCGGAGGCGTCGACCCGCGTGACCAGCGCCGCTACGTGTCTTATGAAACGGTCAAGGGCGGGTTCGGGGCGAGGCCCAACAAGGATGGCATTAATGTCATCGCGAGTGGAATCTCAAATACCATGAACACGCCTATCGAAGTTCTTGAGATGGCATTTCCATTGCGGCTCGAACGTTATGAGGTGTGTCCAGACTCCGGAGGTGCGGGTACTTATCGCGGTGGTTGTGCTGCTCGCCGGGTATGGCGCCTACTCGACGAGGCTGATGCTGTTGGCTCGTTGTGCATGGAGCGAATGCGTTCTCCACCATTCGGCCTATGCGGTGGCAACGCGGGCACGGCCGCAGTCGTTACTCTGACAACGCCAGACGGACGGTCGCGAGCGCTCCCGAGCAAAGGAGCGTTCGATGCTCCGGGTGCTTCGGTTATCGATATGGTTACGCCGGGGGCTGGAGGATACGGACCGCCTGAAAACCGTGATCCTGCAGCCATAGGATACGATCTTCTCGATGGATACGTGACGGCCGACGCCGCACGCGAAAGCTACGGCGTTGACGATCCTGATGCGATTCTTGCCGCGGCCAAGGCGGAGGATGAAGCGTAGACGGTCGTTGATGAGCCGTTCACCCGAACATGAAACCGAAACCAAAGCGCGCCAATCTCGCTTTCGAACTTGCCCTGCTGGCCATTCTGGCGTTGCTGTGGGGCTCGTCTTACCTTTGGATCAAGGTAGCCGTAGCAACTATCCCTCCGCTAACATTGACAACGATCCGTGTCGCTGTCGCCGCAATCGTGCTACTCGTGGTCGTTCGAATTTTGAAATTGCCTTTGCCAACAGACTGGCGCACGTGGCAGCTGCTCTCAATACAGGCGTTTTTCAACAGTACTGGGGCGTGGACGATTCTGGCCTGGGGACAGCAGTTTGTTGACAGCGGTCTAGCCGGCGTATTGAATTCTACTTCACCAATATTCGTTCTATTGATAACAGCGATTTGGACACGCCATGAGCCCGTGACATGGATGAACCTTCTTGGTGTTGCAATTGGTGTCGGTGGGATCATAATGATCATTGGCCTTGATGCCTTCAGGGGGCTAGGGCATCAGGTTCTTGCACAGATTGCGGTACTGACGAGTGCATTTCTCTACGCTTTGGCTGCTGTCTTCGGAAAAGGGCGATACCCGGAAATGCATCCCACCGTCATCGCCGCTGGGACGATGATTTGCGCAACCGCGTGCTTGTTGCCGCTATCGTTTGCAGTGGAACATCCCTGGAAACTGGAGCCATCTTTAGGATCGCTCGTTGCCGCTGTCATTCTAGGGATATTCTGCACCGGTTTGGCGCTATTGCTTTATTTTCGGTTGCTTGAAACTCTGGGCTCCATCGGAGTTGCAAGTCAGGCTTATCTTCGTGCGGGCTTGAGCGTGACGCTTGGCGTGGTGGTTCTCGGTGAGCAGTTGACAATGATGATTGCAATCGGTGTCGTAGCAACAATCCTTGGGGTGGCGCTGATCAATTTCCCACGTCGTGCATGATCGTTGATCTGCGTCTGCCCATTATCTTAGTTGAGGTGAGGAATTGCCAGCTCGAGATTGAGATTGAGGGCGAAGTCTAAGCACTCTGAAGTGGCGTTGAGGTCGAGGCAAATCGAAGTCAAAGTTGCGTATTCGTCGTGGCCACCTAGCTCTACCTTGCTGGTCTGTCGACAACAGCATATAAAATGTTGACTAAAGTCCAACATTCGAGAGCGTCGTTCTAAACTTCAGATGATTAGGGCGCTCTGGATACGCGCGCAATTCCAGCCGAACGACAACCAATAGACGAGCGAGAGAGGATGGGCACAAACGCCGACTATCAAGGTCGTATTGAAGACGATCGATTCGTAACCGGTAGCGGCCGGTTCGTCGCCGATTTGAGCCTTCCGAATTTGGCGCATGCTGCGATTGTTCGAGCCCAAGTCGCCCATGCCAGATTGAATTCTTTGGACACAACCCAAGCAAGCGCAATGCCGGGGGTGTTAGCGGTCTACACATCTGCCGACCTCGCTGAGGCCGGTATCGGTGACCAACCTTGCAACATAAAACATTGCCGACCCGATGGGCAGGAAGCGTTCCAGGCCGGCCGGCGCGTTCTCGCGCGAGATCGCATTCGTCACCTGGGCGAGGCAGTAGCCATTGTTATCGCTGAAAGTAAGGCTGCCGCCGTTGCAGCGGCGGAGAATGTGAACGTCGATGCGGAAGAACTCCCCGTCGTGACCGACGCACGTAAAGCGGTATTGACAGATGCACCGTTGGTTTGGGACGAGGTGCCCGACAATATAGCGTTCGCTTGGCAGAAGGGAGATGAGGACGCCGTCGACGTCGCCCTGGCCAATTCGATCCATGCGGCAGAATTTGATGCGCACGTTTCTCGCGTTATGGCTCAAACGATGGAGCCGCGAGGGGTGGCTGCCTATGAGGATAGCAATGGCCGTCTTATAGTCTATTCATCAACCCAGAATCCATTTCCAATGCGCGCCGGTCTCGCTGCGATGTTTGACCTGTCGCCTAGCCAGATCCACGTCAAAGCGGGCGATGTTGGTGGATCATTTGGAATGAAGAGCGGGGTCTATCCCGAAGACGTCCTGGTTTGTTTTGCTGCCCGGAAATTAGCACGTCCGGTGCGGTGGATCGCGGATCGTTTTGAGGGATTTTTGTCGGACGAGCACGGGCGAGATGTTTGGATGTCTGTTCAATTGGGGCTCGACGCAGAATATCGATTCACCGCACTAAAGGCTATGTGCGATGTCAATATAGGTGCTTACCTGTCTGGGCGGTCACTAAGCCTTATCGGAAATTTTGGCGGAATTGCAGGTGTTTACAGGATCGGTAGAATTTTCGGTTCAATTCGTGGAGTTCATTCGCACACACAGGTGACAGCGCCTTACCGCGGTGCGGGGCGGCCGGAGGCTTCGTTCGCGATTGAGCGAGTTATCGACATAGCTGCGCGGGAACTTGGCATTGATTGCTATGAACTTCGGCGACGCAATCTGGTTCGGCCTGAGGCGATGCCCTATGATACAGGCTTCACGTTCGAATACGACTGCGGCGAATTTGAAGAAAATATGATAGAGGCCGCGCGCCTCGTCGACCGCAACAGCTTTGAGTCGCGTCGCGCTGAAGCGAAGAAACGTGGCAAGTTGCGTGGTCTTGGCATGTCAAACCCGATCGAGGTGGCCGGTGGTCCATTTGTCAATCCTGGCAAAGACTATTCAAAGCTGCATGTCGGCGCAGGTGGAACCGTTACTCTCTATTCCGGCATCATGTCCGTCGGTCAGGGCACTGAGACTACTCTTTCCAATGTCGTTGCGGAACGTCTTGGAATTCCGGTTGCAAGCGTTGTCTACCGGCAGGGCGACACGGACGAACTTGTTGGCGGTCGCGGTAATGGAGGCTCTAGCGCCATGCCCGTGGGTGCCTCGTCGGTAGCAACAGCACTCGACAATCTCGTTTCCGCCGCGAAGACACTTGCCGCAGAGATGCTGCAAACATCGGTGGAAAATACTGAGTTCGCCGATGGCCGATTCGTCGTGCGAGGCGGAACTGCATCAGTCACTCTCACAGATGTGGCAGAATTTGCGGCTGAGCGAACGAAGGAAGGCCTGGTCGCGCACGGCATGTTCGATCCACCGGGAGTGACCTATCCCAACGGATGTCATATGTGCGAAGTGGAAGTCGATCCTGCAACGGGCGCATTGGCGATCGTAAAATACTGCGTGTGCGAGGATATCGGTACTGTGATGAATCCGACACTGAGTGCCGGTCAAATGCATGGCGGGATCGCACAGGGGGCCGGTCAGGCATTGCTTGAAGCGACGGTTCACGACAGCGAGAGTGGTCAGCTTCTGACAGGATCATTCATGGATTATGCCATGCCGCGCGCCGACGATTTTCCGTCGTTCACGTTCAAGACGCGCGAGGTGCCTACCGCGGTGAATCCGATAGGTGCGAAGGGTATCGGTGAGGCAGGAACTGTCGGGTCCTTGGCTGCGACGATCAATGCAGTTTGCGATGCACTGGCACCACTTGGTATCACGCATATCGATATGCCCGCAACGTCCGAGCGAATATGGCGAGCTATTCGAAGCGCCGATACCTCGCGAGCACGGGCTTGGCGTGCTCAAGCAGATTGAAGCCATTGTTGATGATACGTTGTCTATCATGAATGATTGGCTGCTGCTTGGCATTACATCGCGATTTGCGCTGGCGATGGCCTGGATCGGGCTGAAGATGCTGCCAAATTGTCGAGCAGATTGCTCTGCTCTTGAACTTAGGGGCTGTTCAGGAAGATGAGCGGTTGATGTCTGCCGGGGTGCCTTGGCGTGCAAAGCAGCTCGATTTTTATACGGATCTTGAGAATCCCGCATTGGACGGTGGCGCATTCACATTGCCGGTTCGCGAATTGGTCGGACTCCACTCTCGTCTCGCAGCAAGCCGCGAGCCCTGGTTTCCAACCAAGAGAGGGGATTGGGTGCAACTCAAGGATGACCGTTTGGGACAGGCAATAAGTCAGACTCCTGAACTGGTCCAAATTCGCGAGGTCGGATTCCGAGAATCTTGGGCCATCATGTAAATCGAGGATCGTGCCTCTTGCTCGGGGCCGGCGCTATAAAGTGTGTGGATGTCGATCTCTTAAGCACCGGCGGTTATGCCAGCGTGTTCGAAGTGGAGGTAATCATCGACCGTCGCTGCGCGGCGCAATTCGAAAACGTTGAGCGCGAAATCCCGCGATTGTTCGTTGCGGCTTGCAACGAGAATGATTGGGTCATACCCTTCCCGCAGATGGTGGTTCATCGATCTGGGGACACCACCGATTTGTCTGGGTGATGCAACTGAAGCAATCACCAACCTTTTTTCCGTGCGCATTTCCGCCGATGTATCTGATTTGACGTCGAGATCTCCTGATAGTCTCCGGTGTGCGCTGCAACGAGCCGCATTTGCACTTTCACGCGGCTTCCAGAATGTAATGTAAATGTTTGCAGAGTTGTTTTCATTGGCTAGTCTGTCGCACGCGGCGAAAGCGCGGCACGCGGATCGACCACACTCTTTACTCCAATAGCGACCAGGGAGGCGCATATGGCGTTGCAGGAAACGATTTCGTACGACGGCGCCCGAGAGGCCGAAACGGTTGTCGCAGATCTTGTCAATCGTGCACGCGCCGCGATAAACGCCTACGAAAACGACGACCAAGCGCGGGTCGATGAGGCAGTTACGGCGTTGGCTTGGTCCATATATAAGCCACAACACGCGCGCATGCTCGCTGAATTAGCGGTCGAGGACACTGGTTTAGGCAACGTTCCATCCAAGATTATCAAGAACACACGCAAAACGTTTGGAACGCTGCGTGATCTCATGAGGGTCAAGAGTGTTGGGGTCATAGAAGAGACGCCAGGACAAGGCATGGTCAAATATGCCAAACCGGTCGGCGTCGTCGGTGCCGTGTGCCCCTCAACAAATCCAGCGGCGACGCCAGTCAACAAAGCCATGATGGCACTTAAAGGCGGCAATGCGGTCATCATCGCGCCTTCCCCTGCGGGTGCTGCGACGACTGCAAAGACCGTTGCACTGATGCGCGACGAGTTACAGAAGTCCGGTCATCCGAAAGATCTTGTCCAGATCTTGCCTGCACCGGTGAACAAGGAACTCACGCAGGCGTTGATGAATCAGTGTGATCTGGTGGTTGTGACGGGCTCCCAAAACAATGTGAAGCGTGCCATGCAGTCCGGTACGGTCGCCATTGGTGTCGGGGCCGGTAACGTGCCGGTCATCATTGACAGTTCAGCAGCGCTGGATGATGCGGCAGACAAAATTACGGCATCGAAGATTTTTGACAATGCAACTTCCTGCTCCTCAGAGAATGCCGTTGTGATCTTGGATGAAGTCTACGAGGACGCCATGGCGGCTTTGGAGAGAGCGGGAGGGTGGCGTTGCAGTGCTGGAGATAGGGCGAAAATTGCATCGACGCTCTGGGTGAATGGCAAGCTCAACCGCAATGTGATCGCCAAAGACGCCGACCTGACAGCAAGCGTATTCGGTTTGGAAGACGCCGCCAAATCGGCCAAGTACTTTATGGTGGAAGAAGACGGTGTTGACGGCAAAAACACGTTTGCAGATGAGAAATTGTCATTGGTGTTGGCGGTATACCGGGCGATGGATTTCGACGATGCCGTTCGAATTACGCACGCGATTTTGAACGTCACCGGCAGAGGACATTCTGTAGGGATCCACACTGCCGACATGGAGAATGCGCGCAAACTAGCTGAAGCCACGGAGGTGGTTCGCGTTCTGGTCAATCAAGCCCACACGTTTGGCAACGGAGGGTCGTTTGAGAACACGCTCCCATTCACACTGTCGATGGGTGGAGGAACTTGGGCTGGCAACACGATCAGTGAGAATCTTAATTGGCGCCACTTCATCAACGTAACACATCTTGTGACTACTATTTCTGAGGACCGGCCATCCGAACAGGACCTCTTCGGTCGCTACTGGGAGACTTACGGGAAGTGACCACGTAATGAATTTTGAAGAGCACGTCGGCAAATCGATGATCTCGGCACACGGCATAGCCGTGCCAATCGGGCAAATTGCGCACTCGGCCGAAGAAGCAGCGGCGGCGGCACGGCAGATCGGTGCGTGTGTCGTCAAAGCCCAGGTTGCAACTGGTAAGCGCGGAAAGGCCGGTGGCATCAAATTGGCTGCTACGCCTGAAGAAGCAAAGGCTCACGCCGCAAATATTCTCTCGATGACGATCGATGACTGGCCAGTCCACAACGTACTTGTGGAAGAGCAATCGCCAATTGCACGCGAGCTTTATGCAGCGATCGTAATTGATCCCGTGAACAAGTCTCCGATGGTACTCTTCTCAACTCTTGGTGGTATGGACGTCGAAGAGGCAGCGGTGCGAGATCCGAATGCTATGCGGCGGATGGCGCTCTCCATGAGCGCGGGACTGGATGAGCATCAGGCAACAACGTTTCTGAATGGACTCGATCTCTCTGGACTAGACAATGTGATAGGGGCCACGCTCGTCGCGCTCTACTGCGCATTTCGCGCGCTCGACGCCGAATTGCTGGAGGTCAACCCGTTGGTCATTACGCAGGATCGGCGGGTGGTTGCGTTGGACTGCAAATTGACCGTGGATGACGCTGCAGTTTACCGCCAACCTGACGCGGCTGTGCTGGCCACTCCAGACCGTTCGACGGACCTTGAAAGGAAGGCGGCCGACGCTGGTCTCAAATACATAGAACTAGGTGGTTCCGTCGGCGTGTTGGCCAATGGCGCTGGACTGACAATGACGACAATGGACGTTATCGCACATTACGGCGGATCGCCGGCCAACTTTCTTGAGATTGGCGGCGAAGCTTACACGAAATCCCACACCGCATTGTCCATTCTACTGGAGAACAAAAGGATCAAGAGCCTGTTGGTAAACTTCTGCGGCGCATTCGCACGAACCGATGTGATGGCCGAGGGCGTCGTGGCTGCGTGGGAAGATCTAAAGCCAGATATTCCTATCTTTTTCACCATTCACGGTACTGGTGAAGAGGAAGCTATTTCGCTGGTCCAAAACAGACTTGGAATAACCCCTTTCAACCTGATGGATGACGCGGTCAAAGCTGCTGTGCGGGCGGCAGCGGAGGGAGGTACGGTATGATTCCTCGTCGGCATCATAGGGTCTTAGTTCAAGG
>JBPCWA010000325.1:0-5129 GCA_051009975.1 Hyphomicrobiaceae bacterium
TTCAAGTTTTCGGAGGGATGCGGAGCTTCATGGTTGGTATCGCAGTTCATGCGAAGGATCGCACCAATTACGAGGATTGGCCTTCGAGGCACTCTCGGTCAATTGCAGTGCGCGCGCCTAGTTTGCCATTACCCTCCCGCCTCTTTGGTCCATTTGAAGTTAGTCGAATGGACTAGGTAAGCGTCCCACGTAAAGTTAACTTGCGTGCTTCAGGTCCCTTTTCCATTTCTCCTTGGGAGACATTGGGGCGCCCCGAAAGGGGCGGTAACGATCTTATCGTCGCTCATGCCGGCTCGCACCAGCGCTGTGATTGCCAAATCAAACACGTTTACATAGATCAATGCACCAGGCATGCAACTAGTGCCCGCACCGTCGCCATCAGTGACGATAAGCTCCTGAACGACTGCATAATTTTCTGGTAATTAAATGATCATTTCTTCCTGTGAGACTTAATGAGATCTCACCACTTGCCATTTTCTGACCTTCAGTCAGGCTGGTTAACAGAAGGTTAATCGCGGCTCATTGGTGGTCGGGTTGTAGCCGAGACAGATGGCGCACAGAGCCGTCCGGCGAAGATGGCCGTACAAATCGCCATCGGATGTCCATCGCAATGATACTTGAGAACAGCAGTGCTCAAGAACTGCAGTGCTCGCCTTGTACGGCACTTGATTGGACGGCACTTGAGCCGATCGCTACAATTCTCGTCAAGTTTACTAACGTAACCAGCGCGCCGCGGTCTCAATTCCACAACCGAACACCTTGTCGGTTTCCCTGGAGATGCGCCAGACCGTGATAAAATGAAAGGCGAGAGGGGACTACAGAATTCAATGTGGCGGAATGGTGGCAATCTGCGGGGAATGTGGTATTCTTAGCAGCCGTCAAAAACTTTTCTTGGGGTCAGATGATGCAGGAGACAGCGCACGTATCAGACGCCGTGTTCGTAGAACACGTGAGCGATCCTGCAATGCTGAACTACCTTGATTATATTGACAATCGGGCTGAAATCATCGTCACCGGCACTGCATTGCAGACGATGCCCTTTGAAGTCGATGGATTTGTAGAGACTGACGAGTATTGGCGGATCGTCGATTCCATCCGGAGCCGCGGCTACAGGAGTTCGCCGCCCATTTCTGTATCGCCCGGTCCCAATGGTCGTTGGGTCGTTGATAGCGACGATGCTGCGCGGTTCATGGCGGTGAAGCAGGTGGCACGGGACTTTTTTGCAAACCTTCTCAGGCGAAAGGTGGAGAAGGTGAAGTTCTTGGTGCGCAGTAGACCAGTTGATGGTGTTGGCGATGCTCCACGCCTTCTTTGGGATCAAGACCCGGATTAGTCACTGACGCTAGCGGCAACCCGCATAGGCATTCGCTCAAGGTGTAGGTCTGAAGACCGCAAGTTCAAATCACGCTGCGGGAACGGGATCTCGATGTCGGCGCCCCTAAATGCTTCGAGTATCGCCAATCGGAGGTCTGTCTGAACATCCAGCGAGTTCTTTATATTGCGAAGATGGACGTTCAGCACAAAGTCAAGTGAACTGTCGCCAAAGGCCTGAAACACCACCTTCGGTGATTGATCATACACCAAAACACCGGGATGAGATCTGCCGATATCCGATAGGATCTTAATGACCTGTCGCGGATCGGATGCGTAAGATACACCTACTTGGATTGATACGCGTCCAACGCTGTCACCAAAGTCTCTATTAATGACTTGGTTGGCAATCAAGTCGGCGTTTGGCATAACCAGCGTCGAGCGATCGAAGAGCCTGATCTGAGTCGAGCGAACGCTTATTTTTTGTACGCGGCCCTGCTGTTCCCCGACGACAATCCAATCACCTACCTTTATTGGCCGCTCAGCCAATAGGATGAGGCCGGATACAAAATTGTTAACAATGCTCTGCAACCCAAAGCCGATCCCGACCGACAATGCGCCAGCTATCAAGGCGAGGTTTGCAAAATCTATTCCGACATATGCAAGCGCGGCGATGAGCGACAGGATCGTACCTGTATACCCAAGCATGGCCGCAAGTGAATCGCGTGCGCCGGTAGACGGCACGAACATGGTTTGGGTCCGCCGTACAAACATTTGGCGAACGAGCTTTGTCAGAATCAGGCCAACGAGGAACACGCCAACAGCAAGAAATATCTCAAGCACCGAGACGTGGAGTTGACCGACTTGGAAGCCAAATAGAACTGACGACAACCAGCTGCGAACTTCCGGCCAGTCGAAGCCCCACTGAAGTAGCAAGAGTGGTAGGCCAATCAGCAAGATCAGCACATCGAGTGCAATACCCAGAACAACGCCCAAGGTCGCCCCCAGCATGGTAGGGCTACCAAGATCGTCCTCCTCTTCTGGCCTACTTCTGGGCGAAGAAATGAGTTCTGCCATCAAGTGCATGAGTGTGACAAAAAAGACGAGGCCGCCCGTCGCCACGATTTGACTGCCGAGAAACCGCGCAAAACTGACGTAGCCAAGAAGGGTCCCCCCCAAGATTACCAAGGCCATAACCGTGACTAGGCCAAACAACCAATTCGGCCAACCGTTGGTTCTCCGGGTCGAGGGGTGCGCGCCCTTGCGCCGGATGCGTACGGCAACGAAACCGAACAACAGGACCGCGTATACGATGGAGACAATGCTAAGTCGCAGTACCACCAGCAAAAGGGGCGATTGAATAAACTGATCGAACAGTTCCAGAGACTGGTCCAGGTACCAAACCAAAACGTAGACTGACGCCAGGATTTGGAACGCATTCGCTGATCTCGTGTCGATCGCGATTAAACGCTGGACCTCGACGGGCGGATTTAGTGCGAAGCGTATCGCACTAATCAAGAACACAGCAATGGTCGTGTAAGTGACAAAGCGCGCCACAAAGTAGAACTCGCCTGCCCTCATGAGTCCGAGTGACTCACTCGCCAACAGAAGTACCAGGAGAGCGGCGAGAGCCGGTAGTGTTGCCGAGAGCGCACGTTGAAGCACGATTGCGCCACGCTCGGCACGAGTCGGAAGAATACCGAACTGAGATTGAATTCGTCCGTTCCACAGCAGCAACCGTCGGCAAAGTGCAAAGGAGGCCATCAGCGCTGCAAGCGAAAGTGCCATTACAAACAATGCCGATGGCCAGACTTCACGAAACTCAACGAAGCGGTCCCGGATGCGCGCGAACGTCAGCCCAGAATGGATCTGGAGAGAGTTGGAGAGGTGGTAAAAGAAACCGCTATCTGTTATTCCGTTGGAGCGTCGGAAGAGGTCAGACAGAAATTGCTGCCGGCGAAGTGTATTGAATGCGGAGATGGTCTGCCCTGCCTGGACGAAAAGCACTTCTGCTCGCTTGATGAGACCATCATAGGCAGAAACCTCATGATCGAGGGCTTTGCGCTGATCAGCAAGTTCTGATGACTCGCCGTCGCCATCTTTTGGAGCCGGTCCAAGTTTTTCGAGTTTGGCACGAGCTTCTTGCAGTTTGGGGGCAAGCTGGTCGACGAAATTGCGAAGATTTGGACGAACAGCTTCGAGTGCGCCTATGGACTTTTGGATGTCCTCTGAGCTCGAGAACTGAGAATCTGGACTGACCTGATTCTCCTCGATCTCGTTCTTTAGTTCTGCAAGTTCGGGCGAGAACTGTTCTAGAACATCCTTGCTTGCCCCGGATTCGATGGCGTCTGCCAGCCAATTTGACTGCTGTGGAAGGGTCTGCTGTGCCTGGGCTGTTTCGAGAGACACAACAGCAGCCAAGACAACGAGCAATAAAGACAAGCCGACTATATGGGCGGGGCTTGTTCGGAACGCAAATGCCATGGCTGTCAGATGTCCTATGAAGGGAATTTGAACTCGTATCACCACATAGCGGTTCAACACCGCGTCTCTATGGGCGCAATGGTAGCTTTGGCTCGGAACAGATATCGTGGCCGACACTTAACCAATAATCTGGCAGTCCGATGTCGCAGGAAACATTGTGTAGTGACCCCCAAACTTCGTGAAATGCCCCGTAATCTCGGCCCTGAGAACGTGTCGACCGCAGATATTGTGCAGTCCGCGATGGATCTGTGATTATTCTGTGGCGTCATTGAGGAGGGTAGATCAGCACGCTTAGAAAACACGTGCCGCGGCTGAGATGCATCTCTATAAGTTTCTCATTCGTCGTGACAATTTACCAATCCGCCTGATAGCAACAGGCAGGAGCAAGGAGCCTGGGAGGCAACCGTCCATGGAACTTACTGCTAGCGAGAAGCATCGTGTGATCCGGAAGTTCTTTCCTACGTTCAGGGGGCATCTCCTCGAGGGGGATGATCTAGAAGGTTACTTCTCGGATGCTATCGCGAAGGCGCGGCGCAAAGGATGGACTGATGAGGAGATCGCACGAGCGGGAAAGACGGGCAAGTGGAAGAAAGATGGTCCTCCGCCAAGCCCGGCGTCAGGTTAATTTGAGTTTCAGTTTCTGATAGAGTACTTGATGCCAGTCGCAGTTTCCTCATGCATCTCTATTTGGCCGGCAGGAAATCGCCGCGCGGCTTCGTCAAAAATGACGCAAGTACAGGGCCGAAACCTGCCCTGGTCTGCAAAGCAGAGCTCATCGATCCCTTGCTGAACCGTGCGTTCGCCCGGGGTTGTAGACAAGCCGTCACAGGCAAGGCGTCATCACAGGCAAGGCGTCTTCACAGGCAAGGTGTCTTCACAGGCAAGGCGTCATCACAGGCAAGGCGTCTTCACAGGCAAGGTGTCTTCACAGGCAAGGCGTCATCACAGGCTGGGCGTCATCACAGGCAAGGGATCACAGGATCTGCCGTTGAGCGATATTGTTGGTGGAATCGAGGATGCGAGTGTTTGCGGATCTATGCTGCCCTTCGCGAACCATGTCATCAACAAGAGTTCAATGTATTCAGGCACCTTCCGCTCGAGAAAGATCAAAAGAGACAATCACAAGTTTTGTCCAGTATCCCGATGTCGTGGCCGAGCGTTTGGGGCGGGCGGCGGAGGTCTTTGGCGATAAATCCTTCACCATGACCGGGACCGAGAATGGTTTCGATCCGTCTCCAGGCATAGGGGCACTACATTGGATGTCGCCGGGGGAAAGCTGCGCGCTGCGCGCGACGGCGCCGATATAGCCGCTTATAGATTGTACTAGTTTACGC
>JBPCWA010000326.1:0-2810 GCA_051009975.1 Hyphomicrobiaceae bacterium
GTCGGCATGACCGAGCAGTCGGCAACTCGTAGTCCGTCGACTCCGTGCACCCGCAGGCGGTGGTCGACGACTGCTCGTGCATCATTCCCCATCCTGCAAGTCGATGTTGGATGGAAAATGGTGTTGCCCTTTTCTCGGGCATGGGCCAACAGCGCTTCGTCGGATGTTGCTTCGGCGCCCGGCTCGCGCTCCATGGCAACGTGTTTTGCAAATGCGGGGGCTTGAGCGATCCGTCGAACCATTTTTAAACCTTCGATCATAATTCGGCGGTCATAGTCAGTTGAGAGGTAGTTGGGTGTAATGCGGGGATGCTCGAACGGATCAGTCGAACGGATCATCACCTCGCCGCGGCTCTCAGGACGGAGCTGACACACCGAAGCGGTTACGCCAGAGTAAGGGTGGAGGTTGCCGCCAAGTTTCGTAGCGCTGAACGGGATGAAGTGAACCTGGGCATCTGGTGTTGCGGACTCGGGCAAAACCTTGGTGAAGACACCGACATGGCCGGCGCTGAATGTCATTGGCCCGCGCCGTGCCAAAGCATAGCGCAAGCCCGTCCAAGCGAGCCGAAGGGGATTGTTAACGTCATCATTAACGGAAATCGCCTTGTTCAATTCGCACACAATGCGCGCCTGGTAGTGGTCCTGCAGATCGCGACCGACACCTTGGCTATCGTGCATCACCTCAACGCCGTGTTCGCGCAAGCGATCAGCGGGCCCGATGCCAGACAGCTGTAGGAGTTGCGGAGAATTGATGGCACCACCGGCAAGCACAATCTCACCGGTTGCGTTGACCGTCCGTTCCTCGCCATGCTGGTGAAAGCGGATGCCACTGGCGCGCTTTCCATCGAAAAGCACTTGGCGTACCATCGCGTCTGTTTCAATCTGGAGGTTTGCCCGATTCCTGATTGGATTCAAGTAGCCGACGGCGGTTGAGCAGCGCCATCCATTGCGAGACGTCGTCTGAAAATTCCCAACACCTTCCTGATCAGCGCCATTAAAGTCGTCGTTCTTTGGAATTCCTGCTTCCTGCGCAGCCTCGATAAAAGCATCGCAAATCTCCCGCTTGTCGCGGATATCGGATACCTTCAGCGGCCCGCCGCTGCCGTGATAGCTGTCACCGCCGCGTTCCTGATCTTCTGCCTTCTTGAAGAAGGGCAGAATGTCATCATAACCCCAACCTTCATTGCCCAATTGCCGCCAGTGATCGTAGTCCTGGCTTTGCCCGCGGATGTAAACCAGACCATTGATGGAACTGGACCCGCCAAGCACTTTCCCCCTTGGCCAGATGAGACTGCGGCCCGCGATCCCTTCGTCTGGTTCGGTATTGTATCCCCAGGATAACGAAGAGGTCATCGTGCGGTAGTAACCGATTGGAATATGGATCCAAATGTTGCGGTCTTTCGGTCCCGCTTCCAGCAGAAGAACGCGGTTTTTTGGGTTTTCTGACAGACGACTGGCAACGGGACAGCCGGCGGAACCAGCGCCGATGACAATGTAGTCAAACGTTTCACTCATCGGTCAATCTGCCTGTGTCAGATGTCGGCATCAGCCTGGAAGTTGGCACGGGGCTTTACCTTGGATCAAGAACTCCATATTATGGACATTATTCCATATATCGGTCATATTGAAATATACGAGGTAACGCTGTCAAGTCTGCTGCGCCCAAGCGGCGCATAGCTGTGGTCAACATCGGCTGCTCTATGGTGAGAGACACGGGAAATTGGTAATGGCGGACGGTAAAGTTCAAGGAGCGCAAAGCTTCGCACGCAGCATGATGGTGCTGCAATCGATTGCGGACGCGGTCCAACCCCCGGCTATAGGGGATCTCATGGTCGACGGTGGACTGACCCGGCCGACGCTCTACCGCATCCTGGGGTCGCTTGAAGCCGAAGGTTTGATCAGACAAACGGCAGGTAAGAGATTCGTCCTCGGACCTCGCTTGATCGGTTTGGCCCATCGCGCGCTGGCTCAGAATGATATTCGCACGATTGCCCATGAGGAGCTGGCAGCATTGCGCGATGCGACGGGTGAAACGGTTCATCTGGCCGTTCGCAATCTTCAGGAGATGGTCTATATTGACAAGATCGAAAGCCAGCAGCTCGTTCGCATGGCATCCGGTATTGGCACTCGTGTACCATTCCATTCAAGCTCGGTCGGACGGGCCTATTTAGCTGCTCTGTCCGAAACAGAGGCGCTAGAACTCATTGAAGAGCTTCAGCTCAATCTGGTGACCGAGCGCACGCCCACGAAACAGAGGCGGATGCAAAAACTCATCGAACAAGCTCGCAGCCGCGGCTACAGCTATGATGACGAGGAAAACGAAACCGGAATCGTGTGTTTCGGAGCGCCAATTCTGGATGCTGAGGCGCAACCGGTCGCGTCAGTCAGTGTTTCCGTACCAAGCTTTCGATTGGACGAGAACCATGAGCGCTACTGGAAGCCATTGATCCAATGCTGCAGCAACATCTCGACTGTCTGCGGCCATCTCGCCAAGCCAACCTGAAATCCACCGACCAGCCGTTATCGAACTTTGTCCTCGTGGTTCTACACTTCGTCGGGTTCGCCGGCAGCAACCCACTTATCATATTCTGCTCGGGCTTTGTCGTTTGGTGGATAGAGCCCTGGCATGGCATCACCCTTTGCCAGTCTCCGGTTGATCCAGCCCTCGACATGGTCTTGCGCTAGACCACCATTCGCAGCGCTTTCAGCGAACTCGGCCGGGACCGCGACAGTGCCTTCGCTGTCACCAACAATCACGTCACCGGGGAATATTGGGACCCCACCACACGTCACTACGCATTGGCTGTCAAC
>JBPCWA010000327.1:0-5625 GCA_051009975.1 Hyphomicrobiaceae bacterium
CCACAAGGCCGATGTCCAAATTGACCATGGCGTCATCACTGAAATCGGTCAAAACTTGGCTGGTGGGACCGAACTTGATGCCTCAGGCTGTTTTGTGATGCCCGGCGGCATTGATCCCCACACGCACTTGGAAATGCCATTTATGGGAACGTACTCGTCCGATGACTTTGAAAGCGGTACCCGCGCGGCCTTGTCCGGTGGGACAACAATGGTCGTCGATTTCGCATTGCCGGCACCGGAACAGTCGCTGCTCGAGGCCGTACAAATGTGGGACAATAAGTCGAGTCGGGCGAATTGCGACTATTCTTTCCATATGGCAATCACCTGGTGGGGCGAGCAAGTCTTTGATGAGATGAAGATTGTCGTCGAAGAAAAGGGGATCAATACCTTCAAGCACTTCATGGCATACAAGGGTGCCCTGATGGTCGATGACGATGAAATGTATTCGTCGTTTCAGCGTTGCGCGGAATTGGGCGCGCTGCCATTGGTGCACGCCGAAAATGGAGACGTAGTTGCGCAGCTCCAGTCTCGCCTTCTGGCCGAAGGAAATAGCGGCCCGGAAGCGCATGCCTATTCCCGTCCCCCTGAGGTTGAAGGTGAAGCGACAAACCGCGCCATAATGATTGCTGATATGGCCGGCGTTCCGCTCTACGTGGTCCACACGTCCTGTGAACAAGCACACGAAGCAATTCGTCGTGCCCGCCAAAAGGGGATGCGTGTCTACGGCGAACCACTCATTCAGCATCTGACTTTGGATGAAAGGGAGTACGCCAACGAAGATTGGGACCACGCTGCTCGCCGTGTTATGTCCCCACCTTTCCGCAACCGCGTCCATCAGGATTCGCTTTGGGCTGGGCTCCAGGCTGGTAGTCTACAAGTGGTAGCGACTGATCATTGCGCGTTCACGACTGAGCAGAAGCGATATGGGGTCGGTGACTTTACGAAGATTCCTAATGGAACTGGCGGCCTTGAAGACCGAATGCCGATGCTGTGGACTCATGGCGTGACGACAGGTCGACTGACAATGAATGAATTTGTCGCCGCGACGTCGACGAATATTGCTAAAATACTAAACATCTATCCGAAGAAGGGAGGCATATCTGTCGGTGCTGATGCCGATGTCGTGGTATGGGATCCTGCCCGTGAAAAGACAATTACGGCGGCTGCTCAACAGAGCGCGATTGACTACAACGTGTTTGAAGGTAAGTCCGTCAAGGGCTTGCCACGTTTTACACTCACGCGCGGCCAATTGGCGGTTCAAGAGAGTACAATGAAGAATCAAATCGGCCACGGAAAGTTCATTAAGCGAGCGCCGTTCCAGGCCGTGAACAGCGCGCTTTCGCAATGGAAAGAAGTGACGGCTCCGCGCAAGGTCATGCGGAGTGGTATTCCGGCGAGCGGTGTGTAGGAACTCTGTGGATGGTCGATAGTGTCGTTTCTGCGCGCAACCTATCCCTCACATTTGAGACGAACGATGGGCCAGTTCACGCACTGTCGAATATCGATCTGGAGGTCGAGAAGGGCGAGTTCGTCTCATTCATCGGCCCATCGGGTTGCGGTAAAACGACGTTTCTGAGAGTTATCGCCGATTTAGAGCGCCCGTCCAGCGGCGAGATCTCAGTCAACGGCTTGGCGCCGAATGAAGCTCGTAAAGCGCGTGCATATGGTTACGTCTTTCAGGCGGCGTCGCTCTATCCGTGGCGGACGATTGAGAGAAATGTTCGGCTGCCCCTCGAGATCATGGGGTACGAGCGTGAGGATGCGCGCATGCGCGTCGCCCGCACCTTGGAGCTTGTCAACCTAACAGGATTTGAGAAGAAATTTCCCTGGCAGTTGTCAGGTGGGATGCAGCAGCGCGCGTCCATTGCTCGCGCACTAGCCTTCGACGCCGATCTATTGCTGATGGACGAACCGTTTGGCGCTTTGGATGAAATTGTGCGCGATCATCTGAATGAGCAACTCTTGAGGCTCTGGGCGTCCACCAACAAAACTATTTGCTTTGTAACACATTCTATCCCTGAAGCCGTCTATCTCTCCACGAAGATCGTGGTGATGTCCCCCCGACCAGGTCGCGTGGCGGATGTCATCAATTCGACACTGCCCTCCGAAAGGCCGCTCGAACTACGAGAGGCACCTGAGTTCTTGCAAATCGCCCATCGCGTTCGCGATGGACTGCGCGCGGGGCACAGCGACGATGAGTAAAGGCGGAGACGTTCTGCCAGTGATCACGGTCGTGGCGATGCTGATGGTGCTCTGGTACGCGGCGGCGATTTGGATGAATGCGCCCTTCGAACGCGACAGGGCGGCCAGAGCGGGACAGAACATCACACTCTCACAACTTGTGCAAAATACGATGGCACAAAGCCGCCCGGTTTTGCCAGCTCCACATCAAGTCCTCCGGGAGATTTACAAGTCTACGATTGAGAGAAGAATTACATCGAAACGGTCGCTCTTTTACCATGCATGGATAACGCTATCCGCGACATTGCTCGGCTTTGCCATAGGCACGATGCTTGGTATCGCTTTGGCTATTGGTATCGTCCATAATCGAGCGTTGAGCAAATCCATCATGCCGTGGGTAATAATATCGCAGACCATTCCCATCCTGGCGATTGCGCCAATGATCATTGTTGTTCTCAATGCTATTGGTTTGTCTGGTCTATTGCCTAAGGCGCTGATTTCAACATACCTGTCATTCTTTCCGGTGGTGGTCGGTATGGTCAAGGGACTGCGTGCTCCAGAACCGGCGCAGCTGGACCTGATGTATACCTACAACGCATCGAGCATTCAAACATTGTGGAAACTACGCTGGCCGTCTTCCATACCGTATCTCTTCACATCCCTAAAGGTTGCAATAGCCATCGCATTGGTCGGAGCCATAGTTGGGGAGCTGCCAACCGGTGCGGTTGCTGGCCTTGGTGCCCGTTTGCTTGCTGGATCGTACTATGGTCAGACTATCCAGATCTGGTCTGCGCTCTTCATGGCTGCAGTACTCGCTGCAGCATTGGTCTTTTTAGTGGGATTGGCTCATTCTTACGTGCTGAGCAGGATGGGAGAAAATACAACGGATTTCGGGCGATGATATTGGTGACTGGTGCGCTCTTGTTCTGGATCGTGGCTTGGTGGATCAACCAGAAACTGGTGTCAATCGAAACGGGGGGAAACGTCTTTCTCACCCGGGCGATCGACTTGACTGTTCCAATACTGTTTGGTGCCACAATTCTTGTGTTGTGGGAGGGGATCGCCCGCGGCTTAGAAGTCCCAAGAGTTCTGCTGCCTCCACCATCTGCCATTTGGAATCGTATCGTCCATTCTATGCCGATCCTATGGATAGACTTCCAGCAGACTTTTTTGAAGGCTGTGCTGATAGGCTACGCGGTGGGATGTGGCGCGGGCTTTCTAACAGCTCTCGCTGTGGATCGTTCACCATTTCTTCAGCGTGGCCTGCTCCCGCTCGGCAATTTCGTCTCAGCCTTGCCGATAATCGGCGTGGCCCCTATCATGGTCATGTGGTTCGGTTTTGATTGGCAGTCTAAGGCGGCTGTCGTCGTGGTCATGACTTTTTTTCCGATGCTGGTGAACACGGTGCAAGGCCTTACTGCCGCAGGCCAAATGGAACGAGACCTGATGCGCACGTATGCCAGCAGCTGGTTGCAAACGCTTGTCAAGCTCCGCTTGCCGACGGCGGCCCCTTTCATTTTCAATGCGCTGAAGATCAACTCCACACTGGCGCTGATCGGCGCCATAGTGGCAGAGTTCTTCGGAACACCAATCGTTGGTATGGGATTTCGAATCTCGACTGAGGTTGGACGCATGAATATCGATATGGTTTGGGCTGAAATAGCAATGGCAGCTGTGGCCGGAACGGCGTTTTATGGTGTGCTTGTGCTGATCGAACGCACCATCACTTTTTGGCATCCTTCGATCCGTGCGGGTCGGACTCAATGAGGAGAATACAAGCATGAAGAGGCTGGGTTTACTGATTGCGGCGATTGGATTTGCTTTTCTTGCAACCGTCCAATCCTTGGCTGCTGACAAAGTTACGCTGCAGCTCAAATGGGTTACTCAAGCCCAGTTTGCAGGCTACTATGTTGCCAAGGATAAAGGGTACTACAAAGCTGAGGGATTGGACGTCGAGATCAAACCCGGTGGACCAGACATTGCGCCGGCGCAGGTGCTCGCCGGAGGCGGTGCCGATGTAGTTCTCGATTGGATGCCCTCGGCGCTCGCAACACGTGAAAAAGGGCTCCCGCTTGTCAATATTGCCCAACCGTTCAAGTCGTCCGGAATGATGCTCACCTGTCGAAAGGATGCGGGCATTGCGACTCCGCAGGATTTTCGTGGAAAGACGCTAGGTGTTTGGTTCTTTGGAAACGAATATCCGTTCCTGTCTTGGATGAGCCGGCTTGGTATTAAGACCGACGGTTCGCCAAACGGTGTTAAGGTTCTGAAACAAGGCTTTAACGTGGATCCAATCTTGCAAAAACAAGCCGACTGCGTATCTACAATGACTTACAACGAATATTGGCAAATCATTGATGCCGGTCTCTCCCCGGAAGATCTCGTCGTATTCAAGTATGAAGATCAGGGTGTTGCAACACTTGAGGATGGTATCTACGTGCACGAAGACAAGTTGAAGGACCCTTCATTCGTGGACAAGATGGTCCGCTTCGTTCGTGCGTCGATGAAAGGCTGGAAAGATGCTGAAGCCAATCCGGACGAGGCCGCTGAAATCGTTCTTGAGAACGATTCCACTGGCGCGCAGACAGAAAAGCACCAGAAACGCATGATGGGGGAAATCGCCAAGCTCACCGCTGGTTCAAATGGGGCTTTGGTGGAAGCGGACTACGAGCGAACAGTCAAGACCTTGTTGTCGTCAGGATCTGATACCGTGATCAGTAGGGAGCCCACTGGAGCGTGGACGTCAATGATCACGGACAAGGCGCTCAAATAGCCGTCCCGCGGTAAGCGGAATGGTAAGTCACCACCGGGCGGTCGGACCTGACCGCCTCGTTTGCCAAGTTGAAAGGGCGCGGGGGTACCGGACGATCAACCGCCATACTCCATGATATAAAGACCGCCATTGAAGTCGTTGCCGTAGACGAGGCCTTCCGCGGAAACCCATATATCACAGGTTTGAATGACCTTGGTTCGTTTCGGACGCTGGTCCACCAGTCGGTTTGGTACCGGCGGCACAAAAGCAGCAATCTCTTCGGGGCGATGGGCGTCACGGATGTCGAAAACGCGATAGCCTGCATTTTGATAGGTTGCGAAGATGGTGTCCGAACTTACCAGACCGTCAGGTCGATTTTCATAGATATTGTGCGGTCCAAAATGACCGCCTTTGCCGACATAGTCTGCCTCGGCAGGAGTCGGGAATGTTGAGATGCTCACCGGGTTTGTTGGTTCGCGATTGTCGAACATCCAGATATACTTTATGCCATCTTCGCAATGATCCAGTACGGCTTCGTCGAGCACAACCAGTAGGTCCCGGTCTGGTAGTGGGAGACAATTGTGTGTACCTCCTCCGAACGGAGGGGACCAATTTCGATGGGCTAGTAGTTTGGGTGTCGAGCGATCTGAGACATCCATCACCACGAGGCCTGCGTCGCGCCAAGCGCCGTA
>JBPCWA010000328.1:0-4845 GCA_051009975.1 Hyphomicrobiaceae bacterium
GATCTGATCTCCCATCTGCTTCTGTCTCAAATGCGTTGATGTGAGCAGAATGGGCACTTGCCGTATGCTTGGCGTCATTGTGAGCGTGAAATTAACGTAGAATCTTTCCGGTTCCGGCATTGCGGGCTGGTATTGTAGTCTCTGAACTCACCGGAACAGATTTGTACGTAAACGAAGCGCAAATGGTGGACTTGAAGATCAGATTGCTCGGCGGCCTTGAGATCGTAGGCTCAGGCGAAAGACCCTTAACCCGTAAGGCAAAGGCGGTCGCCACCTATCTCGCGCTACAGAAGGGGCAGCCGCAATCGCGCGAGAGGATTGCGGCGCTCTTTTGGGAAAACAGCCCAGAAGAACAAGCGCGCACTAATCTTCGCCAGTGTCTCTCCACCTTGAGAAAGCATTTTGCCGATACATTGATTGCCGACGCGGACTCGGTGCGCCTCGACACTTCGGACATCGATACCGACTTGGAGCGTTTCGAGGAGTTGATCGCGAGCGAAGACTCAGGCGCACTGGCTGAAGCGGTCGAACTCTATGGAGGAGACCTGCTGGATGGGTTTGGTCTAAAGGAGGAGGCGTTTGAAGCTTGGTTGAGGTCTGAGCGGGAGCACTACCGCTCGATGTTAGTGGGTGGTCTCCTAAAGCTTGTCGACCGTTGCGAGAAACTAAAGGATACGGGCGCAGCGGTGAAATGGTCGACGCGTCTTTTGGCCATTGACCCGCTCAACGAGACTGTCCACCGCGCTCTGATGCGCGCCTACGCAGCCCAAGGCCGCTACGATGCGGCATTAAAGCAATTCGAGACCTGCAGGGATATTCTGAGGCGAGACTTAGGTGTCGAGCCCCAAGTCGAAACCGTCGAATTGGCACGCAGAGTGAACGCGGATCGCAAGCTCGGCGTCAAGCCAGCGTCCAAAACTACAACAGTACCAAACGTCGCCGAGGATATCGCTAGACTTGGGATTGATCTCTAACTGCCATCCAAGCCCTCGATCATCCTGATGCCGTTCAAGGATCTGAGCGCTAACGGCGAATTCGGTCATCTTGCCGAAGGTATCCGCATCGACTTGCAATACGCACTGGTCAAGATATTGGGGCTTTTCGTCATCGCCGTTGGTAGTGCAGCGATTTACGCCAATCGCAGCATAAGGCCGGACCAAGTTAGTAACGAAATGGGCGTTCAATATGTCTTGGAAGCAACTATCCGAGGCAACGGCAAGAAAATACGTCTCACCGTGCAACTCACTAACGGTACCACAGGGCAGGTCATATGGAGCGAACATTACGACCGCAGACTCGACCGTAACTTCCTAGTTCAGGATGAGATTGTCGAAGAAATCGTGACGTCGCTCAATGTAACCTTGGTTAGTGGGGAACAGGCGCGGGTGTGGTGCAAGACTTTACGTGATCCGAAAGCACTCGAACTCTGTTACAGAGGTCTTGAAACTCTCTCCACATTCGACAAACCAAGTGTAGCTGAGGCACGTCAACTGTTCGAAAGAGTAACCGAAATCTCGCCGAACGTTACATTGGGCCCGACGCTGGTAGCATTCTGCCATTATTGGGACGCGATCATGGGTTGGAGCGAGAATGCCGAGGATGCTCTGGAAGAGGCCGGAAGATGGGCCGAAGGGGCCGCAAAAATGGAGGATGCTGATGGGCAGGCCCATGCAATTTTGGCGCATGTAAAGCTCCTGCGGGGCGAACATACCCAAGCGCTCGAAATTGCCCAGGAAGCTATCAAATTGAGGCCCTTGTGCGCGACTACTAACGCGCTCTCTGCAAACGTTTTGCTCTACTACGGGCGGCCCAAGGACGCAGCAGAACGCGTTAGATCAGCCATCCGCTATTCTCCGGTATATGCCGCGTGGTGGGTCGAAATCCTCGCATCGGCCTATCGCGATGCCGGAGAGAACAATTCTGCAATCGCCGCGGCGAATGAATTGCTTCGAAAGAACCCCGACAGTCTCGGCGCACTCCTCTTGCTTGCTACGGCTCTCGTTGCCAACGACGATCTGGTGACTGCACGAGGTCATGTTGCAAAAATACTGCGGTTGGATCCTCAGTTCTCGTTGTCACGGTACGCTTCACAACATCCCTATCAGAACAAGGAACAGCTCTCGGAGTTGTTGTCCAACCTCCGGCAAGTCGGTTTACCAGAATGAGTCTCAACCTACTTGGTCATTGGGGGATTAGGTGCACTTTGGACTGTTACTCTCCAATGCTGCAGGGTGTCTTCTATTGGCACATAACGGACATGCGCCGCATTTCAGATAACGTCCGCTTTACACCTAAAAGCGGACATGGCGTGTTTGGGCACAGTACCGCTTTGACTCACGGATCTAGGCCCGCTTTGCGCAGACCAACTGCCCAAATCTCGCGATTGATTTCATTCTTGTAGGGCAGGATGGAATGCCAGTTTCGGACCCAAGCATCGGTACTGCGTCCGGGAAAGTCGACCATTTCGTCTTCAGCGGCACGCAAAAACGAGCTCAGCATGAACTCGGCCTCCTCTAATCGCCCAACGTAGGCATAGCTTGCGGCAAGAACTCCAAGAATTTCAATGTGCTTTGGTTCAAACGGCTCAAGAATTTCAATTGCGTCGTCGAAGCATGAGGCTGTGAAGTAAGTGAAGCCCCGATACCAGGGCAGCCACACCAGGTGGTGGGGATCGACCCTTTCAGCCTCTTTGTATGCGGCCAAAGCCTCATCTGTGTATCCAATGTAGGTCAGGAACATCCCGTACATGGTGCGCACTTCCACGTCATTCTGATTGAGCTCGAGCGCCCTATCGAGATGAAATCGGGCGTTCTGGTATCGTCGTCCAAACATGTAAGCACCGCCAATGTCCATCGCATGTAGCAGTCGGTGTCGTCGAGCGATACAGCCAATTTGGCCAGACGCAGAGTTTCGTCAAGAGATGCGCTTCCTTCCTTCACCCAGTGCGACACCCAATCCAGTAAGTGCCAGTTTGCAAGAGCGGCGAGGGAGCGTGCATTGGTTGGTTCGAGTGCTATGGCCCGATCGAGGAGCTTTTTGGCCTCTGTATTGTCCGATCTCGTGAAAGCGTAGTTGTGGCGTCTGGCACGCAGCACCAGATCGTAGGCCTGCAGGCTGTCAGCGCTCATGCGGTTCGCACGACCGTGCCCGACAGCTTCAATCCGGCCAGCAATCGTTGATACGACGGTACGGGTTAATTCGTCTTGAACGGCGAAAATGTCCTCAAGGTCCCGGTCGTACCGTTCCGCCCAGACATGATTTCCGCTCTCGCTTTCGACCAACTGAGCCGTTACGCGAACACGATTACCCGCTTTGCGCACGCTGCCCTCAACGATTTACGCGACGCCAAGTTCACCGCCCACATCCTGCACCCTTGACGATTTCCCTTTGTAGTGGAATGAGGAATTGCGCGCGATGACGAACAGCGAGCGGAAACGAGAGAGTTCAGTTATGATGTCTTCAGTAATACCATCGGTAAAGTACTCCTGCTCCGGATCGTCCGACATATTAGTGAAGGGCAGGACGGCAATAGATGGTTTGTCAGGCAACGGAAGGGATTTCACGTCACTGGCAGTCTTGGGTGCGACTGTTTGGCCCGCAGGAAACCACCTCCAGGCTCGCACCGGGCGATCAATGTTCTTCACTTCCTGATTGCCAATATCCTCGAAAGGCAGATCGAGGCGATCACGCACCTGTTCGTGCACAGCGTTGGAGATGCAAATCCCGCCTGCCTCCGATAAGGTTTCAAGGCGCGCTGCCACATTGACCCCATCGCCCTGGATATCATCCCCGTCAATGACGACATCGCCTAGATTGATGCCTATTCGAAACACTATGTGCTGTGCCTCCGGTGCATTGGCGTTGCGTTCTGCCATGCCATTTTGCACATCGACACTGCACGCTACCGCATCAACGACACTGGCAAATTCGGCTCGCATGCCATCGCCCATGAGTTTGACTATGCGTCCATCATGCTCACCAATCTTCGGATTTATGAGTTTATCCCGCAACATACGAAGCGCGACTAGCGTGCCCTCTTCGTCCGCCCTGATCATACGCGAATAACCAACCACATCTGCGGCAAGTATGGCAGCAAGCCTCCGTTCCATTGTCTACCTCCACATGAGAAAGACTATCTTCCTGAGGGCACAGAATCCACCAGATCGGGACAAATGTCCGTTCCTGGCACAAAGCGGACATCGCCAAATTTTTTGATCATGTCTGCTTTACCCACGAAAGCGGACATAAGGAAATGAACGCCACGAGGGGTTCGCGGCCTGGTTTGCGGACCAGAGTGTACCAATTCTGCAGGCCCATCGCCATTGTGGGCATGCAAGCACAATTGACGACGGCGCCGCGGCGGAGCAAGGTAGCAAACACAAATCGACCGACCAAACTTAAAAGCAGACAACTAAATAAGGCCTCGCACCATGAGCGGTTTTCAGCTTCCACAGCGAGTCCTACTTGCTGGTCTCGGTTGCGGATGGACTGTTCGTTTGACATTGGACATCCGCGCTGAAACTAATACCGAAGCCGCTTGGGTAGAAAAATGGCCGCCAATTCCCACATAAGCCAGTTCCCCAGGCCAACGCTGGGCGCTGACTGGGTAGTTGGGATCGAATAAGGAAAAAAACCTATGCTTGATCACCTTGGACAGGTAGCGCACGCGGCGGCTGAAAAATTTGGCGACAAAGAAGCTCTTGTGTTTGAGGACCGGTCTTTCTCCTTCCGAGAGTTAAACACAATGATCGAAGCGGCCGCCGGTGGTCTTGCCGCGCTCGGCTTGGTCAAAGGCGATGTGATCACACTTTATGCAGCCAACTCTTGGGAATGGATCGTTAGCTA
>JBPCWA010000329.1:0-35832 GCA_051009975.1 Hyphomicrobiaceae bacterium
GGTTTAGGTTGATCCAGGCACTTCATCTGTCTTGGTTTTGAGTCTTGGCTAGCCGACCGGGGTGTCCGTTCTAGCTTTCGGTCGCACATACTATTTTTTGCTTGATCGGATGATAAGACCCGACGTCAGATGATCTACAGGCTAGCTACAATATCTCTCTGAGGCTGTGCTTGTGCTGAGTAACGGTCGCAAGCCCTCAGTCGAGCCGGCGTATCGCGTGCGCGTCGCCAGCCCCCCAAAAAATGGTGCCTGTGCAGTCCTGGGCAAAGGAAGAAACCCGATAGGGGGGGCTTAGGCATGCCAATTGTTGCTCGCTTGTCCGACGATCTGCCTATCCGCCTGTTACGCTCATGTGACGCGCAACGGCCGGTTGTTTGGTTCTACGATCGATAATGAAGTCGTGACCCTTAGGCTTGCGGCCGATGGCTTCGTCGATGGCCGCATAGAGCGCGTCCGGTTCAGGGCTCGACCGCAGAGGCCCCCGCAGGTCAGCCGCATCGTTTTGACCCAAGCACATATAGAGCGTGCCGGTGCACGTTAACCTCACTCGGTTGCAACTCTCGCAGAAATTGTGCGTCATCGGCGTGATGAAGCCCAAACGGCCGCCGGTCTCTGCGATCTTCATGTAGCGCGCAGGCCCGCCCGTCTTGAAGGGGATATCAGTTAGGGTCCAACGATCCATAAGACTGGCCCGAACCATAGAAAGCGGAAGGTATTGGTCCGTCCGATCACCATCGATATCGCCCATCGGCATTGTCTCAATTAGTGTCAGATCGTAGCCTTGACCGTGGGCAAAGCGAATGAGATCGTCGAGTTCGTCATCATTCACGCCCTTGAGCGCAACGGCATTTATCTTGACCTTCAGGCCCTGACCTTTGGCGGCCTCTAGTCCATCCAATACTTTGTCTAAATTGCCCCAGCGTGTGATTGCTTTGAACTTGTCGGGTTTGAGCGTGTCAATCGAAACATTGATTCGGCGTACGCCGCAGTCAGCGAG
Source organism: Hyphomicrobiaceae bacterium (assembly GCA_051009975.1). Lineage (GTDB taxonomy): Bacteria > Pseudomonadota > Alphaproteobacteria > Rhizobiales > Hyphomicrobiaceae > Tectiglobus. The sequence continues at coordinate 998 of JBPCWA010000329.1, forward strand.
TTCAGCAGCATGTTTGCTGAGTTGACTGCCGTTGGTCGTCAGCGTGAGCTCCTCAAGGCGTCCGCTTTCGAGATGCCGTGAGAGGGCGCGAAAAAGCTGCATAATATTACGGCGCACGAGCGGTTCCCCTCCCGTGATGCGCAGTTTCCTGACGCCCTTGTCGACAAACGCCGTGCAGACGCGATCGAGTTCTTCGAGTGTGAGCAGATCTCGTTTTGGGAGAAACGTCATATTCTCCGCCATACAGTACACGCAACGAAAGTCGCAGCGATCCGTCACCGATACCCGCAGATAGGTGACATGGCGTCCGAATGGATCGATCATCTGGTCAAAATAAGGATCGGATCCCGCAGCAATTGGTAAGGAGGCAGTCATGGCTTTTGGTCTTGCTCCCTGAGCCCAGGTCTATTCTGTGTTTCCCTGAGCCTATACATTATAGTTCCCTGAGTCAGCTTCAAGCTGAATGGCAGTGTAGGCCTAAAATCAAGGTCATTTCCGATTTGCTGCGTATTTCCCGGCGGTTTCTCCCAATCTGGGCAATGCAAGCGGCTTAGTCGCGAGATTTCGCCCAATTTTCCATGTTGGTCTTGAGCTGCTCGGCACTCAGGGACGGATCGTTCCGCAGAAATTTTGCGGCTCGGACAGCAGCGTCAAGACACGCATTTCGTCGGTTCGTAACGCGCTGGCGCGCGCCGGCATAGAAAACATTCGACATCCGCTCAGGTATAGTCTTCGGAGCCGGAACAATCAGCAGGATGTTTCCAAATGCTCGAGCTGCTTGAGTCAATAGCGGCCAGTCGGGTCGACCCGGATTACCGTTAGGCCAGGCCAATACACGCGCCGGCGTTTGGCGGACGAAATCGGACGCTTGGCCAATAGACGTCGGATCATTCTTGCGTTCCTTGAGCACGATGATGCGAACGACATCATTGCCCTCGATAAGACGAAGGGCATCGTTCGTTCCGGTGCCGCTCAAAGCGAAGGGCTTATTGTCATCGTCAACGAAATCCCAGGCAATGAGATCGCCCTCGCCGTCGCGAGCAAGACGGTCTGCGAGGTGTTTCGAAGTATAATTGACGCCACCACCGACAAGAGCAACTGCGACTCCACCTGGATCGAGACCTGCAGGGACAGGCGGCTCGTTTGTCTCCGCCTTACCGAGGGTCGAGATGAGAACGAGCGTCGCGAAAAAGACCAACCGAAGGCAAAAATCGTTCGATGATTGCAGCCAAGTCAAGCGATCTCTCCTTGAGATGCAACGGCATCGGAGGGTGCAAGGCCAAATTGGGCGACCAGGAAATCGGCTATCGCTGTGTAATCATCTAAGGCAAATACCGGAACCTCAGCGTTTTCGATTGCGTGGTCCGCTGCTATTGCGAGCACGTGGGCATCTTGTTCTGCCAGAGCAAGGCCCGGCTTTGCTGCCGTGCGTCGCGCCTCGATCTTGGGAATCGGCTGAGACTTATACCCTTCGACGATAATAAGGTCGCAGTCGTCGATACGGGCGACGACGTCGGCAAAGTCAAGTTCCGCACCTTCAGGCGTTTCAGTCAGCAGCGCCCAGCGTTTCGAAGAGACTACCGCAACTTGGCGGGCGCCAGCGCGGCGATGACGGGCACTATCGGTGTCATCATCATCCAGTCTCAAATTGTGGTGTGCATGCTTTACCGTTGCAACCTTTAAACCGCGGTGCGCAAACTCGGCGACCAATCCGACGGCCAAAGTGGTCTTGCCGGCATTTTTCCAACCCGCAATTCCGACAATCGGCGCCGGCGCATTAAATGGAAAATTTGCTAGCTTTTTCATGACAGTTGGGCTCCAGCCTGTCGATGTTTATGGCTCAGGCCTGTCGATTTAACAAGTCGACCGCTTCCGCGAGTTGGTCCGGTGTATTTGCATTGAAAAAGGGATCCAGAGTGACACCGTCGATTTCCAAAAGATCAAAGTCGACCGGTAGCGTGCCGTGCCGATCGGTCCATCTCAGAACCTTGCGGATGCCCTCATTCAAGGCCTGCTCTAAATCATCTGCCAGAATTACTGGCCACAGTCCAATGACTGGGTGCAGATTTCCATCTGAACGTGCGATCGAGACAGCGCACGCGCTGTGCTTGGCGCAATGGCGCAGCCGATCGACCAAATCAAGCGGTATAAAGGGTGCATCGGTCGAGACGGTGATAATCCATTGTGCACTTGGAGTGTTGGTCTCCGCCCAACGCATGCCAGCCAGGATCCCTGCCAGCGGTCCCACGTAGCCGTTGTAAGTATCTGGGAATACAGGTAGCTGATAGCGGGAAAAACGTTCGGGGGGGCCGTTAGCGTTGATGGCCAATGTCTGGACCTGCGGCGAGATCCGGTCAATCACGCGCTGCAGCATCGTCCTGGCCCCGAGCATAAGCAAGCCCTTGTCACCACCTCCCATGCGTTGAGACAAACCTCCGGCAAGCACAATTCCTGTAACGTCTGGATCGGGCGTGGTCATAATTGCTCTGGTCGGTCTCTGGCTTCTTGAGGGCAGGTAGATGAACCAAGATCGAAGGCTTGGGCGATCAAACGATAGCTTCGTCGACGCGCGGCAACACCATAAGCCCAGGTCAGGATGACAACGTCTTCGACACCCAGCGAAGTCGCAACGTTGCGCAATTCAGTGGCAACGGTGCCGGCGTCGCCGACGATATGGTTTTTCCTAATCTGCTCAAGTGCAAACTCGTCCCGCCGCGAGAATTCGAATGGCGCGGGAGCGTCGGGTGGGCCAATGGGGCGACGCAATCCCCGATCCCGCAGCAATCGGGCGTACGCGCGTGATCTGAATTGGAACTGCGCATCGTTCGTCGTATCTGAGGCCAGTGCCCAGACGCAAACTGCTGGTGTCGGTTCTGGAAACCTTGTGCTTGGTTGATACGCGGCCCTGTAAAGATCTATCGCTTGCTCCGCACCAATGCCGTCCGTGATAAAGTGTGCAAAACAGTAGGGCAAACCGAAACGAGCGGCAACTCGTGCGCCATAGTCCGACGTTCCCAAGACCCAAATTTCTGGTACTGTATCGCACTCTGGATGGGCCTTCACCCGACGAAATGGATGATGAGCACCGAGATCACTGCCATGGGTCCAGGAGATAAGATCCTTGATCTGCTCTGGGAACAGTTCGGCTCTGCGTGCCGCATCGGGATGCAGTGCGAATGCTGTACGCCCGTCCGATCCCGGGGCACGACCGACGCCGAGATCAATGCGACCTGGTGCCAGAGCCTCTAGTGTCAGGAATTGCTCCGCTATCTTGAGTGGCGCGTAATGCGGCAGCATTACGCCGGCGCTTCCAATGCGAATTCTTTTTGTGGTAGCGGCGATGGCGGCCATCAGAATTTCAGGGGCAGAGCCAGCAATTGTTTCATGACTATGATGTTCTGAGACCCAGTACCGTGCGTAGCCCAGCAATTCGCAAAATTGTGCCAGTTCCAGTGATTCTCGAATCGCTTCCGCATGGGAGCGACCAGTGACGGCGACCGATTGGTCGAGCACCGAGAGACGGATCATGAGTAATTTCCTGATGTCCTGTTGTCACTATCAGTCAATTCCGATTCGGACTCCAAATCTGACTCAAACCTCGGCGACTCGCGTTTTGGGCTTTGATGCTGCCACTTCATTGGAGGTTAGGGTGTCGGTCTTGGGACTACTTCTGTCCCGCGTTCAACATTCGCGATGCGTTCAGGTACGCCGAATTCCCGATTGCAAATCTCCGCTAGCTTGCCGATTCCAGCTCGTATCGTCTCCACCGGTGGATTGGCAAAGCAAATCCGAGCGGCACGCTTGGCGCCATCGCCCTCTATAGACCACTCCGCACCTGGGTTGATACTGAGACCGACGGTTGCCGCGGCCGCGGCCAGGCGGGTCGTATCAACCGTGGCCGGAAATTTGACCCAGAGAAAGATTCCCCCCGGTGGTTTGTCAAATTCAACCGCGATACCGAAATTTTCCTCAAGCGCCGAAATAAGAGCGTCGAGCTTTGCCTCTAGAATGGTGTTCGTGGCAGCAACGTGGGCCTCAAAGTGCGCGGGACAATATTCAGCAAGGACCATTTGTTCGAGTGCACCCGAGCCTGCATCCGTTTTACAGGCCAGAAGTCGGCTTAGGATCGACCATGGTGCCACCACGTAACCCACCCGCAGCGCCGGTGCGATCGATTTCGAGAAAGAACCGATAAAGATCGTTCGCGCGGTCGGATCCATGGCGTAGAGTGCTGGTGGTCTCATCCCATTCCAGATCAGATCTGAATAGCACTCATCTTCGAAGATCGCTACGTCATGAGCAATTGCGATTTCGATCAACCGCTCGCGTCGCGCGAAGCTCATAATTGTTGCAGTGGGATTTTGTATCGTCGGGATAGTGTAAATGTACTTCGGCTTGACCCCCTTCTGAGAAAGTTCTTCAAGGGCCTGAGAGAGCGCATCCATATCCATTCCAGCGGCATCGCCGGGTATGCCAACGGGTGTGACTCCTAGTCGCTGAAAACGACTAATGCACCCGCCATAGGAGGCTTCTTCGATGATAACCGTGTCGCCGGGCGCCAGCAGGATTTGGTTCACTAATTCGAGGCCCTGAAGTGAGCCAGACGTCAGTAGAATATCGTCGGCCGAGCAAACGATACCAGCTTGGTTCTTGAGTTTGGTTGCCAAAAAATCCCGGAGTGGGCGATAACCCTGAGGTCCGCTTTCCAGACTGTAGGTGGCGAGTGTCTGTCCTTCGCGCGCGAGCGCGCGTTGGCTTGCGGCGATCAAATCGTTGACGGGAACGGTCTCCGGAGCGACATGTCCGCCGACAAAGTTGAAATTTGGAAATCCTTGCCATCGTGCAACCGGCGGCGGCAAGTCCGTGCGCAGGGCTTCGGTAAAGTTGAAGGTTTCGTTGGCCACTTCTTATTCGAGCTCCTGTTGTATCGAGGGTGTTCTTTGTCGATGGCGCCGAGCGGCTTAGATTAGATCAATCTTATGGCAGCGCGAAACCAAGCGGTTATCCGATTTATGATCAACCCGACGAGCCCGAGTCACGCCGTCAACCCTTCTCAGTGTATTTATGGAACATTGGTGGGTTTCGCATGGGCGCATGCAGCTGCGATTTTTCTCGATGCGACATCAGGGATCAACATGGCTTGCTCCATCGCGAGGCCTGTGCTGCATAAGAGCTCTTACCTGAAGGAGGATACTCCTTGAGGATACGCCGTGATGAAGGGAAGCTCATTTAATATACGTGCCCATGGAGATCGACAAGGATCAACTAATGAGAACGGTTGAGAGAGGATAGTTTCATGAGTTTGTCACGGATGTTGGCCCAGCGTGCCGCCGATTCCAATCCAATCCGGATTGGACAGGTCGGTGCCGGCAAATTTGGAACCATGTTTTTGTCGCAGCTGCGATTGACTAAAGGTATGCAGTTGGTGGGGTTGGCTGACCTGCAATTGGAAAGGACCCGGGAGCGTCTCATGGGGGTTGAATGGCCAGCGACCCAATTGGACGCAATGTCAGTCGATGCCGCACTTAAGACTGGCAAGACTTTTGTCACAGAAAGTGCGCAGGTGCTCGTCGAGCATCCCGAAATTGATGTCATCGTTGAGGCAACGGGAAATCCAACTCTCGGCATTGAGTTGTGCTTAGCTGCCATTGAACATGGCAAGCACATTGTCATGGTGAACGTCGAAGCAGATGCGTTGGCCGGCCCTCTACTTGCGAAGCGCGCGGCCCAAAAAGGTGTAGTGTATTCTTTAGCATGGGGAGACCAACCGGCTCTGATTTGTGAACATGTGGATTGGGCGCGTACCTGCGGATTTGAAGTTGTGGCCGCCGGCAAGGGTACTCGGTATATGCCTACATATCATGCTTCCACGCCAGACACCGTGTGGGAGATCTTAGATACCTATCTCAAAATTCAGGATCGCTCCCACATCAATCCAAAAATGTTCAACTCTTTTGTCGATGGGACGAAATCAGGCATTGAGATGACCGCGGTATGCAACTCCACTGGACTGGTTCCGCAGTCCAATGGACTGGGTTTTCCCCCGGCTTCGCGGTTTGAACATGCCGAGATTTGTAAGCCGAAAGCCGACGGCGGCGTGCTGGAAAAGGCAGGGGTCACTGAGGTCACGTCGTCGGTCTATCGCGACGGTACAGATGTACCTCATAATCTTGCGATGGGAACCTACGTGGTGATTACCAGCGATAGCAACTATGCAAGATCTTGCATAACAGAGTACAATTGTCTTCCGGATTCGACGGGCAAGTATGGCGCGCTCTACCGACCGACACACATGATTGGACTTGAATTAGGATATTCGATTGCCTCCGTAGTTTTGCGAAATGAACCAACCGGAGCACCCATTTGTTTCAATTCAGTCGTAGTAGCGACTGCCAAGCGCGCGCTGAAGGCGGGCGAGATGCTGGATGGGGAGGGCGGTGCCTGTGTGTGGGGCAAACAGACCCCAGCAGTTGTCTCACTTGAGGCTGGTTACTTGCCTTTAGGACTGTCGCATGATGTCAAGCTCAAGCGCGACGTGGAGGTAGGCGAGCAACTGAAGTGGGACGATGTCGAGCTTGATCAATCAAATCGTGCTGTTCAAATCCGCCGCGAAATGGAAAGCCATTTCTGTCGAACTGATGTGAATTCATAAGAGACGAGAGAACCCATGGCGAATCCAGACAACGCGGTTGCAATCGTCACGGGGGGAGCATCCGGAATTGGTCAGGCGACGGCCGAGTACATACTCACGCGCGGATGGCGCGTCGCCATTCTCGATCTAGAAACTCCCGCACTGAAAAGAGCCAGGAGGGATTACGCGGACGACACATCGGTTTTTGTTGCTGCGGTCGATGTGACAGAAGAAGTTCAGGTGGACAGCACAATCGCAAAAATCGAATTGGAATTTGGTCCAATCGCCGGAGTCGTGAATTGCGCGGGTATTGCCGCCGATCATCACGTGTTGGAAACTCCCGCGGAGCTATTCCGGAAAGTTCTGGACGTAAACGTGGTTGGAACTTTTATGGTTGGCAAGGCGGCGGCGCACCACATGCTCGCTCGCCGACACGGATCAATTGTCAATATTGCTTCTATCTCCGGTCTGCGCGGTTCAAAGGGTCGGTCCGCCTATGGAGCATCAAAAGGGGCCGTTGTGACATTGACGCAAGTGATGGCGAATGATCTCGCGGAATTTGGCATTCGCGTGAACGCAATCGCGCCAGGACCAATAGAGACGCCGATGGTGAGAGCCCTGCATACAGCAGCAGATCGCGAACTATATCACCGGTTTGTTCCAATGAATCGCTACGCCGAGCCCCGCGAAATCGCAAGTGTTGTTGCATTCCTGCTAGACGATACCCAATCCAGCTACATTACCGCAGAGATTATCGCGGTTGATGGTGGGTATCGAGGCGCCGGAATCATCGTGAGAGATTAGAAGTCCGTATATTGGATTAGCGAGGTGTCTAGCATGATATCTGTCAAATCAGTCGACGTGATCGGTTTACAGGTTCCGTTCCAGGATGGCAGCGCCGGGGTGGGCCTCATGCCCGGCAAGTGGACCAAGCTCGATTTCGCGTTGGTGCGTGTTGAAACGCATGACGGCGTGATCGGTTGGGGCGACGGATTTGGCTACGGTTGCAGACGGGCGACAATTGCCATGCTTGAAGACATGGTAGCGCCACTAGTTGTCGGTACGGAAATTGATGATATCCCGGAATTCAATCTTAAACTGCAGCAACGTCTGCATCTGCACGGTCGGTATGGTATAACCATGTTTGCCATCTCTGCAATCGACATTGCGCTTTGGGATATTGCGGCCAAGATTGCAGGTCTGCCGCTGGCGGAGCTCCTAGGTGGGCGCCAACGCAGCGCGCTGCCAGCCTATGCCAGCTTAGTGCGCTATGGTGAACCTGATTTGGTTGCGGCCTATGCCTCCAAGGCGGTGTCACAGGGCTACGGGACGATCAAACTGCACGAAATAGAGCGTGACCCAATAATTGCCGGCCGCGACGCCGTGGGACCGGATATCAAACTTGCGACAGATGTAAATTGCAACTGGTCGCAAGAAACGGCTGAACTACTGATGCCACTCATGAAGCAACTTGATCTGTATTGGGTTGAGGAACCCGTGTTTCCGTCCGACCAAGCCGAGAGCCTCGGCGCGCTGCAGGAGAAATACGGGGTATCGATCGCCAGCGGCGAAAACGCATGTACATCCGTCGAGTTTGCCCGCCTTGCACCGCGGATTGCTTATGTGCAGCCCAGTGTTACTAAAGTGGGAGGCATCAGCGAGTTTCTGAACGTATGCGACCTTGCTGATGAACACGCTGCACGGGTAATGCCGCATGCACCTTATTTCGGTCCCGGCTACTGGGCGACGCTGCATTTGATGGCGGCCCGATCAATTTGCGAGCAGTTCGAGCATTTTTTCATAAACCCAGACAGTTATCTCGATCCTTCAATCCCGCTCCCAGTAGGCGGCTCGGTTCATGTGCCGGATCGTCCCGGGCATGGTTTCGAACCCGTTGACGACGAAATCCACCGCTTTCAAGTATGATGTTACCTGTGTAACACTCTGGAACTGAATAAAAAAATGAACATTCGTCCTTGCCTTGTTCCTCGTGATACAGCGCAACTCTTGGCGAGTTGGCATGGTTCTGGTCAACAAGACGCCTGCACAATCCTTCTCTCCTAAGCGGCGCGATTTCATCGGTAAACCGCTCGCAACAACAAGAACTATAAGAGAGGTACTGATGCGCCTATCTCCCCGGTTTTCCCTTGGCCGGGGAGGTACTTCTGTTCTTTCCGCTCAATCCGGCGTGGTCTCATCGTGCGTCTTTGTTGGCGATAATCCGTGAGGCAAAGGCTTCTACTTTATATCAAATATATTGCATCTGCTAATGTCGTACCGTGTAAGCGGTCCAGCTCCCACGTTCAACATTGCAGGCCTGCTTCCGCGAACTGCATCTGCGTACTGCATCTGCGTACTGCATGTGCGTACTGCATGTGTATTCTATTTGGGTGCACGAGTAGAAACTGTTGAAAGCGTGGGCTGTTAAGGACACGCGAAGACAGTGGTTTGACAAGAATAGGGATCCACCATCATGCCAGATTTGAGTAATCCAAAAAGGTTCCTGCAGAGCTTGTTCGATGCCGCTGTTAGGGCTGCTGACCCGGCGCATTGCCTGCCCCCATTCCTGCCGCATCGGCCAGTTGGTCGCACGATCGTTGTGGGTGCGGGGAAAGCCGCGGCATCGATGGCTCGAGCGGTCGAGCAAAACTGGGATGGCCCGCTAAGTGGTCTGGTTGTCACGCGATATGCGCACGCGGTGGCTTGCGATCGTATCGAAGTTGTCGAAGCAGCGCATCCGGTGCCGGACGAGAACGGCCTCGATGCTGCCCGCCGCATTCGTACCGCGGTTGAGGGGCTAAGCGAACACGATCTCGTATTGTGTCTAATATCCGGCGGGGGGTCAGCGCTGCTGACCATGCCGGGGTGGTCCCTTGGTACACAAGGAGAGGCTTCGTCTCTTAGTTTGGATGACAAACAAGAGATTAACAAAGCCCTTCTCGTGTGTGGCGCACCGATCGATGAAATGAATACGGTGCGTAAACACTTGTCGGCCATCAAGGGGGGACGATTGGCCGTTGCAGCCCACCCGGCCCGTGTGGTGACACTGGCGATATCCGATGTGCCGGGGGATGATCCGGCAGTGATTGCCTCCGGTCCGACAGTAGCCGATCCAACAACAGCCGCAGATGCGTTGGCGCTGCTCAAGAAGTACAACATTTCGATTTCTGACAAGGTCCGTACCTTCCTTGCTAGCGAAGCAGCAGAGACGCCGAAGGCAGGCGATCCGGTTTTGCGGCGGGCTGAATTCCATATGATAGCCCGTCCACGAGCAGCGCTCGACGCGGCAGCCAGCATCTGTCTCGCCAATGGCGTCACACCCCAAATTTTGGGCGATTCAATCGAAGGTGAAGCGCGCGACGTGGCGCGTTCGCAAGCCGCCACTGCATTGACGGCGCGTCATGACAGTGGCCCTGTTGCGTTAATTTCCGGAGGTGAAACGACGGTGACAGTGACCGGAAATGGCCGCGGCGGCCGAAACGCGGAATTCCTTCTTGGTCTGGCACTCGCACTTAATGGGGCGAAAGGCATCTACGCCATCGCCTGCGATACGGACGGAATTGATGGCAGCGAGGACAACGCAGGTGCTTACCTCGCGCCCGATACCCTCGCCCAGGTTCGAGAACTTGGCCTCGTCCCGCAAGCAATGCTGGACAACAACGATGGGTACAGCTTCTTTTCTGCAATTGGAGCTCTGATCCACACCGGGCCGACTTTCACCAACGTGAACGACTTTCGCGCGATCCTCGTTTTGCCGAGCGATAGGACGCTGGGGGGCTGCGCCTAACGCGTAATGGCCCAATCATACCGCTCAGGCAGCATGATCGAATCGACGATCCAGCACCCAAAGCGTCATTGGCGAAGCGATCCCGCGGATCGGCTCGTTGACATGGCACTTCATTCCTTTGAGAAGATCTTCAGATTGATGCTCCTTCTGCACGCGCTGGACAAGCGCATCGCTCGCCACAAGCACAGCTTCCCGGCTACGGGTGAGCGCTTCAAGTCGACTAGCAACGTTTACCGTCGTACCAATTGCTGCAAATTCGAGCCGGTTGGACCCGATGTCTCCTAGTACCACCTCGCCGTAGTGGAGACCGAAGCTGGCTTGTATCGGCTGTGCCTTGATCTTGGCGCGTTCGACATTCCATCGTTCCGTCGTCTGGGCCATCGCACGTACACATCGCATCGCATCGGAGGCGTCGGACCGGCCTGGTAACGGCGTGCCAAAAGTTGCCATGAGGCCGTCTCCCAAATACTTGTCTAACGTCCCGCTATGTCGAAATACCTCATGTTCCATCAATCCATGGAAGTCTCTTAGAGTTGCAATCACCTGCTCCGGTCTTTGATTTTCGGTCAGGTGCGTGAAACCGACGATGTCGACAAACAAAACTGCCACGTCCTGCTTGCGAACGTGCCTCAAGGGATCATCATTGTGCGATAGTTCATCGACGACGTTCGGCGAAAAATAGCGAGCCAGATTGGCGCGTTCGCGCTCAGCCGTCGCTTGGCTCAAGAGCAACCGCTGCGATCGTTGACCGGCGAGGCCGAGCATCCAAGCCACGAGCAAAAAAATCAAGACCTCTTGAACCCGACCGAGAAAATACATGTTGTTAGGGTCGAGCAGTTGGGCCAGCCGCGGATTGTAGCCGAATGCCTGCTGGGTCAACTCGGTCAGATTCGGATCCGGTATATAGACCCAGGCTACGATCGCGAATGCCAGCAGCCACAAGCCGGTCGTCCACACCCCCATTGCGATAACGGTGCGCCAGTTGTAGGTCAGGGCTGCCCCTCCAAGAAGGACAAAGAAGTACAAAAAGTTGTCAAATCTAAAGTGCATCGGCAGCGGCCAATTGGCAGTGCCGAACGGATTGGGTACGACGATGGCGATCGTCATGAGCGCAAGATCGCAGAACATCAGCGCCAGCTCCCCGCGCGATCGACCTGTTTTCCCAAAGCGCAGCTGGGCCCATCCGATCAATGCAAACAGAAGGAGCAGGACTTCATAATAGAGAACTTCGATGCGAGGGTTGATCATTGGCAGAAGGATTGCTATCGCCGCTAACGCAACCCATCGGGCACGCACTCCCATCAGCAGGCATTCTCGCTTGTCGCGTACTTGGGCCTCTCTGATCCAGCGATTTTGCTGCACCTGCCTAGTTTCGCCCTCATTCTGCAAGCGACGCAGATTTGGAGGGACGTCTGGTGTTGCGGCTACAGTCATATTCAACGCGTCCCATTTGCAAGCTAGTTGTGCAGATTGCTAAGGATTCCAATGCGCGTGCTCGTCGAGCGGGTAGACTGGACGGGGGAGGTGGTGCCATTGACGTCGTTCAAGGACCGGCGAAACCAGCCCCTCCGTGTCGATCTCGTAGACACGCTCTGGTGGAAACCAAGGTAGGAATCCAGAGCGAAAATGCCCTCTTGATTTTACAACTACGGTGTGTGCTGCGCCAATATCGAGATTGAACATCTCGAAAAAGATCGGGTCTGCCGTCTGCGTACGGTCGGAGATGATTATAACTGTTATGCCGCTGATGCGGATCGCGGCGCATGGTCCAAGGTGCATTTGTCGTCCCGCGAACAGGCCAAGTCGGCCAACTACGTCGCCGTCGTGAAGCGCGATGACTTCGGCTTCGTACGCCAATGGCCGATCATAAGAGGTCCCGGGCAGAGTGTTAAACTTTGCGGAAAACGTCGCGGTCGCGCCAGCGGTATGTGCCGCTCGCGCCAAAGGAGGATCGAAGAAGCTACCATAGAGGACGCCACGTGCATCGGCCTCGAGCAGAGCAAGCAGTAATTGGGTCGTGCGACCAGTCCCTCCGCCTCCAGGATTATCTCCCGAGTCTGCAAAAATTACGGGTGCGCGATGGTTGTCTTTTGCGAGTGACACGGCCTCGGAAACTGGTGTTAGAAGACGCTTGAACTTTTCGCGTGTCGACCAGCCGACCGAAGCGATCTCGTTTGCCAATTTCTTTGCATCATTCAGTTCGTTGCGAGCCGTAACGACGACGCACAGCCCGTTGTAACTCGTGTCCGAGAAAACGAATCCGCCAAATATCGAAACGTTCAATATTCGACCTCCCTCCTCAGCGCGCCGGCGTTGGCCAAGATCGATCATAGATCCGAAAGGTGCTTCTGCCGTGAGAAGGCTTACCGAGGCGGGCGTCAACGGCAATCTAACAAAATACATTTTAGGATCTGCAAGCTGAGCCAGCATTAAACGCAAGGTTAAGGCGGCTTCTTCCCCGCGCTCAATCATATCGACGTGGGGGTTCGTGCGATAGCCTATAATAGTATCACTTGAAGCCACCATTGTTTCGGATATGTTTGCGTGGAGGTCGAGCGTAACAACAATCCGACTTTTAGGACCCACGCATTCGCGCGCCGCAGCAATGATCTCGCCATCCGGGTCGTGACTGTCTGTGGCCACCATCGCCCCATGATTGGCGATATAGACGGCATCCAAGGGCCCGGCGGTGCGCAACTCGGAACGAATTCGGTCGATAAAGGTGTCATGTAGCGATTGGTCGATTGGCCCCTGAGGGTGGCAAGCAGCAAGCAAAATCGGGACCGGTTCCCAGGGGCCGGTTGCGTCCATGGCCTTAACGAACGCCGATGCCTCCGGCGCGATCTCGGAGGCATCTGACCGTGCCGCGGATAGGATTTCGTCCCCTTCAAGACAATAGAGACCTTCGAAATCCGCCGTTTTTGCGGTCGGGGATAGTCGATTGCTTTCAAGAATGACGCCAAGAATAGCGACCCGCGGGTTAGACATGCGTATTGTGATCCTCTGGTGCTCAATAGGCGATATTGAAACGTGTGTAGCAGGTCGGATAGGCTTTTGCGACCAGCGCTTACCAAAGTGAGGCCGTCGGTCAACGGCCGCGGTGGAGTGCTGTTGGGAGATTGTATCCGTTGGCGTCAAGTTCAAAGCAACACGTCCCGCCATGCGTAGGCTAGGCTACCAATGACGCTTAGTGCGAGAACAGGTACTGGGGGCATGTTCAGTATCACCGTGCGCCAATGGATGATCCTCTTCATGGTGCAGCTCATAACGCTGCTCTACGGGATGTCCATCACGCTAGCTAACGTCGTCTTACCCCAAGTGCAGGGCGCAATGTCTGCTACTCAAGACCAAATTGCCTGGGTGGTGACGTTCAATCTCGTTGCAACAGCCGTCGGCATTCCGCTGACGGGGTGGCTCGCCTATCGCGTCGGCTGGCGGTATCTTCTCTTTTTCGCGATGCTCGGCTTCTCCGTCTTCTCGCTGTTGTGTGCGCTGGCAGGGAGCCTCGAGACTTTGGTCTTATACCGTTTTGGCCAAGGTTTTTTCGGAGCTCCGATCATGCCGATGGGGCAGGCAATACTATTGGCGACTTTTCCGCGGCATCTGCATCCGATGGTGACGATGATGTGGGGAGTGGGTGCAGTTTTTGGTCCAGTGTCCGGCCCTGTGCTCGGTAGCTACATCAGCGAAGTCTACAATTGGCGGGGTGCATTCTTCATGGTAGTGCCGCCAGGCGTCCTGGCCACGGCATTTGTCTGGTTCGCGCTGTCCGGACACAGCCATCGTGAGGCACGCAGTTTTGACTGGACCGGTTTTTTGGCATTGGCCATCGCTATTGCTGCAGCACAACTCGTGATGGACCGCGGACAACGACTGGATTGGTTAGAATCGCCAGAGATCGTTATTGAACTCATTGTTGCCATCATCGCGTTTTGGATTTTTGTGGCACATATCCTTACGGCGAAGCGGCCGTTCATCGATCCCCGAATGTTGCTCGATCGAAACTTTTCTCTGGGGCTGTTCATCGCATTCATCATGGGCATGCTGAGTTTTACGCCAATGGTGTTGTTTCCAGGGCTACTCAACGAGTTGCGTGGATATCCCGAGAGTTTAATTGGTTTATTGTTGGCTGGGCGCGGTGTAGGGAATTGGCTGTCCTTCCTGATTGTTGTGCAAGCATCGCGCTATTTCCCACGAACGGCTCTTGCCATTGGGCTGTTCAGCCAAGCGGTTGCCGGCTGGGCGATGGCCCAGTTTGACATCAATTTGACGTCTTTTGACGTGTTCTGGACCAATCTTCTTCAGGGCTTCGGCTTTGGTCTGGCCTTTACGCCCATGTCCATTTTGACGTTTGCGACCTTGGCGCCGCGACAGGTTACCGAAGGAATGACGCTCTTTCATCTGGTCAGAAATTTCGGTTCAAGTCTGTTCATTGCGGCATCGGTGGTCCTTCTGGTGCGTTCGACTGCCGCTAGCTACGCTGTGCTTTTGGAGGGCCTCTCAGATTACAACAAGGCGTTGAGCTATCCAGAGGTGATTGGTCAATGGACTTTGGGGACTCCGAGCGGCCTGATGGCACTGTCCGTTGAGGTTCAGCGCCAGGCCGCAATGATAGGTTACATCAATGCTTTTTATTTGTTCGCGCTAACCGCGTTGCTTGCAACGCCACTGGCATTTCTTATGCGTCCAGTTCCTCGTTTCGAAGAAGTGCGCTAGGGCGCCTTCAGCATCAGAACTGGCGATTGCGTCACCGACCGCTTGCGCGCGCGCCAAAGGTTCGGGCCTACGCAAATTGGATTTATTCAACGAAGACCAATGTTCGAACCTCAATGCTTTCGCGTGGAGGGGTCTCGCTCGTCGTGTCTGCCAGGTCGAATGCTCCATGGGGCGTGTATTGCGCGCGCCCGTCGCCAAGGCTATCCCATCCCTTTATCAAGAGCACTTCGTCGACATCCATCTCTGGTGCAAAATACCACTTCTGAGTGGGCGCGTAGGCCAGATGATAAATCTCGCCCACCCGGTCGGGAAAAACCTGATCTGTTGCCACTAGCTCGCTCTTCCCGACACTGGCGGCGTCAGCGAGCGCTAAAGGCGCGCGCTTGACAGGGCCGCGGATCGGGCGCCAAACGTTGATCTGGATGATGCGTGCCCTTTTGTCTCTGAGGCGCTCAGCAGGCCCTGGACCCAAAATGTCTACGACGCGTTGCGGTCCGCTGTTGGCGGTGTAGTCAACATGGACGCGCCGGGCAGGCCCGCGTTTGCCGTCCGGGTTCTCAGCACCATGCCCACCATCTGACCGTCGAGTTGCATCAAAGATCACGACTTCGTTGGCATTGAATCGGTTGCGGAGTATTTTTTTGATCTCTTCAAAGTATCGATCTTCTATTACTGCGTCGTCATAGAAATCCTTGATGTCGGTTGGGACCTTGAGGAGCTCAAATCCCTCTTTGTCGATAGACAACGCACCTGCGAAGGGCCTCATATCGGTGATTGTCACCGGCCGCTCTTCTGTTTTGAACAGCACTTTTGGCTCTCCGCCCGTCAGAGCGGCACTGTGAAAGGCTGGTTTGTCACTTTGCGGTACAATAAACGTTAATACCCCTTCGACCGTCTGTTGTTCAATTGTCGATCGGGATTGGGCTTGTGAGGCGGTTTGGCTCATGGCTTAGTTCCTTGAATATTCTGTGCTCGGATCGAGAGAGTTGTCAGAAATGTGGGTGAGAACAGCGGCCAATGCTAGCAAGTTCGTTTCAAGTCGACTTGAAAATAATTTAAGTGTGCGACGCGCTCGGGAGGCGATTGTTGCGCCACTCTGCGGCAATGTCTGTCAACCATCGCTCGGTTCGACGTGCTGCAACCGACAATGTTTGTGCCGCTGGCTTGCAGAGGTAGTAAGCGGCACCGGTCGGGTCAGCATCGCCGAATGGGGCTATGAGCCGTCCAGAGCTGAGCCAGGTGTCGACCACCGGGCGCCGACCCATTGCGATCCCATGCCCATTCTCGGCAAGTTGCAGTGTTTGTTCTTGTGCATCCAGAATAATTGCTTCGCCACCAGCTGGTAGCTCAACATCGCGCGCGCGCGCCCATTCATTCCATTCGTCGGGAAAAGCGCCATTTATGATCAGGCGGGCGCCTTCCAATCGGTAGGTGTGATCGAGTTCGGCGGATGGTACCAGATAACCGGGTGCGCACACTGGCAGGGCTGCTTCTTCCAAGAGGAAGGTGGACGTCAGTCCGCGCCAGGTGCCACGCCCATGACGAATAGCCAGATCAACCTGTTCGCGTCTCAAATCTATAACACGCGTCGAAGTGAGGAGCTGGAGATCGATGTTTGGATAAGCGCGTTCGAATGATCCAAATTTCGGAATTAGCCAATTTGCCGCGAGCGATGGTGGGAGAGTGAGGCGGACGGCGCTGCGGCCATCGACTGGGCGGAGTTCGTCGGTTGCAGCCTGAATCTGCAAAAGTGCCGGTTCTATCTGCTGAAAATAGCGTCGACCTGCCTCCGTCAATCTGGTTCCACTTCCAGAGCGATCGATAAGGGCCACCCGGAGCCAGTCTTCAAGGCGCTTGATCTGATGGCTGATGGCTGATTCTGTTACTCCCAGGCTGTTGGCGGCGTCTCGAAAACGCGGATGCATGGCCGCTGCATAAAACGCGCGCAGTGCAGCAAATGGGGGAAGTTTCAACTTGATATCGGCCATTGGTCAGTCTTGCGCGAGATTTGAATTTTATTCAAGGTATGGGCTTGGCTCCGCGGAAGATCTTGCCATCGGACGGCGAAACAGGGGCAGTGCGTCTTTCGGGATGCGCCATTTGGCGTGACGAGTGCTCAAGACGACTTCAAGCTGAGTTTGGTTGTGACAATGCTATCGGTGCGGCGGAATTTTGCTGGCAGGGTTAAATCCGAGAGCTTATCGGCCGGTCTAGGTCGCGGTACTCAATTTACGCCGCACAAAGCACGACACTTGCTCTTACCATCTGGTTGTCGCTTGATCTGACAACATCGGACGCGTTCGAAGTCTGACAGTTCAATGGCCAGGCTTCGTTGGCAAGAGAGGATTATGATGACCGGTATGCTGGAGGGGAAGGCAGCACTCATCACAGGAGGCGCACGCGGGATTGGACGAGCAGCTGCCAATCTTTTCGCTCGTGAGGGTGCGAGCGTGGCAGTATCTGACATTTCGATCGATGGTGCGTCTGAAACCGTAGCGACGATTGCAACAAGTGGCGGTCATGCGATCTCTGTTCCCGGAGACGTTACGTCTGCTGACGACGTCGCAAGCATGGTTGATGCGACCGTTCGTGCATTCGGAAGATTGGATTGTGCATTCAACAATGCTGGTATTGCACCCTATCAGGTTAACTCGGCCGGACAGAATACCGCCGAGTGGACCGAAGAAGCGTTCGATCGCATGATAGGAGTAAATCTGAAAGGTGTTTGGCTCTGTATGCGGGCCCAAATTCAACACATGCTGGCTCACGGAGGAGGGGCAATTGTCAATACGGCGTCGATCGCTGGGTTAATCGGCATTCGAACTTCGTCGGCCTATACGGCTGCGAAGCACGGGGTCGTTGGCTTAACTAAGACGGCAGGAATTGAGTATGCACAAAATGGCATCCGCGTGAACTCAATCTGTCCGGGTTTCATCGAGACGGATATGACGAAGGTGACAATGCGCAACCGGGGGGATGAGATCCTGAGGATGATTCCAACTCGAAAACTGGGAACCGCGCACGAGGTCGCAGAATTGGTTTGTTGGTTGTGCTCCGATCGCTCATCCTATGTGAATGGCGCAAACATTCCCATTGATAGCGCCTACACGGCACAATGATAGAAGCCTTGGCGTTCGTTCTGCATTGATGTGCCGGCTTGTTGCACAGTCCCGGCCTCTTTGTTGTCCGGCCTCTCTCGTGTTGGAGCGCCAAGCTGGAGCGTTGCGAGACATGTGCATGTGCCAGCGACTAGCGGCCAAAAATTGCGTGATCAACCACGTCGCCCGGCTTTAATCCCAATTCTCGTGCAACGCCCCCTGCCAGTTCAAGAACCGCCAGCACGTCGCCCTGTGATGCGATGATACGCTCGCTAAACGGCTCGGTGCGCTCCTCAATACGGTGCACGACGCCATCTGCACGGATAAAGACCATGTCGAGTTCGATGTACGTATTGCGCATCCACATGGTCAGTTCTTGGGGCTTTTCATAAGGAAACAGCATACCAGAACGTCTGCCTAGGCTGGGCCGAAACATGAGGCCGACCGCTTTTTCCTCAGGCGTCTGAGCCAATTCAATCGAGATTTCATGTCGCTTGCCATTAGAGACAAGCGTCAGACTATCCTGTTTGAGTGCGCCTGCGGAGGCACCGCCGCCGACAACCGACATCAGAATCGCCCAAAGCAAAACAAACGAACCCAACAACCTGTTAGGCTCGTTTGTGTCATTATGCCGAATCAACAGGATAGGCACCTAATGTTGTGAGGGCAGTCCGGATGGCGGACCGTCCGGTCTGAGTTCTGCTGCCATGCACCCCTTGTAGCCATGTCCCCATCGCACCTGCACAACCTGGCCCGGCCTAAGTTCCGTGAAACCGAACCGTCGCAACGTTTCCATATGAACGAAAATATCGGGAGTCCCCTCGCCACGTGTCAAGAAGCCGAATCCGCGAATGCGATTGAACCATTTGACCATTGCACGCTCCCAGTCGCTCTCAGGCTGAACAACCACGTGTGTGCGTTGCGGCAACTGCGACGGATGAATGGCAGTACTCTCGTCCATGCTCAGGATTGCAAAAGCTTGAAGTCCCTTGGGACGACGCAAAACCTGGCAATGAACTCGGGCCCCTTCGTAGGCCGTCTGATAACCGCCGGCGCGAAGACAAGTAATGTGAAGTAAAATGTCTCCCAAGCCATTGTCTGGAACAATAAAACCGAAACCCTTGCTAGCGTCGAACCATTTTATCGAACCAGCGACTTCGAAGACATCTAAGGTTGCCCCTTTCGGCAAGCCACCGATATCGTCATACTCCTGAGGAAGCTCATGCGCCTGTTCAGAAGTTGGTTTGGTATCCCCCATAAATCGTACCCCGCGTACATATGGTTACATTTTCGCAACTAGCTGCCGTGAGACCACGTCAACCACCCTCGTTTCAGTCGAAGACCCTATACGAGACCGGCTAATGCCCTAAACCGACTCGCCATCGACTGCGAACACCAAACTACATAACATCGCCGTGCGCGGGATACAGTGCTTTCTAGGTTACACATTTGAAAGAGTGTGACGATACACATCTAATTCACTTGAGCCTATTATTGTAACGCATTGAAAATTAATCATGTAATCTCTGTGATGCGGTCCGAGCGCCAGTTGTGCACAGGTGGCGCGTGTAGCGGATCGGCCGGCATCCACGCGTCCTGGTGAAGGCACTCCAGTGTCAAATCTCGGTGCGTGTGATTCGCCCAGCGGCAACCCTTCACCCCAAGCGGCCACTCAGAAAATATCGGCAGAGGCTATGCTGAACGTGCCGTTGGTGGTGCGCAGTATCGCAATGGCGACCTTAAAGGCTACCAAGATGTCAGGAATCAGGCGCCGCGAAGATCATTGCCGGGTGGTGTCTTTCTATGGTGGAAGCAAGCAGATCCTTGTCCGAAGGCTAGGAACCGCGTAAGAACAGCTGAGGATGTAATGAGAGGTAACTATGCGTTATTTGCACACGATGGTTCGCATTCAGAACATTGATGAAAGCCTGGATTTTTACTGCAATAAACTTGGCCTCAAGGAAGTTAGGCGCGTTGAGAGTGAAGCCGGTCGCTACACGCTCGTTTTTCTTGCTGCGGGCGAAGATGAGTCGTCAGGATCAACTGTTCGGGCGCCGTTGCTCGAATTGACCTACAATTGGGACCCAGAAGAATACACTGGTGGTCGGAACTTCGGTCATCTCGCCTACGAGGTGGACGACATCTACAAGACTTGCCAGGACCTTATGGACAGAGGCGTTACAATCAATCGGCCGCCGCGCGACGGTCGTATGGCGTTCGTCAAATCGCCAGATGGAATTTCGTTCGAATTGCTGCAGCGCGGAGAAGCGCAGGCGAAAGCAGAGCCTTGGGCATCAATGCCGAATACGGGAACGTGGTAGGCGCAACGCCGTGGTGGTCGAATCTCGTGTTTTCGAGCGGATAAGCGAGGAGTGAGGTGGGTGATGGAGCGAAATGATCTGGCCAATCGTCCGGAAGTGGTAGCGGGTATTGCTTTGGCGCATAAGCGCGCCCTGTTGAATGACGGCGCGCGAGAAGGGAGCGAGAAGGCTCCTAAAGGCACGCTCTTGACCGTGTTTTTAGTTATTGGCGTGCTGGTTCTCACGCTGGGTTTGGCCCTTCATTACGGAACGACTCCACAAAATCCGTAACCGACAAAGCCGCGACCCATAGTTTCCGGAGCTGCCGAAAGATGCTCCGGTCAAGGGTGGACCGGTCAAGGGTGGACCAGTCAAGGATGGATCGGCCAAGGGTGGAATGAGGACTGAGCATAGAACTCGTCCCGTCACGACGGCGGATTATCGCGCTCGCATCGCTCGCTGCTCATGGCATATGCGAAAACATCTCGTGGCCAGCTTGATCCATACGCACACGCAGTATGTGACCGGTGTCTGATTCTGTCACAAACAGGTCTTGGTTCTCGATGCCGCCAAATGCGAGGTTCGTGGTGGATCGCCCGCCCGTCGGCGAGCGCAAGCGGTAGACCGGCTCGCCCCATTTCGTGAATACCCACACACAACCGTTGCCGGCATCGCATACAAACAATCGACCATCTTGGTCCATGCCCAGGCCGTCCGCACCGCTGACGCCACCAGCAAGTGCAACAAAGATGCTGACTTTCGTTGTTCCGCCATCCGCAAGCAACGGCACCCTCCAAACGCCATTACCACGGGTGACAGCAACATAAAGCGTGTCTTCATCCGGACTGAGTACAACACCGTTGGGGCTTGGTGCGTTGGCAATCAATAGGTCTAGTTTGCCGGTCTCCAATTCGTATCGATAGACCCGCCCGGTTGGGTCATGCATTCCCGTTTGCCCCTGGTCAGTAAAATACAACCGGCCCTTTGAGTCGAAAACCAAGTCATTGACGCCGCGAAAACTCTCACTTCGACGATGCGTGAGAATTGGTGTAACTTGGCCAGTAGGTGGATCGAGGCGCATGATTCCTTTTTTATAGTCGGTGATAAAAATTCGACCATCTTTGTGAATCTTCAATCCGTTTGGCCAGCCGTCATACTCGGTGACGAGATGCCAATCACCGTCACGTGAAACCCTAAAGATACGGCCGTAGGGTATATCGGTTACATAGAGATTGCCTTCGCGATCGAAACTCGGTCCTTCCAAAAAACAGTCCGTAGTATGCCCATGCTTATTCGCCATCGCCCAATCTGGAACGCGGCCGGCGCGTCTGAACCGATCAGGCAATCTGGTCCATATTTCGAATTGGCGCTCGGTTGGTGGCGGATAAAGGGACATTATACGGATTTGGGATCAATGGTGGCATGTCACGCGAAGGAAGGATTGTCGTGACGTCCGATCTAGAGCATTGCTCGGTTCTCACTCGACTTGCAAATAGCGTTGCAATGTCCGTGTCATAGCTTCATGGGCCTGGTCAGCCTCCGTGATGATCTTACTCATGGTCAGGAATCCATGAATTTGACCTGGCATGCGGTACACTTCTGCTTCCGAACCCTGTGACCTAAGTTTTTGAGCGTATGCTTCGCCTTCGTCGCAGAGAGGATCATATCCGCCGACGATGATAAGTGCTGGCGGTAAATTGGCGTGGCTCTTGGCGAGCAACGGCGCTGCACGCCAATCCGTTTTGTCGTTTTCGTCGCGGCAATATCGGTCGAAAAACCATCGCATCGTAGCCGGTGGAATAGGGGGAACGTCGGCAAGGCGTGCGTGGGAGGCCTGTGAGAGGCTCATATCTACTACTGGATAGGCTAGAACCTGCGCCTTTATCGCGGGCCTTCCACTGTCACGCGCATTTATTGCCACGACTGCTGCGAGGTTGCCCCCGGCGCTATCTCCTCCGACTGCTATGCGCTGGTCATCTATCCCAAGATCAGGAGCGTGGTCCTCAATCCAAGCCGTCGCGGCAATCGCATCCTCGACGGCGGCTGGAAAGAGGTGTTCTGGTCCCAACCGGTAGTCGACTGAAACAACGGCGATGGCCGTCCGATTGGCGATTTCCCGGCAAACACCATCGTGCGAGTCCAAGTCGCCCAGGACCCAACCACCCCCATGAAAATAAACGAGTGCGGGTTGAGTCCTGTCGCGCTGTCGCGTCACACTGCGATAGAGCCGCATTCTAATTCGACCGCCAGGACCCGGGCACCAGAGATCATGTACCTGGGCAACCGGCACTGGCTCCGGTTGCAGCGCCTGCCGCGAGCGGGCGTAAGCATTCCGAGCTTCCTCAGTCGTCAATTCATGAAAAGGCCGGCGGTCCATAGCCTGAATGAGTTCCAAGACCTCTTGAGCGCCTGGGTCGAGTGTCATGATCACCTGCCGAGATTAACTGACGAGAGTTTGCTGGAACGATTTGCAACAGGCAAGAGCCACCGAGGGGCAGGAACCGACCACGCCGTGCAAGTTTGACATATCAGAAAGATGATTGTGTTGAACGCTGTTGGCACCTCGAGAAGAAGTCGCTTAGATTCATCTAGTCAAATCGAAACCTACCGAGCCCAATGTCCTATGGATACAGTCCATTGCTTCGCGAGACGTTAGTTCGCAACCTTGCTGCGTTCCAACGTTCCGCTTGCGCGCACGATGGATTGCATGCGGCTGCCGTTAGCATCGTGGTCACGTCTGCCGATAACCTGAGTGACGCGTGTATCCTGTTAACGCGGCGCCCCAAAACTATGCGTCGGCATTCCGGTCAGTTCGCTTTGCCTGGCGGGCGTGTGGATGCCGGCGAGACGTCGAAACAAGCCGCCCTTCGTGAGCTCAACGAAGAGCTGGGCATCGCAATGAGCGCGCAATCCGTCATTGGTCGGCTCGACGACTATCCCACGCGCTCTGGATTTTGCATATCGCCATTTGTCATTTGGGCCGCGCCCGGGCTTGGCATCCAACCTGCGCCAGACGAAGTCGCGTGCGTTTTTAAAATCCCACTAGATGAATTAGACAGTCCTGACATCCCCTATCTGGAACCTCAAGTTGACCATGAGCATCCCGTGCTTTCTGCACCTTTGGCGACAATTGGAGATCGGGTTTTTGCGCCCACTGCCGCCATTCTCTATCAATTTCGCGAGGTGGCTATGAATGGTCGAGCAACGCGGGTGGCACATTTTGATCAACCACACTTTGCCAGACAATAGGACAACAAGAAAATCGAAAAGACACATAATCAGTAGTTGAGACGATAAGACGAAGAGGCGACTCAACCGAAATAGATGACCGATCATCTAAAGTAATAACGACAAATCTATCATTCACAGGAGGACCACCGATGGGCGAATATAGCACTGCCGAAATCGAAGATCGTTTGATGGTCATCACCATCAACAGGCCAGAGGTCTACAATGCCCTTCATCCCATGGCCAGTGCCGAACTTTCGGGTCACTTCGACGCCTTTGTTGCAGATCCCGATTTGTGGGTTGCCATAGTTACCGGTGCAGAGGACAAGGCTTTCTGCGCAGGCAACGATCTCAAGTACCACTCTGAACTGGTCAAGACCACAGGTAATCGACCTGTTCATCCGGCAACCGGCTTCGGCGGCATTACCGCGCGGTTTGATGTCAACAAACCGATCATAGCAGCGGTAAACGGAATTGCGATGGGGGGGGGATTCGAAATTGCTCTAGCCGCGGATATTATCATTGCATCTGAGAATGCAAAATTTGCACTACCGGAGCCGCGGGTGGGGCTCGCCGCAGGAGCAGCAGGAATGCAGCGACTTCCAAGGCAGATCCCGCTCAAGAAAGCCATGGGCATGATGCTGACTGGTCGGCACGTGTCCGCCAAAGAGGGTTACGAGCTGGGTTTTGTTACGGCGGTCACCGCGCCGGGCCAAGCTCTGATGGACGCTAAATCTTGGGCGTCTCAAATCTTGGAGTGCTCGCCAATGAGCATTCGTGCAACCAAAGAAGTGGTCCAGCGATCTCTTGATGTACCGGCCCTGGAGACATCAGTCAGAAACCATCGTTATCCAGCTTACGTTGAGATGGCCAATAGTGAAGACTATGTGGAAGGACCGCGAGCATTTGCTGAGAAGCGAAAGCCAAACTGGAAGGGCAGATAGCCGGCCGAGCGGGGCATTAGTGCGGTCTAGTACTGGCAAGCACAGAAACGGTAAGCTACGTAGGATCGCCGAGCACGGCGTGCCACGGGTCCCACGGTTTGGCAATTGTAAATGTGCTAAGATCTATTGAGCTGCATGCTCTGGCACCATCGAATTGGCCCATCCGTATGCGGCCATCGTCAACAGCGCTGCTGCCGCAAAACAATACGCGCCGGGCAGCACATCGGCTTCAGTATAGCCCGAAGAATTCATGTAGAAGACCATGAGCGCGAGCACCATAACATCAGTCATTGAATAACGTCCCAACCATTCAACGGTCACTGCGGATCTGGCACGAAACTCCTGTGGTATGTCGGGGGATGTCACGAGAGTAAGGAGGTAAAATAGTTTCAAAAATGGAAACAATATTGAGAACGTAAATAAGACTACGCAAAGGAAAACTTCGTGATCTTGGTACAATGCGTAGATGATCGTCGCTATTGAGTGTTCATTGGTCCACACATAGATAGTGGTGAATCGTATCACTGGAAGAAAGATGCCGAGAGCGAAGCATATGGTTGCCACGATGATCAGAAAGCTCAATACGACATTCCGGAACGTCGACACGTACCCGCCAGTGCCACTTGTCCGCGAAGATGGCAGAGGGCGCGGTCCCTGCGTCCTCAGTGTCGGTGCTTCGATGCGTAGCCAAGCATAGGCTAGGATCATGAGAACGACGGCCGATGTAAAGAAATAGACACCGGTGAGACTCGCGGCGTCATAAAGTCCCTGACTTTTGATGAAAAATATCATGAGCGCCATGACCAGCACGTCGTGCATGGACCATTTTCCAAGCCATTCGAGTGCCCGTAATCGAAACCTCTGACGACGAATTTCTTGCGCTGGAAGTGCAGATACCAGAACAAGATAGAACAGTTTGAGGACTGGTAGGGCAATTGAGAATATCAGGACTATCAGGCCAAGGAAGAGCTGGTCTTCGCGGAGCAGAACGATAACTGTCGTAACTAACGAGTGTTCAGTGGTCCAAAAGACGAGCCGTGTGAGTTTAATGATCGGAAGCGTGACGCCAAGCGCTAAGCACACGCAGGCTACGATTATAGTCAGGCTCAGTAAGAACCGTCTGCCGCCGGAGCGCTCAACCATTCCGCCGGAACGATTGCGGCCACTGCGCTCCTTTTCTTTGGCCGATACCATCGTTTCAGGGGTGCGATCACTCACAACGCGCATCGGCCACACAGTAACGATGTGACGACAAGTCAAAAGGCGTTTGGCTTGTCGGTCTGATGATGGCGTTCAGCAGTCTACAGCATGGCCTGGTGGCTGCGTTACAAACTAAGCCACAGTCGACTCGGGCGTCGTGAGGCCTAATCCCTGCAGATGTTGCTGCAACTCGCCATGTTCATACATTTCACGGATAATGTCGCAGCCGCCGACAAACTCTCCCTTCACGTACAACTGCGGAATTGTTGGCCAGTTGGAATACGTCTTAACTCCTTCTCGGATGCTCATGTCTTCCAGAACATTGACGTCTTTGTAGGACGCGCCCAGCAATGCCAAAATCTGTGCAACTTGAGCTGAGAAGCCACATTGAGGCATCTTTGATGTGCCTTTCATAAACAGCACGATATCGTTGCTATTGACCGTTTGGTCGATCCAGTTTTGGACCGCATTGCCGTCATTCATAGTAGCACTCCTAGTTGTGGCGTCGATTTGCTGGTTGTACTGAAGATGTGATTGACACCCACGTGTGTCAATCTCTTGCTTTGGTTGTCAACGCCAATGCGTGAAGAGCGTCACCCATGCGGCCGCCAAGAGCTTGGTAAACAAGTTGGTGCTGCTGAACGCGCGTTCTACCTTTGAAGACACTGGAAATGACATGCGCCGCGTAATGATCGCCGTCGCCCGCCAGATCCTTGATAGTGACTTCAGCATCTGGCATTGCCGCTTTTATCAGTTTTTCTATTTCGCCGGCGTCCATGGGCATTTTGCAGTCCTCGTATCCAAGCCTGTGCCGCAAGTCGATTGTCGCTTGAAAGTGGCGAGACGAGCCGTCAGATTCAATATCATAGTACGCAAATTTGTTGTGTAGGGAGAAAAATGATCAATCTGACCTGATCGTTGGTCAAGTACTGAGCATGGGGGACATTATCGGTGCGGTCTGAGCCTTGCAAAGACACCGGCGGAGAAATTGAATCTTGCTAGTGGACAGGAAATTTCACGCGCAATGAGGTCGCACTACTCGCCGACATCGTCATCCGATCTCTACCAGGATTATCGCCCTTCGCCGGCCTGACGATAACCAAAGCCTCCAGTGTTGCCGTGCTGGAGCTCCAATTTGCGGTTATGTTCTGTCGAAGTTCGAACTGACGGTTCAGCCAGCACTTCATTGGCTCTGAGGCGCCTCACGGGCTGACCATCCGCGCAGGTTCGAGCGGGGGCAAGCTCAAGCTTTGGCAGGCCGTTTCCAGAATAGGGCACGTGACCGCGGACAAACTTCTTGCGCCATTTTTCGACGTGACCACTGGCTATGGCGCGGGTTGCCGTGGATGATCCGCAATAAATATTCTGATGAATATCTGCTATCCAAACGGCATCTTCGTCGGTCGCGTTTTCGAGAGCGATGGTAATCAGAAGTAATGCCCGCAATGGCCGATGTTTTGCATAACGGCCTTGCCAATAAATATCTGCGAGAAAGGCCTGCGCCCCGGCGTGCCCCTTCCCTGACAGTCGGCCAAGCCAGTGCTTTGCAGCCGGCACGTCCCTGCGTAGACCTTCGCCAGTTAGACGGAGCTTGGCGAGTTCGAATTGCGCGTCTTCATCATTGAAGAACCAAGCTGCGTACTCAAAATACTCCACGGCCTTGTGGGCATCCGGACGTAGTCCAATGCTCGGAATGCCATCAAGTATATAGCGTGCCAGGCGGGTTAGTGCGCTCGCGAAAGTTGGCGCACGACGATAGTCGTCAGGATCAATCTGGCTATTTTCCGACACGAAACTGCGCAACAAGTGGTAGGCTCTACCGTGATCCGTCAGTTGATTGTTGGCGTCGGCGAAGATGCGCGCCAAATAGTAACGAGCCGGAAAAATCTGGTTCTTTTTAGCATATTCCAGAGCCGGCAAAGCAATCGCTGTGTTGCCTATTTTATATGCGGCTATGCCCTGCTCTAAAGCGGCCCGTGGCGTCACGAAAGTCGCGCGTGCGGCGGCAGCCGCGCGGTCAAGGGTGAGAAAGGTGCTCAACGCCAGTAGTCCAATACCCGGCAGCATTGTCCAGTAGGCTCGTCTGTTTGAAACCGCTGCCATCAATTTCCGTTTCTCCGTCAGGATTGGGAGCAGTTTGGGAGCAAGCCAACCCATTTTCAACCACCTATCGATGCGTTTCGGTGTCCATATCGGAGTTCGCCTGTGGCTATTATAAGCCGAACAGACACCAGAATTTGTATCGTGACCGCCCGAATCAAGGGCGACCGCTGACTACACGATTGATTTCTCCAAACTCTGAAGCACCAATAATTGACGCATGGGCCATTTCCTCAGCGCATGTACACTGCTCAGTGTTGAGCGCGGTGACTGTCGTCTCTTCTTCCTGTGGCGCACGAACAACTATTATTTCGCGCGTTTCCCGATCTCAATTTCTCAACGCGTGCTTTTTGGATAAGACCGGTTGGATAAGCCCGGATTCTGTCCAGGCGCGAGGTGAAACCAGCTTCCGCCGCCGCGAGCACTCGAGTAATCCCTTAATTCGGGATTCAATGTGGCCCAAAAGAGGCATGCGATCCGATGTTCGTTACCCGTTTGCAACACCGGTCAAGTAACGTACGCATCTTCAACGGTTCATTTAATTACGAAGTCTTCGGGCAAAGAGGGCGTGCTCAGATTATTGCCCTAATGGTTGCTTGTTTGGGTCAAGTTGTCCGATTCGATTGGTCGACAGCTGTGACCAACGGCGTATCCCGTCGCTGGTGTGAACGATGTCTGTAGAGGTTGCGCCAAGCGTGCCCAGTTCTCTCCTCTATATTGTTGATTCTATTGATGAAAGCTCTGTCAGGCGGTCACGGCGATCTTGGCTGGAAGCACAGCCAGAGTAAGTAGTTCGCGACGCGCGTACACTTCCCGAAAATGGCCTTTGAGTGCCAATTCTTAGACGGGTCGCGATGTGGCCAGAACGAAATGATCGTCAGTGTGAAAAATATGGCGCGGCTGCAACACGTCCTGCCATTCCTCGACGGAAAAAATGTTGCGAGATCGATTGTTTCCATCGCGCGGCAGCGACGAGCGCGCCGTCGTACAATTTACGAGGACCGCATCAGGATCGATAGAAAGGGGTGCCGCAAAACATGCCTGGGGCAGCGCAAGACGCGCCAGGACTATGGCCAGTGGTCGTTGCTAAGCTGGTCTTAATCGACATTTGATCAGCGGTCAGATGTCGGCCCTATCGGGCGAAAGTGACACGGGATTAGGCGGCGGCGTCAAGCCTCTTAAGTGCTGCTTCGAATTGCAAGACTTGACCCTCGAAGTCGATCCTTCGCTCTCGGTTTTCCTCGACCACTGCTTCAGGAGCCTTGCTGATGAAATTCGGGTTCGCCAATTTGCTGTCGATCTTGGCGATCTCCGAACGGGCCTTTGCGATCTGCTTTTCCAATCGTTGACGTTCAGCGTCCATGTCGATTACGCCTGCCAGGGGAAGAGACGCCGTTGTTTCATCTATGACAATGGCAGCCGCACCTTGCGAAGGAATTTCTACAAAGGAGATTCGGTCAAGGCGGGCAAGCCGCTCGATCGTCTCTTCGTGCAGATTGACGCGGGCGCGCTCCAAGTCTGAAGCTCCTACGAGTTCAAGCTCGATTTTGGCGGCGGCCGGAACATTCATTTCGGCCCGGACTGAGCGCACCGCACTAACCAATTTGATGACCCAATCAATCTCGGCATTCGCACCGTCGTTAAATAGACCGCTCAGAGATGACCAGGGTGTAAGTGTCAATATCTGATCGCGGGCGGGGCCATACTCCGCAACGCGGTGCCAAAGTTCTTCAGTAATGAATGGCATGAACGGGTGAAGGAGCTTGAGAATTTCATCTCTGACCCAAGCAACCATCGCACGGGTCTCACGAACGTCGTCGGCATTGTCGCCGTTGACGATTGGTTTAATCAGTTCAAGGTACCAGTCGCAAAATACGCCCCAAACAAACTCGTAGGCTTCACTAGCAGCGTCATTAAAACGATAAGCCTCTAGTGCGACTGTGACTGAACGAGCCGTCCGCTCAGTCTCGCCAGCAATCCAGCGGTTGACCGTGTGCCGCGCTGATCTCGGATCGAAGTCAGACACGGTGACACACTCGTTCATTTCGGCGAAACGCGCAGCGTTCCAAAGCTTGGTCGCAAAATTGCGGTAACCCTCTACCCGCGACTTGGCCAATTTGATGTCGCGTCCCTGAGCAGCCATGGCTGTCAATGTAAAGCGCAGGGCGTCGGCACCGTATTCGTCGATCAGTTCAAGCGGATCGATGACATTGCCCTTGCTCTTTGACATCTTCTGTCCTCGCTCGTCACGGACGAGGGCGTGGATGTAGACATCGTGAAAGGGTACTTCTTGCCTGAAATAGAGGCCAGTCATCATCATCCGGGCGACCCAGAAGAAGATGATATCGAAACCTGTCACTAGCACGTTCGTAGGATAGTACCGTTTGAGTTCAGGAGTTTCATCCGGCCAGCCCAATGTCGAGAAGGGCCATAGCGCGGAAGAGAACCATGTGTCGAGCACATCGTCGTCGCGGATCAACTCAACCGAGTGTCCATAATGCGTCGCCGCCAGATCTGCGGCTTCGTCGGCGTCATGGGCAACAAATACTTTATCATCGGGACCATACCACGCTGGAATTTGATGCCCCCACCAGAGTTGGCGTGAGATGCACCACGGTTGAATGTTTTCCAACCACATGAAATAGTCATTTGCGTAGCGCTCCGGAATAAAGCGTGTTCGCCCGTCCCGTACTGCGGAAACTGCTGGTTCGCTGAGCGCCTGCGCGTCGACGTACCATTGATCCGTCAAATAAGGCTCAACGATCGCACCACCTCGCTGCGCGTGCGGGACAGCATGAACATGTTCCTCGATCCTCTCGATCAATTCGAGCGCCTCAAGATCGGCCACGACGCGTCTGCGTGCTTCGAAACGGTCAAGCCCGCGGTAGGCCCCTGGCACATTTTCGTTCAACGCAGCCCGTGTCGAGAAAATATTGATCATCTCCAAGTTGTGTCGCCTGCCAACTTCGAAGTCGTTGAAGTCGTGCGCCGGAGTGATCTTTACTGCGCCCGAGCCCTTCGCAGGGTCAGAGTATTGATCCGCGACTATTGGAATCTCACGCCCAACCAGCGGCAGCAGAACCATCTGCCCAACGAGGTCCGAATAGCGTTCGTCATCGGGATGGACGGCCACGGCCGTATCACCCAGCATTGTTTCGGGTCGCGTGGTTGCTACGACGATGTGCTGGTTGGGGGCATCCTTCAGCGGGTATTTGATGTGCCAAAGATGACCTTTGATCTCGGGTTGTTCAACTTCGAGATCGGAAATGGCCGTCTCAAAAACGGGATCCCAATTGACCAAACGCTTGTCTTTATAGATCAGCCCGGCGCGATAGAGTGACACAAACACCTTGCGAACGGCGCGAGACAGACCTTCGTCCATGGTGAAACGCTCGCGGGACCAGTCGCAGGAAGCTCCCAGCCGCCTTAGTTGGTTTGCTATCGTTCCACCGGACTCTTCCTTCCAGGCCCACACCTTTTCTAAGAACTTTTCCCGACCAATTGTACGGCGATCGGGTTCCTGCCGTTCCAGCATCTGCGTTTCGACAACCATTTGTGTTGCGATACCCGCATGGTCCGTACCTGGTTGCCACAGTACATCGCGTCCGCGCATACGTTCGAACCGACACAGGACGTCTTGCAAAGTGTTGTTGAGCGCATGGCCCATGTGAAGTGAGCCAGTTACATTCGGTGGAGGGATAACTATCGTGAACGGTTTTGCGGTCAGCCGATCCGCTCGACCACACTTGAATGCGTCTGCCTCATTCCATCGCCTATCAATTCGCGCTTCGATGTCAGATGGAAGATAGTTTTTTTCTAGCATGTGAGATTTCGCGGTTTACGCTTCTGCCGGTTCAGTCTGGTACGCCTGCTGCCGCGTAAGTGTCAACAGATCAGCTTCGAGCGTATCAGCCTCGTGATCATAAGCTTGCATCTGAAGACTTTGTTTGGGCAGGCAGTGCAAGGCTGTCAGCCGCTAGCGGAGGGGCATATTCGGCGGCTAATCTTTTTTTTGTGAGGAGGCTTTGATGGTCTTTTCGATAAGAGCCGGGACGTTGTTTTCCAGCCAATCGTGGACGATCGGACGCACCAATTCGATCAACGCTGCTTCAAGTTTGGTCTCGGTAACACCGGAGCTGTGAGGTTTGGGCGTTGAAACATCGATCGGTTTGTGGCCTGTCGTGCGATCACCTTCGTTGCGTTCAGCCGAAGACAAAGTGGAGGACGCACTCTCGGTGTGTTTTTCGAGGGCGCGCGCGTCTGCAGTCAATGGTCGATTCGTGTCATCTGCGCGGCGGATTTCATCGCGACGACGAGTGTCCGTTTCGGTCGTCGCAAGGTTGTGCTTATCAATCGTGGTGGTGTCGTCAATCTTCGGGGCCGTATCTGCACCGGCCTCAGCCTGTTGTTTCTTTCGCTGGATTGAGACTTCGACCGGAGCGGAGCCCGTCGCTGCCGCCACGCCGAATGCCGGCTTCGTGCCCCTCGCTGCAAGGCCAGCGGACCCCGTTGGAGTGCCTGACCGCCAAACCGCAGATCGATCTCCCTGACCGGAGACAAGGGTAGCTTTGGAGCGGTCTTCTGTGCCCGTTTGAGGTGGGGATGGGGGCGACGAAAGCGTTGACGGTGCAGTGGTCGGACCTTGTGGCGGAGCCACGCCCGGAGATTGCGAACTCGGTAATAATGAGTCGAGCTCATGGGCTACGCCCGGCGGTAATGTCCCGGTCTCATCGTCGCGCAACGGCACATTGCTCGGTCGAAATGCGGTGGGGGATCGCTTAGTATCGCTCGAAATGCTGTCTTTCTGAGAATAACCGGCCGCCAGTTCGCGCAAACGGTTGACGAAAGGTGGTTCTTGGCGCGAGCTCGCGGAACCGCTTGGCGGACGTGATTGATGCGCCGCGGGAGATGTGGATGAGTCATCAGGTGCGAGGTCACGCCCGGGAATTGCCGAGCGATCGCTGGGCATCGGGATTGTGCCATCGCGCATTACTGACTCAAAAGCATCTGACGAAGGACGAGAGGCGGCAGGCCGTCCGATGGCTTCTGGGCGATCGGCTGGTGATGAACGGGGTTCGCCGTCGTGATCAATCTCAGGACTTTTGGTGGAAGTCGATGAATCATCCTGAGGCCAGGTGATGGGGCTCTGATGAGGAGCCCCTGGAGCGCTTTCTAAGCGACGCTGTTTTGTTTCGTCCAGAATGTCTGACAAGTTGCGTGCGGGCGGTTGCACATTCGCGGCGGTGTGGTTGTCTGAGCTAGGACTTGGTCGGCTGTCGGCCAGGGATTGCTCTGGTTCCTCGGAAACGATCTTGCGAATAGAAGCGAGAATCTCCTCCATGCTGAGATCTGCGGAATTGTCCGAATTTGACATAACCGAAGTGCTCCTAGAAGTGCTCCTATCAGTACCGGGTGTTGGTGCGGATACGTGTGGTCGTTAAAGTCCGTGCGACAAACTCCAGATTTGGTGTAGATACGCTCCGACGTTCCTTCACGTACTTAGCGCTCGATGGAGCTTGAGCCATCATCCAAATGGTCATGGTGCAGAATAAGGGCAATCTTCATTCCCAAAAAGCCTGAGTAACATCTAGCACAGCCAATAGGACCCAGACAGGGCAACGCGACCAATTTTCTCGGCCGGTTGTCGTTTTTCTATAGTTGGGGCCGTAAAAAGTGTGGCGTCATATGCCAAACGCTCGTCTGAACGCGCATCTTAGTTGTGCGGCTGCTTCCTGTCATCAACGTTGATGTGCTCTTCCCGCCCATCGCTATGCGTGATGGAGATGCCGAACCATTTTCGCCGGACGGTCTTATAGTGCGCTTCTGGGTCGTAAATCGTTGATGACAGATTAAGATCGAGCGCTGTTAACCGTCCGGTGGCCGAGATAACTGCATAGGCACTGACAACGACGTCTCGCCTGTTCGTCACGAGATCGACCTGAGCATCGAGAAGTTCCTGCTCGGCATCGAGCACATCAAGCAAGGTCCGTTGTCCGACTTTTTCTTCTTCCTGAACACCGGACAATGCAATTTGGTTAGCCTCGACTTGGGCTTGCGCTGATTTTACTTGGGCCTGCGAGGACGTGAAACGCGCCCAGCTGCTGATTGCGTTCTCGCGGGCCAGTGTCCGTGCATCCTCAATCAATTGCATGGTCCGCACATGAAGGTGCTTGGCTTGGCGTACACGCGAGCTGACTAGGCCACGCTGATAGAAAGGGACCGATAGCGTTCCAGTAACGATACCCGTTTCCGTTCGAACGGTTCTGCTGTCATAGCCGCCTCGATAGCTGTTGTCATAGCTGGCGTCGATCTCGAATCTTGGAAGAAGTTCCCCTGTGATTTGATCGACGTCGTATCGCGCCGCCTGTTCATTGTAGAGTGCTGCAACGACGTCAGGAAATTCGGTCTCGGCGCGCTGCTGCACGAGCGGGAGCGACTTCGGCATCTCATCGTAAGGCGGCTTTGGTTCGACAAGACGGCCAGGCTTGCGTCCAATGACCTGTTCGAAGTTGGCGCGGCTGGTCTTCAAGTTGGCGCGAGCGAGATCTAAGTCAGACACTGCTCCGGCTCGCCGCGCCGTGGATTGAGCAACATCGGTTCGCGTTACCTCTCCGACCGCAAATCGATCCTGAGTGGCCTTAAGGTTTCGCGATAGGACGCGGACGTTGTTTTCGCGGAGGCGAACGATGGCACCATCTCGGACGACATTCATGAACGCTGTCACGGCTTCGAGCAATACCGATTGCTCAGTGGATCGCAGTGTCTCGCGGCCCGCGCGGACTCGAGCTTCAGCTGCATTGATAGCATTCAGGGTTTGAAATCCACGGAAAA
>JBPCWA010000330.1:0-10524 GCA_051009975.1 Hyphomicrobiaceae bacterium
GCGACCAGTCAATGGTTGAAGCCCGCGTCCAAGGACAACACGCGCGAGGGCGCGATGACAGTTGGAATAGATGGGACTGCTTGGGATACTGCGAGAATGTGCTCGCATAGTATTTCGGATACGTGGAACCGACGCGACCTCACGTGAGGCAAGATTTTGAGCCAAACTGGATTTGCAATTGGCAGCGACTGCTTGTCAGATGCGATACGTGCCGCCACAAAGGAGGATCGCCAATCTTTGCGGACTGTCGTGCTGAGCAAACTGCGGCAGCCAATCGAGACTTTGTCGTCGCGAGGATAACCTATCATAGGTTGGGGTGCCCCGGCCTTTCTGCTAAACTGAGATCGTGACGTTGCTGGCTTCTCTGTTAAGTTAGAAATAAACTTTTCAACCCTGTATCTCCAAAATCAACCTCAAACAATCAAATCTTTGAATCGGGAGGAGCAAACATGTTGACCAAAAGAATGGGAAGATACGTGCTTGGAGCTGCCCTAGTCATGACCTCATGCCAAGCGGTTCAGGCCCAGGAAACCACTCTGCGGGCGTCAAGCTGTTTTCCCCAGGGCTCATTCTTTTCCAAGCGCTTCGAAGCCTTCATCGAAAAGGTGAACGCAGCTGGCAAGGGCCTAGTCAAGTTGAACTACCTTGGCGGCGCGCCTGCAATCGGTAGTCCGTTCACTTTGGTCCAGAAATTGGCGCAAGGTGTCTATGACGTCTCGTCGTGTACCGGCGCATACTATCAGAACGTCGTGCCGGAGGCCGATGCGTGGAAATTGCTAGAGCGCACGCCGACGGAAATCCGCAAGAACGGCGGGATGGAACTCATGTCAAAGATCCATCGCGCAAAGAACCTTGTACCTCTTGCCCGAGAGTACTACGGCATCCAATTTCATCTGTTTCTCAGTCCTAATCACAAAATAGATAAGCCCGATTTGACCGGGCTGCATCTGCGCGTGGCGCCAATTTACACAAACTTCTTCAAGTCGCTTGGGGCAACGACGCAAAACTCAAACCTTGCTCAGATTTTTACACTGATGGAGAACGGCACCGTAAACGGTTACGGCTGGCCGGTGATCGGGCATCGTCCGGGTTGGGACAAGGTGACGAAGTTTCGGGTGGATCCCGGTTTCTACGACGTGGACATTCTGATATTGGCCAATGCCGCTGCTTGGGACAAGCTTACCGACGAGACTCGCGCAATCTTAACTAGAGCTGCACTAGAAATCGAAGCAGTTGCAATGGAGCAGGATGCACCTATGGCTGCTGGAGCGGGCGCGAAGCAGCTCAACTCCGGTTTCGTGCAGATCAAATTTGACGGCAAAGACGGCGAATATTGGTCAGGGAAGGCGCGCGACGCCGGTTGGGCTGGTGTCAACAAGGTGAGCCCAGAACACGGTCCGGAATTGCGCAAATTGTTCGCGAAGTGAACTTGTCAATCCCATAAGATTGCCGTCGCTCATAGTTGTGGGCGACGGTGAAGTGAAGTCGCTGGATCGCCAGGTTGCAGACGATGACATTTTTTAAAAGGCTCGATGCTGCGCTCGGCTGGATCTATGATCTAATAGGCTCGCTAGCAGGGATTGTGATCGGACTCTTCGCAATTGCGATTCCACTCGATCTTGTCTTGCGACTATTCAAGATCGGAAATCTCCCAGGGATGCAGGAAGTCATCGAGTACGTGCTCTTTGCCTGCGTATTTCTGGCAGCGCCATGGGCGTTGAGGCTGGGTGCACACATTCGTGTCGATGTCCTTATTAGGGCATTGCCGACGGCAAGGGCTAAAGTGGTTGATCGTCTGCTCAATCTCTTAGGTTTTGTTATTTGCGCAGCACTGGCATGGTACGGTTTTCGCAATTTGATACAGGCCTATACTTTCAATTCAACGCAAAGGAAATACTTCGACGTGCCCGAATGGTGGCTGCTCACCGCATTTGTCATCTGTTTCTTACTGTTGGCGGTCGAATTCTTCTCACGCATCCTTCGTGGCGGAGCATCACAAGAAACAAAGAGTGAGCACGAGGGAGGCTTTTGACGCAATGATGGAGTGGTACTGGGCATTGAGTCTGCTGCTCGGTGGCGCCGTATTCCTTCTGCTTTGCGGCTTGCCGGTGGCTTTTGCTTTTTTTGCTGCCAATATTGTGGGAGCATACATATTCTTGCGTGGCGAAATCGGCCTTAGCTTGATTCCGATTGAGTATGTCTTTTCAATTTCCAAATTCACGTTGGTGCCCGTTGCGCTTTTCATACTCATGGGCGAAATCCTATTTCAGACCGGCGTTGCCTTCAGTTCTATTAACGCCATCGACAAATTGATTTCCCGTGTTCCTGGGCGCCTCGCCGTTGTGTCAGTGGCCGGCGGTTCCGTCTTTTCATCGCTCTCCGGTTCAACGATCGCCAACACCGCAATGCTTGGTAACTTGTTGCTCCCGGACATGCTGAAGCGCGGCTATCACCCGACGATCGCGATGGGGCCAATAATGGCGGTGGGCGGCATTGCAATGCTGATTCCACCTTCAGCACTTGCGGTACTGTTGGCGACTTTGGCCGAGAGGTCGATTTCCGATCTGTTAATTGCTGGCATCGTACCCGGCGTAACGATGGCTTTGCTCTTTGTTGGCTACATCATGATCGTTTGCCAGTTCAATCCCAACCTCGCGCCGGCGACATACGAGGCAACGGAGCAGGGTTGGGAGCGCTGGCTTCCGTTCGTGCGCGACGTGCTGCCTTTATTCACGATCTTTGCGGTGGTTGTCGGCAGCATTTTTTTTCGCATTGCAGCGCCTGAGGAGGCTGCAGCGCTCGGATGTATCGCGGCTGCGGCCATTGCAGCGGTTTACGGCAAATTGACACGCTCCAGTCTCATGCGGGCTCTGCGAGAGACTGCAAAGATCACCGTCATTTTACTATTCATAATCGCAGGTTCGCTGACATTCTCACAAATCCTGCAGGTCTCTGGTGCGACCAGCGGGGTGTTGCAGGCCATCAGTGCGGTCGAATTCACGCCGATCACAGCCATGCTGGTCATGATGCTTGTACTCTTGTTCCTCGGTTGTTTTATGGATCAAATTTCGATGATACTGCTTACATTGCCATTCTTTCTTCCCATCGCTGACGCGCAGGGTATGCATTCGACCTGGCTCATGGTGATGATGCTGGTCGCGATGGAAATTAGCCTTCTAACGCCACCGTTCGGGCTCTTGCTGTTTGTTATGAAAGGCGTTGCGCCGCCAGAAATCCGCGTTGGTCAGGTTTACACAGCTGCTTTGCCATTCATTTTTCTCGAGATTCTGGTGATGGGTTTGCTCATCGTATTTCCGGCTTGGGCTTTGTGGCTACCTAGCGTTTTTCGATGGTAGCGCGCAGTGTTCGAGCACATGCGGATTGGCAGTTGCCTCCACATCTTGAAGGCTACGTGTGCTCTTCTATTCTGTTCGTCTTTCGTAGCACCTCAATTGATTTCCAAATGCCAAAAGTGGAAAAGATTGGCGGTTCCGCGATTATCGGCAGCTGTTCGATGGAGCAACCGGCGACAAAACGGGTTTTTCGAAAATGAATATGCAATTTCTACGTCCTAAACGGAAAGTCCCACAAGCCATCCCAGCAACTGTATCTGAGGTGCAGACCTATGAGCTATAATACCATTACCTACGATATAACGGAGAATATCGCTACGATAACACTGAATCGTCCCGACGATGCCAATGCACTGAACGCCGAAATGGCTCGTGAAATGCGCGATGTCTCGATCCGATGTGGGTCAGACCAGCGTGTACGTGCTGTCATAATAACTGCAACTGGCAAGATGTTTTGTGCTGGCGGCGACCTGAAGGAAATGCAGGCCGTTGGAGAGGCGGGGCATGAACATCTCACTCGCATGGCTGATGATCTCCATGATTCGATAATACGCTTCCAATATAATGATGCACCGGTCGTCATGGCCGTAAATGGAACCGCTGCCGGCGGCGGCTTCTCGCTGATGCTGTCGGGTGACTACATATTGGCCGCTGACAGAGCGAAATTCATTTCAGCCTATGCTGCTGCTGGCCTCACGCCCGACGGTTCGTCCACCTATTTCCTCGCCAAGCACATCGGTCTGTTGCGCGCCAAGGAACTGGTGCTGACCAATAGAACGCTTTCGGCGGAAGAGGCGCTCGCGTGGGGATTGATTAGTAAAGTCGTGACAGACGAGCAGCTGATGGACGAAGCCTATACTATGGCGTCGACGTTTGCGTCTGGCCCGACAAAAGCCTACGGTGGTGCGAAGGGACTGCTGCTCAGCGCAGGCAATGCTGCTCTGGAACAGCAGCTGGACGCGGAAACGCGAACGATAGCTGACATGATGCGAACGCACGATGGTCCGGAAGGTCTTGCAGCGTTTGTACGAAAACAAAAGCCTCAGTTCAAAGGGAGGTAATATAGGGTAACGCTCGTTCGGCAGGCTTCGGTGTCTCAGCGAAGTCGATAACTGCCGCCTGGATCAATTCGAGTGGAGCGAACTCAGAAATATCGGATGTAGCAAAATCAAGACAAATAGACGGAAGAAATCAGATTCCGTCTTTCTCGACGGTTTCGAATAGTAGATCACGCGAGCATCTCGCATTCTAACAGAATCGACACAGTCGACACAGTCGACACAGTCGACACACGAAGCCGAGGAGGATGTCCGGAATGGGGTTATCAAGATCTATGTCAATGGCAATATAGTCCAGCGCGACGAAGCACGCGTGTCGGTGTACTAACTGGCTTGGGCAAAATTATTGATCAATCGTCGAGCACTCGAATGAACGCGTTTTTTCGCTCGACCGCATCCCAGGATCGAGGGTGTCTGGCCGAAGGTTCTTTGGATACCTTGAGCAAGACGAAAACTGGACCCTTCGCATCATTAAGCAACTTGCGCGCGGCTTCAATATCGCTCATTGAGTGGACGGTGGCGGTCGTCGCAATCCCCGATCCCCTTGCAATTTCTTCGAGATCAACACCCATCGCAGTGTGCGAGGGTTGGAATCCTGTTTCACCATAGTGGCTATTGTCGACGCAGACGATCGATAGATTGGCCGGCTGCATCGCTCCAACGACCGAGAGCGAGCCCACGTTCATCAAGAGTTCTCCATCGCCTGTCACGACAAGGACAGGCTTGTTCGGTTTTGACAACGCGAGCCCCAAACCCATCGAAACAGCAGCACCCATCGCGCCACCAAGAATAAAACAGTTGTCAGCATTATCGGTGTGCGCGGCCATATCCTGGGCGGGCCCAGCAAGTCCAGTGATAACAAGCTTGTTAGTGATGTCGCCTATAAGTGCAGGAACCGCCTGTTTCCGATCCGGGGTATTCGTCATGAGTTCGATCTCACATTTTTTTTGCGCCGATCAACTTCTGGCTCAATAGTACCGCCACGGCCCTGTCTGATCGATGGGCCATCAGCATTGCCGCCTGGACCGTAGGAACCACTTCGTCGGGATAATCAACTTCGAAGCAATGAACACCCATTGCCTCTAGCGCAGGCCGAGCACCTTGACCCATCGGGATCTGCCATGGATTGTTTTCTCCATACGTACCGCGCATGGTGACTAGCATGACCAAGGGAAACCGACCGTGCGCTGTCAGAGACAGCATATTGATGCAATTGCCGACACCGCTCGACTGCAATAGCAAAACACCCTTCATCTGACCAAGATGCGCGCCGGCAAGGAGCGCCACTCCTTCATCTTCGCGCGTGAGAGGCACTGAAATTGCGTCTTGATCCGCAAGAGAACGTGCAATCGGGACCTTGTGCCCTCCGTCTGGCACCCAAGCAAATAAGTCGATGCCCTCTGCACGTAAGAATTCGTACATTTCGTGAGACCATTTTGGTCCAAGGGAGAGATTCCTGCTCATCTGAAATTCCTTCTCCCGATGTGCACTACTCTGGCGCCTTTTCGACTTTTGGATCTGACAAGCGTCTGCATTAACTTCCGACGCGCAGTGGTGTCCTAAGTTCCCGTAGGGCCGCCAGAATGCTTGGTGCAACTATACGGCTGGTTCTATTGTTTTCGACCGACGGATAGTTTTGTGAAGTCATCTCCAATTCGCCAACGTCGGACTTTACATTCACAGTATGGCGCGTTCCTGGGATTTGGGCATTGGCAAATACCTCTATCTCCGTACTATCGAGGCCAATACCTGCCAGACTCAAGGCAACGGCAACATTGAAGTGGCGCGGGAAGTGCAATGCCGCCTCTCGCGCGTTGCCTGAAAAGATCGGTACTGGCGCGACGTCTGCTTTTTCCAAATTGATATTTCGCTCTGTCACGTAGCTCTCGTGCTCGAGAGAGCGAGGTAATATGTGAGACGTGAGTTTCACGGATTGTATGCTGCCCTCGCGAGCCGCACGGAGAATATCGAGCCCCGGCAGCGCGCCGCTCGCTATCTGGATTGTTCCCCCGCTCTTCTCAGCGACGTCCAGGAGATCAAGATTGACACCAAGCGCGCCAGCGCTCACACAGATTACGTGCGCTCC
Source organism: Hyphomicrobiaceae bacterium (assembly GCA_051009975.1). Lineage (GTDB taxonomy): Bacteria > Pseudomonadota > Alphaproteobacteria > Rhizobiales > Hyphomicrobiaceae > Tectiglobus. The sequence continues at coordinate 6,498 of JBPCWA010000330.1, forward strand.
CGCACGAATCGCCGGCTCGACTATTAAGCGGAAGCTGTCGTAAGTCGCACACTCGACAACGACTTTGGCATAATCCGGCAACTCGTTGGCAGGAACGACGGCTACGTCTAAGTTCAGTTCTAAGGCGCGTCTGGTAGCTTCCGCGAGATTGTGAGCAGACACAGCGGCCACTCGCAGGCCGAGTTCCGGCCTTCTATCTATTGCTTGCACGACCTGACGGCCAACATTGCCAAAGCCGCCAATCGCTATTTCGACCGAAGTCGTGGCGCATTGTTGTGTCATTCATAGAGATCCGTGCGGTATTTTTTTAATCGGGCAGGATCGACAAGTACGCCAAGGCCAGGTGCCCGAGGGACATGGACCTTGCCGTCACGCACTGGGAATGGATCCGTGAGAATGTCCTCCCGTATATAATAGGTTGACATATAGAACTCACAGCCGAGGTGGAGGTCGGGGAGTGCTGCCATGAGGTGCGCGCCAGCCGCATGTGCGATACCGGTCTCGAACATGCAACCACCGTAGACGTCGATGCCACCGCACCGCGCAATTGCTGCAACTTCGAGTGCCCGTCGAATGCCGCCCGACTTCATTATTTTTAGCGCAAAAATGTTGGCCAGGCGCATTGAGACGCCGGCGAGAGCCTCGTTCGGATTGAAGACCGATTCATCTGCCATGATTGGTGTATCGATTGCTCGTGTAATCTCGGCGAGCGCGGCGTGCTCGTGCATTTTTACCGGCTGCTCGATGAATGTGAGCCGGAAGGATTCGAGATTGCGCAGGGTCCGCACCGCATCATAGGCGCGAAGGCCCTGATTGTAATCGATTCGAAGGCTTAGAGTATTCCCATATAGATTGCGTAGCTTCTCCAGCCGCATATGATCGAAGGCGTGTTCATCAAATCCCGTCTTGAGCTTAAAAATTCGGACTCCGTCTTCGTAAAGTCGAGCGATGTCCTCGAGATCCGCTTCAAAGTCGGGATTGGCGACGGAGAAGCTCAACGGAACGGTGTCCCTATGGCGGCCACCCACCAATTCGGAAATAGACAATCCGGCAAGCTGTCCGGTAATGTCGAGCAGCGCGGTTTCCAAGGCAGCTTTCGCTTCGGGGCACCCGACAATGACTCGATCGGCCATCGACAGGTGCTTCCCAACTTGAACCGGATCTTGGCCCAAGAGATGTGGTCGCAGGTGATGGTGGAGTGCTGCCACATTGCTTTCAACGGTCCCGGTAAAGACTGGCCAGGGAGAGGCTTCGCCCCAGCCTGTGATGCCACCGTCGGTTCGAATTTCGACTAGCACGCTTTTGATCCCCGCGACTTGGCCACTTCCATGGGCATGAACGGCGAGAACCGGCAGATTGACAACATGAACGCGAATGCATTCGATTTTCTGTCCGACAACTTTCATACTTAAGCGATCCACTCGCTAACTGGCGCAGCCGCTTCGTGTAGCGGCTGGCTGATAATATCTACAAGTGTAGGCCCGTCGTGATTGACGGCTTCCTTGAGTATTGCCTGCAATTTGTCCGGCTCCTCGACACGCCAGGACTTTAGGCCGAATGCCGCTGCGATGGCAGCGTGATTGGAGCGGTCGAAATCGACTGAAAAATATCGTTCGCCAAAGCCGGCTCGTTGTCCAGCCTTTATCCAACCGTAGACGGCATTGGAGAAGACCAGGAATGTGATCGGCATTTTGTGCCTCACAACGGTTTCAAGTTCGCCGCAAGTGAATCCAAAACTGCCGTCGCCCATGAGTGCAACAACTTTGCATTGCGGTCGCCCTATCCAGGCGCCCATTGCGGCGGACATCGCATAGCCAAGAGCTCCGTGAGCGCGGTTCGAGAAAAGCGTCCGTCCGGCCGTACGAAGCTCATAGAACGCTGAAACATAGGGACACGGTGTGCCAGGGTCAGCAACGACAATCGCGTCGTCGTCCAGAACGGCGCGCAATGCTGCAATGGTTCTTTCGGGCTTGATAGGACTGTCGCGGCTTTTCGCGAGCTGCCAGAAGGCCTCCCACTTTCTTGCCTTGGCAGGGGCGACGTTGGCCGCTCCATCAAACCTTGTCTGCGGCGAAGATTTGTCATCAAGAATTCTATTCAAAAGCTTGAGTCCCAATCTTGCATCGCAAACCATAGCGGCTTCGGTCGGATAAGATGCCGTGACGACTTCAGGGTCGGAATCCAAATGCAGAATGCGCGTTCCCTTTTCGGGAACCTGCCAGCGTTCGGTCGTCACGGAGCCGGCGCGGCATCCGATGAAGAAAACTAGATCAGCTGCTGAAACGAGGTCTCTTGTTGCTGGAACTCCGCCATTGGAGCCGATAACACCGACGTTGTTAGGATGCGTTTCAGGCAAACTTCCCTGCCCTGACACTGTCGTGGCAACAGCGATGTCCAATCTTTCAACGAAATTCTTGAACTCTGTCTCACCACCCGAAAGAACAATACCGCCCCCGCACACGACGACCGGCAGCTTGGCGGACAGAAGTGCATCGAGTAAACCTAAGGCATCGTCCTCCGCGGGCGCTGCGGCATAGGCGGGATACTCCCGATAGCGTGGATCCGCCCACACGTCGTCAGGTTGCACGTGGTTCCGTTGCACATCGATTGGGAAGCCGAGATGGGTGGCGCCGGGCCGACCGGTCGTCATTTTCCGAAAAGCGGTTCGGACCATATCGGGCAGCATCTCTGATTTGTTGATGACTGCGTTCCACTTTGTCAAAGGGCGCATAAGCCCCTCCTGGTCCAGCTCCGTCAATGGATAGTGCCCGCGCGAAGAAACGGATACATCGGAAGTGATAGATAGGACGGGAATTGATGATTCATTGGCCTCAACTAGACCAGGCAGAATGTATGTCGCGCCGCCCCCCGAAGGCCCTTCGCAAACGCCTGGTCGTTTCGTGACGCGGGCATAGCCGTCTGCCATGTAGGCGGCCGACCGCTCGTCCCGAGTGAGAATGTGTTGCATGTCATGATCAAGGCGATAAAGAGCATCGTAGAAGGGAAGTGTCGTGTCTCCACATAGACCAAATATGTGTCGTACCCCGTGCAACTCTAGCATGCGGACCATAGCCTCGGCCCCATTTAAAAGATTCGCTGATTTGTCTGTCATGATGTCCAGTTGCTCGCCTGTTTGTCACGCCTGCAGGGGGGGGAAGACCTCAAACCGCCGTCGATCTCTGCGTCACGTCGACTCGTTGTTGACAATCTTGTATTCCACTCTGTATTCAGCTTTACACGCAGGGTCAACGCCTTATCAGAGGGGGCGGTCGAAGTTGTTGGCTTTGGGACAAACTCATCAGGAACATGCACATGGCGCGCGACGCACAACCCGAGGGCTTTGTTGATCGGCTCTACCAGGAGCTGAAGGCCATGGCCGTGAGCTTTGCACTGAAACCCGACGAGCGTGTCAACGAGAGCGAGCTCGCCTTGCGGCTAAATGCTAGTCGTACGCCCCTTAGGGAAGCTTTGAATCGGCTGGCGGCAGAAGGGCTGCTAACGTTTCAGCCCCGCAAAGGTTTCTTTTGTCGCCCCCTGCAGCCCAAAATGATCTTTGACCTCTACGAGGCGCGGTTGGCCGTTGAGCGGATGACCGTCAGCCTCGCCTGCGAACGGACGAATCCAAAGGACATTAGAGCCTTGCGGAATTCACTGGAGAGCGTACGGCCGGGCAAGTCACAGCATGATGTCGAGTCGCTTGTAGGGTTCGATGAAACACTCCATCTCGGAATAGCAAGATTGACCGGTAATGACGAACTCGTTCGTATTCTGGAGAGCATTCAGGAACGCATTCGGTTCGTCCGCTGGATTGATATGGAGGACCGTAGGCAGACGACTTTCGGTGAGCACTTGGAGATTTTGGACGCCATTCAAAAGCGTAACAAGGACAAGGCATTGGCGCTGATTGAAGAGCATGTTGAGCGGCGCGCAGAACAGATCACGGCCGTGGTTCGTGAAGGATATTCAAGGATTTATATCCCGCAAATTTCTGCGTGAGTGGGAGTTTCGGTCGTGCAGAGAGCACCAG
>JBPCWA010000331.1:0-8265 GCA_051009975.1 Hyphomicrobiaceae bacterium
AGCCAAGCCAAAGGCTGTACGCAAGGCCCTTAGCTGGTCATGGCAAGAGCCTGTTCACTTGAATTGGCTGTCATGCTCACTCTTGCATTTGCCTGGGGTTTTCATCTAGAAACTGGAATAGATTTCCACTTCAATAAGAGCGACATCAACCGTTTCTTCGCGTGCCAAAGTCACGTAACGGCTGCATATGCATGGGTGCCAAGATCCTTAGTCAGGATTTTCTCACTGCCGTTTGCCAGGATTTCTTTGATTTGCAGCGTTTGCAAATTCGTCGATGAACAATAATGCGCTGGACAACTTGTTTATATTTGCGTCTTAAGGCGTTCAAAACGACTCGCTCGCTGCGGTCAGCTGAACGAGCGTCGCGCTTAGTCACATAGATGAATGTTTGCTTATCCCCTTTTCGCACAAAAATATTTGACCAGTAGATTAACCGAGGTCGATAATAGAAGGCCATAGTTGGGCGCATAGACTAATGTTTTGAGTGACGTTGATAGAGGTGGAAAAATTGATGAAATAAACACTAATTCAGATTTGCGTCTGTTTGAATCAACACTCATCAATCATAATAACGTGAGTGAGGAGCGGATGCGATATCGTTGGCTCGTTCAGCGTGATTTATGAAAAATAAACGTAGGAAATGTCCTTGAAACTTTGCTCTGGATCACCATTTATACGATTCTGACAATTCATTGTCGATGTTTTGCGGGGTTATCTTTGTCATTCAAGGATTGGCATGCACAAAACGGAACTGCAAGTGATGGCAATGCAAATCAGTCACCGCTGGCAACCGAACCGCCCAAACCTACTGCCCCGATTACTGCGCCCCCTGCCGGCGCCAAGACAGCGAAAAAATCTTAGGCTCTGATCTCGATGGAGGAGGCAGTGCGATTGAAATTTTCGAACACTGCGTGCGGCCGTCCCCGATCTGACGGATTGCGCCAATGACGATCCGAACCGTACGAAGAGTCATGACTTTTGTCCGCCCGTTTAGGCTAGCAGGGACCGAGAGGCCGTTTGCGGCGGGCACTTATGATGTAGCCACAGAGGAGGAACTGCTAGACGGTCTGTCGTTTCCTGCCTTTCGCCGTCTGCAGACTTACCTCACGCGACGGGTGACGCCTGACAGCTTTGCAGCCCTGCCGACCGTTGTTGTCGACTTGGACGACCTCGCACGCGTTTTTAGGGAAGATCAGATTTCGGCTCAGCGGGACTGTTGATGTTTAAGCGCCAGAAGCGGACATTGAGCTTCCCTAACCAAAGCCGCAGCTTTGATCCGGCCAGCAAGCGGGTGAGATTTTGGGCGTACGATGGGGCAATTGAGATCTCCTTCTTCGTGGAATGCGAAGCAGTCCGGCGCTTGGCCAAGTCGAAACCAGTAACCGAAGATGAGTTCCTCGAAGCATTTGATAGTGTCCGAGACGCTCTCCATGACGTGGCCGATCGCGTTTACGCGCTCGGTCCGAAAGGTAGCTACACTTGCGTTCTCTCGGCCAGAGACGTCTGAGCCTTATCTGATCGCACACGAAATCTCCGTTGCAATATGCGCTTCCGTTCGGCCAGGCCGTGTGAAACCGCAAGGTTGGGATTTGCGTTACGATTGGGTCCAATAATCACCACCGAAGCGAAGAGCACGCTTAAGTGGTCAAAAACTACGCTTGAAGGAGCAATTATGGATATGTCTCCGCGCCTCAAAAAATCGCTGTTGAAGTGCGCTGCTTTAGCTTTTTTGTTTCTCGGAACAACGATCGCCGGCTCCGTTGCCGAAGCTCAATTCAATCGGTTTCCCGACAACGCCCGAAAGAACCCACAAGCCGAAGGCTGGGAATGTGCGTGCGGCTTCAAGCGCGTCGAAAATCGTTGCGTCAAGATCGCGATCCCGAAGCATGCATTTGCCACCGGCGCTTCGTTCGGTCGAAGTTGGGAGTGCCAACGTGGACACGTTGCTTCGGGAGAGCGCTGCAACAAGGTCGTGATCCCGGAAAACGGATATCTCGATTGCCATGGCAATGGCTGGCGATGCAAGCGCGGATATCGGAAGGTAGCCGACGAACGCTTGGCAGTTGTCGTCCCTAAAAACGCTTTTGTCGTCAATTCACCCTGCGGTGCAGGTTGGGAATGTGAGCGAGGCTTCCGGGCGACTGGCTAAGTTTGCGTAGCAGTGTAATCGGCCCCAAAATTCACACCTCAATTACTCAGGCAGTGGCTGGGAATGTGACCGACCTTACCAAAGGCGTGACGACCAATGCATTGAGCCATGAACCGTCGTTCTGATCGACTCGCAGAACCCGTGACCTCAAGATAGAAAGTCATTCACAATGACCGACAACCCGGTCGACCTGGAGAAGCATCGCATTATTGCGGCTCAAAGAGTGGAGGTCTTGCGCCGTAAGCAACTTGAAGAGCTACGTGCAAATGTACGTGAAATGAAGATTCAACAAGATGCGCTGGAGAAACGGCTGCTGGCTGCGATCGTAGAGAGTGAGAGAAACATTGCTGATGCAGAAGACTATCGACGAAATGGGGTTCCCGCATCAGCGACTACCGGCATGACCAGGCTGTCGGACAATGGCGCGGCCAACGCGAATGGGTTGCTCGGCGGACAGGCATTTAAGATAGATCGTCTCGGATCGATCCCATCAAGTAGCAATAATGGTGAAGGAATTCAAAGCGCTCCGAAGCAGGTAAGCTTGAGACAGCGCCAAAAGCGTAAGCCACGTGGCTCTGCTACGGCAATCGTTTACTGCGAAGCAAACTTCGGCGAGCCCGACGGGAAGACTGCGAATGGCCTAGTTCGACATTCGGAGAAGTACCAGATCATCGCAATTATAGACAGTGGTCATACGGGCCAGGACGCCGGAGTAGTGCTTGACGGCGAACCGAACGGGATCCCTATCTGCCGGGACCTCGCCGAGGCAATTGCCCAAGCCGCAGAAATGCCAAGCTGCTTCATTTACGGAATGGCGCCTTCGAGTGGCATGCTCTCCATGCAGGAAAGGGGCATTGCACTGGACGCAATGGGGCTCGGAATGGACATTGTGAGTGGGCTACACGAATTCCTGAGCGAAGATGACGAATTCACCCGAGCCAGCGCAGCGAATAATGTAAATATCTTCGATGTTCGACTGCCGCAATCCAAGACCAAGCTAAAGTTGTTTACGGGGCACATCTCAAAAGTGACTTGTCCGCGGATTGCTGTCCTCGGTACGGACTGTGCAATCGGCAAGCGTACAACAGCATCCATATTGACCAAAGAGCTCAATGAGCGAGGCATAACGACCGTCATGGTAAGCACCGGCCAGACCGGCATAATTCAAGGTGCTCGATATGGCGTTGCCCTCGATGCCATACCGTCACAGTTTTGTGCCGGCGAACTGGAAGCCGCAGTAATCACCGCATTCGAAAGCGAGAGGCCAGACCTGATCGTGATAGAGGGCCAGGGTGCCCTAAGCCATCCAGCCTTTTCGACCTCTGCGTTCATCCTGCGCGGCAGTCAGCCCACTAGCGTCATTCTCCAGCACGCTCCGAGGCGCGTCCACCGTTGCGACTTTGAAGACATGGCGATGCCGAATGCAGCAGAAGAAATCAAGCTTATCGAGTGCTTTGCCGATACACACGTCATTGGCCTGGCAATCAATCATGAAAACATGAGTGATGAAGAGGTTAAGCGCGCTAGTGTACAGTATCGGCGTGAACTTGGCATTCCTGCAACAGCCCCCCTTCGAGATCCTCCAGATCGTCTAATCGAGATGGTTGTGAAGGCATATCCGCAATTGCGGGAAAATCTCAATAAATCCGTGCAATGACTGCACCCAGATTAGAAATCAATCTCACCAAGATAAGCCACAACACTCGGGTACTTGTCGAGCGTCTAGGGCAGCGCGGCATTACCACGACCGGAATCACCAAAGCATTTCTTGGTCTGCCTGCGATGGCCCGAGTCCTGGTTGATGCCGGCGTGTGTGCACTTGGGGACGCACGAATCGAGAATATCGAGTCCATGCGCCTCAATCTTGTAACTGCGCAGATGATCCTTATCCGCTCCCCGCTGCTCAGCCAGGCCGAGCGCGTTGTCAGATCAGCGGATCTGAGCTTTAACACGGAACCTGAAGTGATTGCCAAGCTGTCGGCTGTCGCGGCAGCATTGGACAAGATGCATGGGGTTGTGTTGATGGTGGAACTTGGCGATTTGCGCGAAGGCATAATGCCTGCAAACCTGGCAAGCGTTGTCCTCCAGACCCTTCGCCTTCCCAATATTATTCTAGAAGGTATCGGAACGAACCTGGCTTGCCGCAGCGGCGTGACGCCAGATTCCAAGAACATGACTGCCTTGTCGGATTTGGCTGACGCTATTGAGTCTGAATTCCAAATTCGGTTAAGTACGGTGACGGGAGGCAATTCCAGCAATTTGAAGTGGGCATTCAGCGCGCCGCAGATAGGGCGGGTCAATAATCTCCGATTGGGTGAATCGATTTTGTTGGGTCAAGATCCATTACAACGCAAATCGATCAGAGGGCTCCACAAAGATGCAATCACATTTGTAGCCGAAGTGATTGAATCAAAATTAAAGCCCACGATGCCTTGGGGTGAAATCGGATATAGCACCTTTGGTCAAACTACGATTCGCAAGGATGAGTGCGGGTTGGATCAGGCAATCCTGGCGGCGGGACACCAAGATATCGATGTGGCAGGCATTCAACCCCCTGCAGGTTTGAATATCGTCGCCGCCAGCAGCGACCATCTCGTTGTCAGACCGACGTCCGGTCGGTTGACAATTGGCAGCGAATTCAGGTTTCAACCGAACTACAGTGCCATTCTACGGGCAATGACATCACCGTTCGTCGTGAAAGAAGTCATATCCTATGACGGCGCCGAACGACCTGAAGGAGCTATTTGCGAAACGATCACCCGGGACGCTGGGCTTCTATCGTAAGGGCTAGTGTCGTGACGAGGTCTGCAATCGGCCGGAGTTTCTTTATAGCTGCTGTTTTGTCGGCCATGGTCGGAGACTTTACCAGTTCAGCTTTGGGGCTCGACCCTGCGCTATATGGGACCCACTCGCTCCGCCGGACGAGAGCGATATTGATTTACAAACGAACCGGCAATTTGAGGGCGACTCAGCTGCTGCGGGGCCACGCCAAGATTGAAAGTACCGTCCGATATCTGGGAATTGAGGTCGATGACGCGCTCGAAATCGCAGAGTCTATTGAGGTTCAAAGTACCTGGGTAGAGCGGACACGCCCTGTCAGACTGGCACGGCTCGAGGGCAATTGCGACCGTCGCAACTAATCAGTTCGGCACCCGAAACCTAGCAGGAGCATTGGTGCTCGGTGCAGCAGCTGGTCTAGGTGCCTGAGGAGGGGAGAGCCTTCGTCCGGCCCTTGCCGATCTCGTTCAAATCAAATGGTGCAGTCTGGTAGGTGCAGTTGATCCAGTTGCCGAACAGGAGGAAGGCGTGGCTGCGCCATCGGTTTACCGGCTGCCTGGCCGGGTCGTCGCCCGGAAAGTAGCCGTGCGGCACCTTGATCGTCGTGCCCGCCTTGATGTCGCGGAAGTACTCGTCGGCGAGCGTAGTCGAATCGTACTCGATGTGGTTGAACATGTAGAGCCGGTTGCAGCGCTCCTCGGCGATCAGGCAGAGACCGGCCTCGTCCGATTCCATCAGCACCTCGAGCCCCATCTCAGCGCAGATGTCGGCGCGGCGCACCTCCGTCCAGCGCGACACCGACACCGAGAAGTCGTCGGAGAAGCCGGCGAGATAAGGCGACGCGGGATAAAGATTGCGATGCCGGTACACGCCGAACACTTTCTCTTCGAGCGTGTATTTCGGGATCTGGTGGAAGTGCCACGCGGCCGCCATCGCGCCCCAGCAGATGACGAACGTCGAGTGCACGTTCGTCTCGGTCCAGTCGAAGATGCGCGTTAGTTCGCGCCAATAGGTCACGTCCTGGAACGGGAGCGTCTCGACCGGCGCGCCGGTGATGATGAAGCCGTCAAACTTGCGGTTTTTGACCTCTTCCCAGGTCTGATAGAAAGCGATCAGGTGATCCTCAGTGGTGTTCTTGGCCGTGTGGCTGCCGATGCGCACAAGAGTTAGGTCAACCTGCAGCGGCGTTGCGCCGACCAACCGTGCGATTTGCGTTTCCGTGACGACCTTGTTTGGCATCAGGTTTAGGAGGCCGATCTGTAGCGGGCGAATATCCTGGCGCGTGGCCGTCGTCTCGTCCATGACCATGACGCCCTCACGCACCAGGGCGGCACGACCGGGCAAGGCATCGGGAATGCGGATCGGCATAGGCGGCTCACTCATCGCATAGCAAAAAAACGCTGGCTCGCGCCTATCGCGGCCGGTGCCCGAGGCTTTGCTTCCGCCCGACGGCCCTTTAGCGAGTTGTTTAAAGTGGCTGCAAGCCGGCCGGCCAAATCACCACGATACCCGCAAAATGTCGCAGACAGCCGTCTGGGTCAATGCCGTTTTGTGAACCGATTACCCCAGCGCGAGGCCGACAATCGTTTCGGTTGAGCAGGCCGCTACGACTTGTGGGCGTTAAACACGTTCACCACCGCCGGAACTTGCAATGAACCACCAAATCCAAACAGCCGCTAATGCGGTCGCCACACTTTCCTCGATTGCTTCAAGATCTGCTGCTTGTGCGCCCCGCTCCTTGGCTATGCGGATAGTCGCGCCTACATTAATTGCAGCAAAGGCCGCCTCGGCGGCAGTGCCCTCAAAGGACAAACTCAGTTCGCAGCGTTCACCCAAACAATCCGCCAGTCCCGAGGTTCGCAGTAAACCGGTGACGTAGTCCCACCGGCATCGCGATGCGGGATTTTGTCTGAGGAGTGCATTTATTAGCTAATCCTAATGGTCGCTTTCTAGCTCAAAGCGCCGCGATGAGGGCCGGGATACGTCTAAGCTGCTCGCTTCGGGTTTGACGTCGGCACATAGGCGATCTTCATGTGATACGCGCAATAACTATCGTCGCCTTGTGCAAGTGCACCGCATAGATAGAAAGCACCTCGCTTCGGATCGCAGAACGGCAGGCGAAAGCGAGATGGGCTGGCCGAGACAATGGACTGGCGTTGCGCAAGCGGCATCCTTCCGCCTCTATTCGGAAGGCAATCTGATGCTACAAGGGTCCTAAAGTCGGGCCGCGGTTGCCCCTCTCGGATTACAATCGTGCCGTGTCAAGCGGTAACTTCTGATGGCAATACTGTCTGCATGATTGCTGATCTGCTCGTTAGTCGGTGCATGCCGCTGATTTGCGCGCTTCCCTGAAGGATACCAACTTCTGGTGAGTTTCGTCCCAAAGACGCAGACGCACGCTCGCGAGGCTCTGCTTCAATGTGAACCGCGTTACGTCGGCCAATTCCGGATAGTCATGCAGTACTGCTGGCAGGCGGTAGTAGGGGATCCTACTGCATAGGTGATGCACATGGTGCATTCCGATATTGGCGGTGAACCAACGGAGCACCGCAGGCAAATCGTAGTGAGAGCTACCGTGGAGCGCCGCATCGTGGAAATTCCAATCTGATTCAGCCGCCCAGACAGTGTCTTCGAACTGATGCTGTACGTAGAACAGCCAAACGCCAATGGAGGAGGCAAAGAGAACTATGGGCAAGTGCACCATCAAAAACGGGCCGAGACCAACGAAGTAGATCAGCAGGACAGCCGCCGCGGCAATCGCCATGTTGGTTAGCATTGCGCTTATCCAATATCGCGAGCCCGCAAGCATGAAGCCTAAAGGCAGTCGGTTTTGAACGATGAAGAGGTATGCTGGACCAATCCCGAACATGACTACGGGATTGCGATAGAGGCGATAGAGCATCCGTCGCCACCACGGCCGCGCCTGGTATTCCCTTACGGTCAGAGTAGTGATGTCGCCAATGCCGCGCTGGTCCAGGTTTCCCGTGGTTGCGTGGTGGATGGCGTGGCTACGCCTCCAGACGTCGTATGGTGTTAGCGTCACCACGCCAATGATCCGCCCGACCCAGTCGTTAATCGCGCGCCGGCGAAAGAATGCACCGTGTCCGCAATCGTGCTGAATCATGAACAGACGAACCAGGAAACCAGATGCAAGTACTGCAATCGCAAATGTCAACCAGAGGCTGACAGACAACGCTGCGCAGGCTAGCCACCAGAGCACAACCAGTGGTACGACGGTGACCATGAGTTCCAATACGCTGCAGCGATCGATCGTATAATGCTCATTGACCGGCGTCAGGAAATGAAGTGCAAATATCCTCACACCTCTGTCGATTCCC
>JBPCWA010000332.1:0-4377 GCA_051009975.1 Hyphomicrobiaceae bacterium
CCGCCGTACACGATACCGAATCTCAAAATCGAGAAGCGTTTAGTACACGAACTTCCCTATCGGACGTCATCGCTTCGCGGTCTTGGTGCTTTCACCAATGTATATGCCATCGAAACCCTGATGGATGATATCGCGGTGTCCCTTGAGATAGATCCGATAGAGTTTCGCCTCTCACATCTTGATGACGAACGGGCGCGGTCAACGATCGAAGGTGCGGCTAAGCTGGCGGACTGGAATAATGCGCGCGCCCGTGACGGGAGCGGTTACGGTATCGGGTATGCGCGGTACAAGAACACGGCGGCCTACTGCGCGGTAATCGCGCGTATCGAAGTTGACGAGGAAGTGCGCATTACGCACGCCTGGTCACACGTTGATACGGGTGAAATTGTAAATCCTGATGGTGTCATCAACCAGATCGAAGGCGGCATCGTCCAATCGGCAAGCTGGACGCTGAAAGAAGCACTGACATTTGAAGAAGGCGCAGTGGCGACGGTTGATTGGGGCGACTATCCAATTCTCAAGTTTTCGGAGACGCCTCAGGTCAAGGTCACACTTGCCAACCAGCCCGCTCAGCCCCCTCTAGGATGTGCGGAAGCTTCACAGGGCCCGACGGCGGCGGCAATTGGAAATGCTGTTCGGAGTGCCCTGGGCGTTCGCGTTCGCCATTTGCCAATTACCCGCGAGGCGATCATAGCTGCGTCAGGCGCCTAAGCATGTTGGAGTAAACAACGCCATTACTCAGCTCGAAGGTCAAGAGCTACGCGAGCGCGAAGCTCAAGCGTCTCTTAGGTGAGACCGACACAGCGATCGATGTGCGAGCGAACGGAACGCATAGCGAAACGCTCACTGCTGCTCGCCGTGTTCGCGCGCGGGCACTTTTCGAACGATCTTGCCCCGTCAGCATGATCCTGATTATCCCCATTTGGGGGCTTCGCTTCGCCTGTCACCGATCTCAATCGGGCTTCTGTTTGCGCTCCACATCGGTGGTGCGGCCATCGCCAATCTTCCAGCCGGCATCGCCGCCGGCCGAGTTGCCAATCGAGGCCACCTGCTGCTGGCGACGTTTTCTGGGTCGGTCTCGGTTGCCTAGCCGCGTCGCAGGCCGAAGGTTTTTGGGCCATTGCGATATTGATCGCGATTGGCGGGGCCGGTGATCCGGCCTGGCAGCCCGTTGCCACCGGCGTACCTGCGCAGCACTACAAGCGGAGCGCGTCTATGCGATCGGTGTCCACGCGATCGGTGGCTTCCTCGCGCAGGTCTTTGCCCTGATCTTTGCCAGTTATCTTTTGAGCCATACTGGGTGGCGCACAACATTAAAGATCATGGCCCTGTCGGCGCTAGCCATCGGCATTGTCTTTATTTTCTTTGTCGCACGAATTCCGCGCATCAACACCGCAAGGCAGGCAAAGCTCGACATCGGCGAAATTGGGTGGCTTTGGACGAGGGCCTCCGGTGTGCGTCTGCTCGGGTTCTTCGCGGCCTACAACATGGGCTTCTTTGCAATTCTGACCATGACGCCGGAATCCGACAAGCCAACCAAATATTCCATGTCAAAACCCAACTCAATTAACGCGACGACCGCCAGCTCTCCGGGGGGATGTTTAGCAACGCAACAATAGCAGCCATACAGATTGCCAGTGCCCACAGCTCCAGTATGGTGAAATTAATGTTGTTGAACTTCACTCCACGCCTCGCCATAGAAACAATACAATCCCCCCCCGAAAAGACGCCGGTGATGCAAACCGCAGCCAACAGAGAACTAGTTGCAAGGGACATTTTCTCCCCCTTGGGCAGCCCAGGGCCCGGTTACATTTTTTGAGGACTGTCTTCAGGCTACACCAGCAGACGAAAGCTCAGCAAATTGCGTGAAGGATGTTGGCCGTTCGTCCTCTATTTCAGTCGTCACTGCTCCGTTGGTCGCGAGCTGCTTGATTGGTATGCAGGCTGAAAAAGGCGGCGACGATGCGCTGCCTCTTCGCGCCTTAATCGGAGCGGTCACGAAAGGTATTGTCACACTAACGCTTGGCTTTGGCCTTGTGTGGTATCTATGAGCAATCGCTGCCATCGCTTTCCAGTAGAGATCATCCAGCACGCCGTCTGGCCGTACTATCGGGGACCTTTGAGCTTTCGCTCCTTTTGTCCGGCAGCGCACTGACGAGCAACGTCCGCATGAATGAAAGAACCTAGCCTTCTGCGTCGCACCACTCGCAGTGGCAGTCACGACCGCTTGTGGCCCATCTCGGACGTAGATTGCTGCGCCTGCTCACGTCTGCTTCCGGGGGCAAAGCGGACGTGGTCTGCTGCACGTGCTCAGGTCTGCTTTTGACCCATCTCGGCCGTGAGCAGGTGCAATGTCACCCGGATCGATCCGCTTGTCGCTTTAGTCAATTCGGCAGTTCCGTTCTGCTGCGATCAAGAGATGGCAAGACGTGACAGCGGCAGCTTGAAATTGGAGAGCCCTGGATCAACTGCGATCCATGGATGTTAATTGGACAAGGTCCCGGCGGTTCATCAGCGCAAAGGGAAGGCGAGCATCGCAACAGCCTTGTGGTGCGCGGTTCACTTGCCGATCACATAAACGTCCAAGGCTTCAGCAACACCGGCAACCTGCCGTCGCGACCGCAGCTCGGGCACCGGTCTGCTGCGGTCCGGATAGACGTATCCTTGTGCCGCCGCCAGGGAATAACAATTGGTCGATACCAGCGCGCGGGTCGCTTCTGACTTATTGTGCTTTTCCAATTTCGCTGCCAGATTCACAGCCTCGCCGATAACGGTATATTCCAATCGATCCGCATTGCCGATCGTAGCAAATACGACGGGACCGGCGGTCAGCGCACCATTAACATCTAGATCCGCCAACACAGTTCTTTCGTTGAGGTCGTTGCGCCACGCCGTCGCCTCTATCATCACGGCGTCCATCGCGCGCAGGCCATCGGCAACCGCTGTTTCTGATGGCTCTACCGCCCCGAATGTAACCATCACTCCATCGCCAAGAAATTTGTCGACTACGCCACCATGGGCCTCCACAATGGGGATTAGACGAGCATGTAGCGATGTGAGCATTTCCACGATTTCACGTGGTTCGACTTGCTTGGAAAACGCACTAAACCCGCGAATATCAAGCATCATGATTGCTGCTTGTCGCTCGACTGCCTGGCCAGCCTCGATGGTCTGCTCGGAATTGGCGATGGCTTTTGCGACACCACCAGCAAGGAATCGGCGGATATCGCGCCCGTCTACCTGCTCGCGCACTGCGGTGACCAAAACCTCACGCCCGCGCTTCACGGCAAGAGCAAGTACTCCGGCAACCAGGAGTATTGCAACAACCTTGTCGAATTCGGCTCCCAGAAGTACCTTATTGCCACCGATGTAGGCGGTAAAGCTGCGTGTAATAACATTGGGCTCACTTTGATCTAGCACAAGAAGCACCAACATCACCCAACCTACTGCTGCCGCCAGTCCCACCGTCCACACTAGCCGGTGATCGAAGCGCAACGCTCGCAGCGCAATAAAGATGAAGATGTAAGTGAACGTGGGCACCTTCAGTGAAAATGCCGCCGGCTGCCCATATTGGCCGTGAAACGACCAGATCAGCCACAGGAGAAGTCCGATATCGGCGAAAATCGATAGCACCAGGATAGGGCCTGGAAGCGGGCCCTTATGGGCCAAATAGAGTCGCCCTATGGTAAACAGTAAGTAACAAACAAGCGCCAGCGGCACCGGGTCCGCCAACATAAACATCGGTGCATCCACTGGCCGGCGCGCGACCAGATAAAGCGCTGCCCATATCCCGACGATTATCAACTGCACCCAGCCGATTAGCTTTTCACTTTCACCTTCCTGCACCGCAATGAGATGCTGTAATCGCGCCGGCAATGCGCCCGCGCGCGTCGGTTGGGTCAAGTCGGTCAGTCTTTGCTCGCTTCTATCCACATTCACCTGCAATCAGCCCCGGCAGTTTTGGGCGCCTACCATTGTCATCTGCGGCGTTGTCACATCAAGTCAGATTCAGCTGAAGCTGCCGAAAAGTGAAAAATGCCACAGAATGGATTTCAACGACTTAGTTCGTTGGCTGACCGCCCGAATTCGGCCGATTGGACTGGATGTGACATGCCCAGACGAGAGTGCGCATCCGCGCTTAGTAACGACCGCTGTTGGCCCATCTTGGACGTGTCTTGCTGCACCTGCTTACGTCCGCTTCCGCATGCAAAGCAGACGTCTATTCATGAGTCATTGAATCTCACTAGGTGACCAGCTGTTGCGGGTCAGCTGTCGGGGCCTTACGTCGAGCCATGCAACAATTGCTCTCGATGTTTATGCTTTGCTTCGAGGCCCGCTCTCCATAGAGCTAATCAATCTGTGCTCTAGATCTCCCAT
>JBPCWA010000333.1:0-2509 GCA_051009975.1 Hyphomicrobiaceae bacterium
CTATCGCAGGCTGATCGAGGCAGACATAACCGAACCTCTCGATCTTATGTCCTCAAGTTATGATGCTATTATTTCGTCGGGCACTTTCACACTCGGCCATGTTGGTTGCGAGCCAATCCCGGAACTCGTTCGTGTTTTGAGCAGTGGCGGTTTTTTCGGCTGCACGGTTCACACGGATCTCTGGACCGTTGGTGGGTTCGAAAAGAAGTTCATTGAACTCCAAGGTCGAGGGTTGATACGAACCGTTGAGAGGACCACAGGAGAATTTTTCGCAGGTCTTGGTGAAACGGCCCTTTATTGTGTGTTCCAAAAAATGTGACTTCGAATTTTTGGCCTGGGCAGTCTCCAGAAATGGCACTCCGTTCGTTCGTTGATTGATCAAACCGCTATCTCTCCGACCTTCGATCTTGTACGTGCTTAGGGACGAAAAGGGTCACACGCAGACCTGAGCAACTGCAGCAACCTACGGCCGGTTTGCCCCTGGAAGCGGACGTGAGCAGGTGCAGCAAGAGACGTCTGAGATGGGCCATGAACAGACATTCGAAAATACCACACCTCAGGTCCGACCGAGAGCTTAAGCACGGAAGCAGGTAGTTTGATGCGAACTCTATATGATTGACATAAGACGCTTGCGACAGTGCGAGCGCACTGCCACGTGCGACGTGTGTTTTTTCTGTGAGCTAGGTCGTATTGCGCCTATTTCACCAACTCGATGTCGTTCAGCTCGAAGCTCCCATCGAACAGCTTCGGTTCTGGACCGTAAAAGCGGGCAATCAGAAAAAAGCGCCTTTTCGGGTCAGTGCGAAGCCAGTTGTTTTCCTTGCCCTTCTCCGGCTTGGGCCCAAAATAGATCGTCACCGAACCGTCAGGGTTCTTTTTGACCTCCTTCATGGTGGAGTCGATACTGCTCTTCTCGATATTGCGGATGTAAGAGGCCGACTCCAGATCGTAGGTCGTAATGGCCCAGAAATCGCGTACCGGTACGTTCGGTGGAACGGTGAGCTTGTAGTTCTTGCCACCGTCGAGCCATTCATCGTCTGCGGTCTCGGCTAAATCGAGATAGAAAGTCGCACTACCGTAATTCTTAACGCTGGTGATAATCGCGTAGTACGTCGCACCGCGGGCATGAAAGTCGTAATAGGAAGGGAACTCCCAACTCCAATCCGTCTCGCGAGCGGCGGATGGCACCAACTGAGACCACTTCTTGCCTTCCCACATCCAGGGGTTCAAGTTGCGGTGGTATTGCTCAATCATAAACTGAAGCGCTTCGGGACCGGCTTGATCAAAGATAGCCTGCAATTTCGCATCTGGCTTAAAGGGCTCTCCTTTCTTGATACCGATGCGGGCCAGCGACCCCATCATGCCGAGGTCACGACCCAGCACGACCTCTTCCTCGATCATCTCGTGGATATGCCGGTATATGTTCCCGTCCATCTTCGGCGTCATCTCCAACAGCTTGCCGTAGAGATCGACGAACTTCATATTCGGCGGGTTTTCTGCCTCGGAAAGCGGGTAGATTTTGATCTGCTTTGTGAGTTCGGTCGCCTTGGCTAGATTCTCCGGGGTTGCTCCCCCTGCCATGATCGGGCGCAAGGCCGTCCAGCCGTAGTAGGTTTTCTGCTCGTAGACCAAAGCGTTCGGGAGGAGTTTCCCGTCGTAGTTCGGCGGCACAAGCAGGTACTTCGCACCAAGGCCCTGATCGCGCCCCTTAGCGCCCACATCATCAAGTGGCCGCTGCCAGGCATCCATGATCGTCCCAAATATTCCGACCTCCCCTGTCGCGGGGGGCATTTCGACCACAACGGGCCCATCCTTGAAGTTCCAGTAGGTCAGAATGTACGGTGTCGTATTGTTCGGGGTCGCTGTCTGGAACCTCCAGTCTTGGAGCTTCGAGAAATAGCCGACGTCGCCAGGCCCCACACCGGCGCGTGCGAGTGCATCCCGGTAGAACTTGAAATTCATCAGTGGCATTGCCCACACAGCGGCATCAATTGCGCGGTGGTAGGTCATGCGCTCGTTTGTGTTAGCCTTCTTCAGGTTAAACTCTGCCGCCCGTGCGCCCGGGGGCATGATCCCAAGCGTGACCACTGCAAGAACCGTAAACAGATAGGTCGCCTTACGCACCTGCATTCTCCTTCCTTCTCTTTGTTGGATTGCGGGTCCCATTGAAATCCGCCCAAATTTTCTTGCAGTCGAATACGGAAGGCCAAATCGATTCCGTTAGTGGATCCCTTGGGCAAGATAACAATTTGGCCTCGTGCAGATACCACATATCGCTCGTGTTACGCACCGGAGAAACATCTGTTCCGGGTCACAAGAAAACCTGAGCAACTGCAGCAATCTATGACCGTTCTGTGCTCAATAACGGACGTAAGCAGGTGCAGCACTCGACGCCCGAGATGGGCCAGAAGCTGTCATTGGAAGTACGGAATGGATGGTATCCACCAGTCGTGATCATCCCCTGCAGACCTCGCAGCAAAGCTCCACGAATTTAGAGATGATGATTTGG
>JBPCWA010000334.1:0-10372 GCA_051009975.1 Hyphomicrobiaceae bacterium
ACGCTCTTTGTGATGATGCTAGGTCTCGATCAAAAGGCTATTCCTGAGATAAAACAGTTGCTTCAACAACTGACTGCGTTAAAGCAGATACTCGGCTAGGTGTTAGCTACGACCGAAGCTGCAAGAACAACCGTAATTGGTGCCGTATGCAGCGTTGTCGAACCGTATCCAACCCTAACCCTACCCTTGACCCTAACTAGGCTGAACGAGCCTTAGCTACTAGCCAGCCGATCCATCTCTTTCGCCAAGGCGATATCCTTTTCAGTAACCCCCCCTGCGTCGTGAGTGGCGAGAGTTACGTCAACTCTATTGTAGACATTAAACCATTCGGGATGATGATCTGTTTTTTCGGCGGCGAGAGCGACACGCATCATGAAGCCAAATGCCGAACTAAAGTCATTGAAGCGAAAAGTCTTGAATATGGCATCGCGACCGTCAACAACCTGCCACGACGAAATCTCTTCCAGTGCGCGCGTACGCATATCGCCTTGCAATCTCTCTACCATCCACCTGTCTCCTCTTCGCCGGCCCAAATAGCTTGCGCGTCTTCAAGGTTATCCCACTCACCTGCTACGAGTGGAAATCGTTCCTCAACAACATATGGTCCGCCGCCGGACCGCGGTTTAGATGACAGCAGGACAAAGTGATCGACAACAAACGTTGATGAGCGGTATCCGCCGTGGCGCTCAAGATATTTTGAAAGCGCCTCTACTCGAGCGTGCCTGAGTCGGGCTACGGTGACGTGGGGCCTGAATTGCTGCTTCTCAGGCTTGAGACCAGCGGCACGCGCTGCAGTTTCGTTGGCACGCTGCAAGGCGCGCAGTGTTTGATCTGCCTCTATCCCGGCCCACAAAGTCCGGGGCTCATTCCCGCCGAATGCGTCAAAACCGACCAATCTCATGTCGAAAACGTTGATCTCGATACGGCTTAGAAAGTCGGCGAACTCCCGCGCCATCGGATTATCAACGTCACCAATAAAACGAAGCGTGAGGTGATAGTCTTCACTTGCAAGCCATCTCGCCCCGGCCAAAGGTTCTTGATGAAGCGACAGATCGGCACGAATATCTTCCGGAATCGGGATCGCAGTGAACAGTCGGGGCATAAGTACCTCCTCGGTCAGATCTGCTACCGGAAATTGCGGCGCCATGATCGCATAATCGCCATCCAGGCGAAGCACCATCGGACCATCGATAAGATCAAGTCGGCACGTGTATAACGACACGTGTTACGACGTCAGACCACAATTTCTGCGATAGCAATACGAACAACCTTTGGTGAGCTGACTGATAAGGCTTGATTTTCCTGCCCCAAATTGTCACTTCAACAAACTCAAAGCGTCAACTGTCGCCCTTGATATTGGGCGCCGGTAACGACATATTGTGAGTTGGACCAGTCAAAAAATGGCGAACCAGTCGAAGGAATAGGGAACTATGTCTCAGTTTGACAACCAATACGCTGCGACCGGCGCGCGTGCACGGGAAGGCGCAGTTGTCGACGAGGGCCTGCGCTCATACATGCTCTCCGTCTACAACTACATGGCGGCTGGAGTCGCGGTAACGGGCATCGTCGCATATCTGCTCTTCACACAGGCCGTCGTCGTTGATCCGCAGACGGGTGCGAAAACACTGACTCAATTCGGTCAAACGTTGTTCGCGTCTCCCCTGAAGTGGGTTATTATGCTCGCGCCGTTGGGATTTGTGTTTTTCCTGTCGTTTCGTGTTTACAAGATGAGCGTCGGGGCCGCGCAGATTTCCTACTGGCTATTTGCCGCAGCAATGGGCGCATCACTTTCTTCAATTTTCTTGATCTACACTGGTCAGTCGATCGTCCAGGTGTTCTTCATCACTGCAGCGGCGTTCGCTGGTCTTAGCCTATATGGATACACGACCAAGAAAGATTTGTCAGGTTGGGGTTCATTCCTGTTCATGGGCCTGATCGGCATTATCCTAGCTAGCCTGGTCAATATATTTTTCCAATCAAGCGCAATGCAATTTGCGATCTCTGTGATCGGTGTCCTCGTGTTCGCTGGCTTGACGGCTTACGACACACAGCGCATCAAGGATGGCTACTACCAAGTTGCTGGCAACGCCGAACTGGCCGCGAAGACAGCAATCATGGGGGCATTGAGCCTCTATCTGGACTTCATCAACATGTTCATGATGCTGCTTCAGTTGTTTGGTAATCGCGAGTAATCCAACTTCAGTTAAAGCGAATGGCAGATATGACGCATTTCGCTGTCGTTTTCTTCCGATCGGAGAATGAGTGAGGGCCCTTCGGGGCCCTTTTTAATTCCGTCCTGTGGTTCGCGTAAAACGGACTAAACTCGATGAAGGCGAAACGTCATCTCACGTCCCCGTTCCAAATTTCGGCAGAGACGGTCTCCTTCACGGTGTGAGGATTAGGACACGTTCCTCATCGAAACAGGGCGATCGCCAGGTGAGGCCCCGGTCGACCCGAGACTGAGACCTGAGGATCGATGTTCAACATATTGGATCATTCCGGCGAGACCGTCGGCCGAACATTTACTCAACAAGACACAGGCGCTTGTCGATCACACCGAGCACGCGCTTGAGATCAGCGCCACGGCGCAATATCTGGCCTGTCGCAGCAACCACGCTGAATGCACCTTGCTTGCGTGTTAGCCGAGGGTTTTTCTCAATACGGTAAAGCGGCATCTCGCTGGTTCGGCGGAAAATTGAGAACGTCGCCTTGTCGCGCTCCATATCGATGGCATAGTCCCGCCATTCTCCCGAGGCGACCTGACGGCCGTAAACATTCAAAATGTCCTGAAGTTCTTGGCGGGTGAAACTCACCGGCCGATAGTTCCGTCCGGACATCTGTGGTCCAGAACGTAGCGGAGTCGAAGCGCCCGACAAAACCGGGCGCAATATTATCGGTTCGAGATCGCTCACCGGCGCCTCCTTCACATTGCGTTCATGTAACATGATCTAGTTGAAACGCGTCGATTGCAAGTCCCGACTGCCCGGTTGTGCGCTCGTGCCTTTGGCTCGGAGGGATCAGGAACTGGTCATCATGCGCGGGATCGAACCTCGATTGGCCCAAAAGAAGGTCTACGACCGCGGAACATAAAATTATGAACAAACTGTAACACTGGGCAACAAATTTCACGGAAACGCCAATATCTGACCCCGCATCCGCCCCAAAAGCTCGCTACATAGATATTATCAACGGTTTGGCTCGGTTCGGCCAGTCTCGGATCTTCAGCCCCCCAGTCCCCCCGAGTCTTCTCTCCCCGGACCGGGCCACACCGAATCTCGAGCGCCGCGCGCGGTTCATCCCCCAGAACCGCGCGTCTTTTTTTGCTCTTGCTATAGACTAGCCATCACTGAGCCTCAAAGTTGCGGCAGCAACCAAAATGCCGGCCCCGGCAGCAACAGCCATTAGGAGGAAACTACGCCCACCATACACTGCAAAAACAACCCCCGCGAGGAGTGTCATTATACCCATAAATACACCACCACTGACGGCAGCGTGAATCGACTGGGCCATGCCAGAGTTGTGCTCGCTGACGCGCGACTGTACAAGGTTGAGGGCGCCAAGATACGTGGCCCCGAACGAAAATGCGTGCAAGCATTGCAGTGGGAACAACATGGCGAAACTTGGATCCAACGCCATTCCAAGCCACCGGAGGAAGGCGGCGCACCCCCCAAGCACGAGCATGCCGATGGCACCAAAAACAGCCAGCATCCAGCCGGAGCAAGCGAACAGGACAATTTCGGCGGCGACACCAAGTGCCCAGAGCAGACCGATCCAACTTTCGGTTATACCCTGCGCCTCCCAATGCAAAGCGCTGAACGAATAGTACACGGCATGGGAACCTTGGATCAGCCCCGCCGCAATCAGCACCGCAACGAACCAGGGTCGCCCAAGGAGTTTCAACATGTCACGCCAGCCGGCATGCGCAGCGGCTTGTGAATCCTCCTGTTCGGTATTGTTAACTTCGCAACCCGTTGGAGGCAACGCCCCGCCGCGCGACCATCCGGTACGCCGTGGAAGGCCATGTGCCGCAACAGCTGTACAAAACATTGTCGTGAGAACCATGTAGAGAACACTCGCCCCCCCATACTCGGCGACCACAAGTCCTCCGGCGATGTTGGCCGAGATAAAAAGTGCGGAGCCCCAAAGCCGCATTCTCCCATAGTCAACGCCAAGGCGTCGCACACCTGCCAAAGTCTTAGCCTCGACCAATGGCAATATCGACTGTGTTGCAAGCTGGAAACAAACTGTCAAAAAAAGTATCGGCCAAAAGCCACTAGGAATAAACAGAAGAAGAGCAGAAACAAAACCACACCATCCGCCGATAATGATGGCAGGTCGGTGATCGCCCTGACGGTCCGACCACAGCGCTATCAATGGCGTGGCCAGGACCCGAACGAACAGAGGAGCCGAGGTGATGATGCCGATCTGAACAGAGTCCATATCGCGCCAAGCGAGCCAAATCGGCATGAAGGGCAAATAAACTCCAAGATTTGCAAAAATCGCCGCGTAATACGCGGAGTGACGAATTGCAAATGCCGATTTCTGTTCAGTCACTGTCAGCCTGTTGCGCGAACTTAGTAAAGTTGCTCATCGAGCCGGGGGGGAGTGTCCGGCGTCGCCCTATCAAACCCTCATATCCATTGGCCATTGGCAATTAGCAATTACTAACCTTGACAGACATCCGCGCGATTTCGATCATGGAGGGACGGATCTCGATCGTTTGGCGGCAACCCGTTGTCGTAATGGAGATTTGCCCAGAAATGGTGTCCGAGTTAAATTTGGCGCTGAGACCGGCCCGTGTGAGCTGACCGGAGAGCGTTCCGCCTGCGGAATATAACCGCTCGCGCCAGGTACCGGATACTTGCCCCACACTAACCTTATAGCTTATGCGAGCATCAAATCGGTAGCTGGAGCTGGCACAACGAAAACTTTGACGCGCACTATTGCCGTCGTCCGCTATTTGGTATGTCGTCACGCACTTCATTTGCTCGTTTGTGCCGCTCGTTGTTGAAAGCACTCCCCAACCCGACCAGTGCCCCGCAAGATTTTCCAGCGGACCGCCCACCGCCACGCTCGCGGTGCACGACACCATCCACACCACGCCCAAAAGTCTCGCGATAGTTTGCATTGTTTGCCTCTTCTGTGACGCGGATGTCTTCCTAATCCGTCCCCTGGAGCAAGTTAGACAGTGGCCGGCACCATCCAGGTCATCTTATTTAGGACTCTCGTTCGCGTTCATAGACATTGCAAATGCTTCGCACAACGTCACTTGACACGACCTCACGGGCACTTACACGAGGTGATCAACTGGTCCAGCACCCGAACCAATTTGCAGATCTTTGCCCGATATTAGCGCGCGCGTTAGGTAGTCCTTCGCTTCTTGAACTGCCAACTTGAGATCTGTCCCCATCGCGAGCCCGGCCGTGATTGCCGCAGCCAACGTACACCCCGTACCATGCGTATGGCGTGTTGCAACACGAGGCCGCCGGAACCACTCGTAGCCGGCTCCGCTCATCAGAAGATCCGCAGCGATCGCGTCGTCACTCTCCAAATGTCCACCCTTAAGTAGAACGGCGCCTGAACCGAGCTTCAAGAGAGCACGGGCTTGATCAAGCATATCATTCTCGCACCGAGCGGGTCGCCCCTCGAGGAGCACCGCCGCCTCGTCGAGGTTGGGTGTGATGACGCAAGCACGAGGAAACAGTTGATTCCTCAACGCCAAGACGGCGTTAGGTTCGAGCAAGACGTCACCGCTTGTTGCCACCATCACCGGATCTACGACCAGCGGCTTGTCTCCGGCGTCACTCAAACCTCTTGCTACAGTGTCGATGATAGCGACGTTTGCCAACATGCCAATCTTGATGGCCGCTACATCGAGATCAGCAAACACACTTTTGATTTGTTGAGAAACCATTTTTGTTGGAACAGCAAAAACACTCTGAACACCAACTGTATTCTGTGCCGTCACCGCCGTAATCGCAGTCGCACCGTAGACCCCGAACGCACCGAAGGTTTTTAGGTCGGCTTGAATCCCAGCTCCACCGGAGCTGTCCGATCCGGCAATCGTTAAGGCGATGGGACGTTTCACAGAGAGAAGCCCGTGATTAGCAAGGTGTTGAAATCTCGAAGCAACAAAACGACTACGGATCGCGTCGCATAATATCAGACCGTAACGAGTCCGGCGTCATGTATTCCTCTATGCGCGCCAACGATGGAAACGTCTCTATCATGAACTGTCCGAACCAAGTCATTGTGCCAGTTAAGAACATCAAACCAGTCAAAACCAACAAAACGCCCATCACTTTCTCCATGGCCCCCAAATGTTGCTTGAAGCGCTGCATGAATGACAGAAACGGGCGTATCGCCACTGCAGCCAGAACAAATGGCAAACCGAGGCCAAGCGAGTACACAAAAAGTAGCTGCACGCCGCGCCCGAGACTTGCTTCACTCGCCGCAAGCGCGAGAACGGACGCAAGTATAGGGCCAATGCACGGCGTCCATCCAAATGCGAACGCCAACCCAATTACGTAAGCACCGACAAAGCTCGCGCCCTGCATATTGGCGTGATAGCGCGCCTCGCCGTAAAAGAGGGGTATCCGTAGCACTCCAAGAAAATGAAATCCAAACAGGATAATCACAGCCCCGGCGATCATAGACAATTCATGCTGATAGCTCTGCAGCAACTGTCCGAAGACCGACGCTCCGGCGCCCAGTCCCACGAACACCGTCGTAAAACCCAAGACGAAAAAAATAGATCCGAGCACAACGCGGCGCCACACCGCCTCGTCAATTCCGTGCTCGACGCTAGCCTGATTGATCGTTGTGCCGCCGAGATAACCGAGGTAGGGAGGAACCAAAGGCAACACGCAGGGGCTCAAAAAGCTCACCAACCCGGCGAATGCAACACCGAAATAGATATATGCTTCCGCAAACATGGCCACCAGATCGCTATTCCGAGCCCCAAAACGCCAAGATATGCGTTGTGTGACTGGGTCGCAATTCAATATGCTTCACGGGACCGTGTTGCTCATGTTCATCCCAGTGATGAACGATCCTGATCCAACGTGAGAGCAACGATGCCTGGCAACTCGCGTCCTTCTATCCATTCAAGAAACGCGCCACCAGCCGTTGATACATAGCTGAACTTGTCAATGACGCCAGCCGCGTTCAGAGCTGCCACCGTATCACCACCGCCGGCAATAGATGTCAATGCACCGCGCTCAGTTAAGCTACCTGCCAATTGCGCAAGCTTAAACGTGCCCGCACCAAAGGGCTCGGTTTCGAAAGCGCCCAGCGGACCGTTCCATAAGACGGTTCTACAAGACGACAACACGCTGGTCATCGCCGTTATCGATTTCGGCCCGACGTCCAGGATCATCTTATCACCTGGAACGCTCGAGACGTCGACAACTTCACTTGGGACCCCGCTTTCGAGGCGCTCGGCGACCACGGCATCGTTGGGCAACAGAATTTGGCAACCTTTTGCGCGAGCGTTGACGATAATCTCGTTCGCCAATCCAATCTGGTCAGGCTCGGCCAACGATGCTCCAACGCACCCCCCTTGGGCCAGCAGAAATGTGTTTGCCATTCCGCCGCCGACGATCAAATGGTCAACTTTGTCGACAAGATTGGTCAGAACCGTGATTTTGCTCGAGATCTTCGCCCCACCGACAATTGCTGCTGTCGGACGAGTCGGAGAATCCAACGCGGCCCTTAGAGCACCGATCTCTTCCATCATGAGCCTGCCCGCAAAGGCAGGCAGCAATTTTGCTAAACCGGCTGTCGACGCATGAGCGCGATGCGCGGCTGAAAATGCATCGTTGACATAAAGATCACCGTGTGCCGCCAAAGACTTTGCGAAGGCAAGATCGTTGGTTTCTTCGCCAGCGTGAAACCGCACATTCTCCAGAACAGCAACGTCCCCCGGATGCAGATCATCGACTACCTTTGTAGCCGCATCTCCAACGCAGTCGGGAGCGAACGAGATTGCTGCACCGATCAGGCCAGAGAGTTCTTTCGCTACCGGCCGCAAGGACATATCTGGATTCGGTTGACCATTCGGCCGACCGAAGTGCGAAAGGACAATTACTCTTGCGCCGCGGTCGACCAAGGACTTCAAGCCCGGCAAGACCCGCTTCAACCGAGTAGAATCGGTAACGACGCCATTGCGAAGCGGGACGTTCAGATCGGCCCGCAACAATACGCGTCGACCGGCAACATCTGCACAATCTACGCCTTGAAGCTTATCCAAATCCATATCCATTCCCGTCACTTACCAGTAACGTCCAACGCTGCAGAAACGAGATTCTCGACTGTTAGGCCAAAGTGCGCATATAGCGCCCCAGCAGGTGCGGAAGCGCCAAAATCTGCCAAACCCACGAAACGGTCATTGACTGTCATCCACTCGAACCACGAAGTTTGAACGCCAGCCTCTGCAAACACGCGAGGTGCCTGACCGAGCACCGCGTCTTTGTATGCATCGTCCTGTTGGCGGAAGAGCTCCATGCATGGCATTGATACGACTGCGGCCCGAAGCCCCTTTTCGAAAAGCATATCGGCCGCTGCCACCGCCAACCCGACTTCTGATCCACTTGCAACCAACGTCACATCTCGTTCTGCCTCGGTAGGTCGAATAAGATAGCCACCGCGAATTGATAAATTGGTCTCATCGACAATCGTTCGGACGTTGGCAACGCTTTGCCGTGACAAAGCCAGGATGCTGGGGGTCTTGTTGGCCATCGCCGCCGCCTGCCAACACTCAGCAGTTTCAACTCCATCGGCGGGACGAAAGACGTTTAGGTTTGGTATCGCGCGAAGCGCCGCTAGTTGCTCGATGGGTTGATGCGTGGGACCATCTTCTCCTAGGCCGATCGAATCGTGGGTCATTACATAGATGACCCTTTGCTTCATCACGGCAGACAAGCGAATTGCGGGACGACAATAGTCGGTGAACACGAGAAACGTCCCGCCATAGGGGATCAACCCGCCATAGAGCGCCATACCGTTCATCGCCGCTGCCATGGCATGTTCGCGAACGCCATAGTGGATGTATCGGCCAGCGTAATTTTCCGCAGCAATTACCGATTGGCCTTGAACGCGTGTATTGTTCGACCCTGTTAGATCTGCCGATCCACCAACAAGACCCGGAATCGCAGGCAGCAGGTGTTCTAGAGTGAGCTGAGACCAGACTCGCGTGGCCTTTTTCTCTGCGTTCTGTGCGGCCTCTGTCTTTGCTGTGAGCATTGCCGATTCTGCTGCATCGCACACATCCGCGTTCATTGGATCGTCGAAGTTGGCGCGGTCGCGGACGCTTACTCTGGCCCACTCCTCCTTCCAGGCATCGTGCCCGACCGCGCGATCAGCGGCTGCAGTGCGCCAGGCCTCTAAGACAGCATCGGGTATCTCAAACGGTGCATGAGACCAATCGAGTGCCTCGCGCGTCGCAGCTATTTCATCTGCTCCTAGCGGCGCACCGTGCGAACCTGCTGTCCCCGCCTTGTTGGGTGCTCCTTTACCGATCGTCGTTCTTGCAGCTATCAACCAAGGCGCGGAAGGGTCTGCCTTGGCGTTCGCCAACGCAGCTCGAATGGCGTCCGGGTTATGCCCATCTATTGCCGATGTATTCCACCCTGACGCAGTAAATCGCGCTATTTGATCATCGGACACAGCGAGAGAAGTTGGGCCATCAATCGATATCCCATTATCATCGAAAATCACGATCAATTTGCCCAGCTTGAGATGTCCGGCCAAAGAGATCGCCTCATGGCTAATCCCCTCCATCAAGCAACCATCGCCTGCGATGACATACGTCTGGTGGTCGATGACGTTGCCGAGACGCGCGTTCCACATCCGCTCAGCCAATGCCATACCGACGGCATTGGCGATCCCCTGTCCCAGTGGACCTGTTGTCGTCTCGATCCCTGGGGCATGGCCGAATTCCGGATGTCCCGCGGTCTTCGATCCCAGCTGCCGGAAACTGCGCAACTGGTCTATGTCCATACCCGGATAGCCGGCTAGATAAAGCAAGGCATAGAGCAACATTGAACCATGACCGGCAGAAAGGACAAACCTATCCCGATTGGGCCAACGGGGGTCAAGAGCATCGTATTGCATAACCTCCGTCATCAATACTGTTGCTACGTCTGCCATACCCATCGGCATGCCAGGATGCCCAGACTTTGCGGTCTCGACGGCGTCCATAGCAAGCGCGCGTATCGCATTGGCCATGTCTTCAAATGCCACCACTGGTCGATCTGCGCGCGTCGCCATTGCTCATCCTTTCAAGATCGCAGCTGGCCCCCAATGAGAATATTAAAGCTTGAATCCAGCAAATTTAAGTAAGCGGCTCGCCGCCTCACGGGGACCAAACACC
>JBPCWA010000335.1:0-4480 GCA_051009975.1 Hyphomicrobiaceae bacterium
CATCAGCACCATGCTGAGCCAAGTTTGTGGTGCTTGTCGCGGATGCGGCATGCGGCTGCCACGCATCAGTTGCGCAACTAGCACGGCATTCAGAATCGCAATCAATGCCATCAAGAAAATTGGAAACGAACGCGGCTGCATTGCTTCGCCAATCACGATCGCAGGAGCCGTGTCCAGTTGCAGCGCGACATAGATCACAACGGCACAGAACGCAAAGATGATGCCTGGCACGAGCCAGTCACTAAAGGTGCGGGGCTGCCGAGTATCGGCGGCCCCATTTGTGTCGAATTCAGAGTCCATCCGAGTGCCTTACTTGAGGCCCATTTCCTTAATAGCGGGCTCGAACTCTTTAATCATCGATTTGATCTGAGCACCCCAGGCCTTTGAATCTGCCGGAGATGTGCCGTCGAGGCCAGAGGCTTCAAGATAGGCTTGGTAAACCTTGTGCTTCATAGCCTTCATCAAGCCGGACTCGAGCATGGCAACCTTGGCGGGATCTGTCTTTGCATGGGTTACGAAACCACGTACCGTCGACAGAACAACGTCAATGCCAAGTTCCTTGCCCGTCTTAGCTGACGGAATTGGCTTCATGCGATCCGTGCCAAGCACGATGAGTGGGCAAATGTCGCCCGCATCAACCTGGGCTGCAGCTTCCGACAGGTTGAGTGTACCAACATCCACGGCACCGGCAACCAATTGGGTTGCAACTTCACCACCGCCCTTAAACGGTACGATCGTGGGTTGCATCAGATCACCCTTCTTAGCGAAGATGAAGGCTGTGATGTGGTCGATACCACCGACGTTGGTGGTGCCGAACTTCAATTTTTCCTTTTTCATGCCGGCAACCAGGTCTTCCGGCGTCTTGTATTTCGACTTCTTACAGTTCACCATCAGAATTTGCGGGTCGTTAGTGCCTCGCGCGATTGGCGCCATCTCGTCGACCTTGAGATTGGTTTTGCCCTTTGCCATCGTGATGGCGTGGCCAATCGTGAAGGTCATGATGGTATGACCGTCAGCCGGTCGACCCTTGAAATAGTTCATAGCGGCCGCACCGTTGCCGCCACGCTTATTAACGACCACCATGTCGGTCTTCAGGACGCGTCGGCCACGCAGCATCATCATCCGCGAGTTAACGTCCGTGCCTCCGCCGGCGCCGGCATGTGTGATAACTTCAATCGTTTTTGCCGGAAATTTGTCCTGAGCAACTGCCGTAACTGCAAGCGCAGATACGCCGGCCACGAGCCCGAGGCCGAAATTAACGAATTTCATTTGGTCGTTCCTCCCTGATTTACATTTCACAAATGCCGCTCTCGTTAGCCAGCGGCAGGCTTTTTTGATCGGTAGCGCTTGTCAACCACTTGTAACGCCGGCTTCGCGCGCCCGTTCAACCAAATACTCTCTTCCTTCGATCATTTGCTCGATGCTGCCCCAGCCGCACATATAGTGACCTTTGAAACCGGCCCCTTCGATACGTTTGAACATGTCGACAAAGTCAACTGTACCAGTCCCTGGGTGCATGTGGATTTCATACTGACCATTGTTGTCTGCAACGCGAATTTCATCACATCTTTCGAGCCCCATCCCATCAATAAAACCGGTGATGCCAATTGGGTCATAATGAGCATGATTAATGGTGAACGCCCACTTCAATTGCTCTGACTGGATTTGCTCAAAGTACCATATCGTATCTTCCAGATTGTCCGGCATGTAGTGAACCTCGGCCAGCTCTGGCTCACTGTTGAGGTTTTCGAGCTGCAAAAGAACGCCCTTCTTCTCAGCATAATCGACAACCCGCTTCAAGCGTTCGATGCTGGCCTGCCTTCTGATCGCTTTGCAGGATGTAAAGTGATAGCCGCCATGAACGACGATCCATTCAGCCTTCAACTTCGCTGCCAGATCGATATAAGCTGTGAGGTAGGCATCCGTGGCATCGCGCAAGAACGGTGAAATCTCAGCCACATTTACACCGGACAGCGTGTGGAGACCGAGATGAATGGCGTTTGCTTCGCAGGCCTCGCGGACTGACCGGCACCGCGAAGAGTCGAAGGATTCGATGGCGTTTGGGGCAATGTCTGTTTGGACGTCAATATAGCGAACACCATTGCGTGCAGCGATTTCGATGCCTTCCTCAACCGGCACACGTCGCGCAAGATCAATGCCAATACGATCACGAAATGACATTACAGTACCACCATCGTGAATTCACTCCTTCGCCAATCACTTATGCTGCTGACGCCCGGGCCATTTGCGCTGCCAGTAGAATTGCATTTCGACTCGCGCCAAGGTTTGCAACGCCCTTCCCAGCAATATCGTAAGCCGTACCATGCGCCGGCGTACATATCGGAAACGCAAAACCGCCGAGCAAAGTGACACCTTTGTCGAAACCGATCAGCTTCATGGCGATTTGGCCTTGATCATGGTACATCGTTAACACTGCATCATATTGCCCCTTCACGGCGCGAACAAAAACCGTGTCAGAAGGAAAAGGCCCCTGGCTGCCCCAACCGCGTCGTTGCCCTTCCTCAACAGCCGGACCTATAATATCTATTTCCTCCCGCCCGAAATTGCCGTTATCGCCAGCGTGCGGATTCAGGGCGGCAACACCGATGCGCGGTTGGGCGACTCCGGCCGTAACTAGTGCAACTTGGGTCAACTCTATGTTCTCAAGAATCGCTTCCCGGGTAATCGACTTAGAAACGTCGGCGAGCGGGATATGCGACGTCACGCGCGCATTCCATAGTCCTTCGAGGATGTTAAACTCGCTGGCCTTTCCATGAAAACCCAACTCCTCTGATATGAAAACAATTTCGTCTTCGTAGGACGAATGCGCCAACCGCATGGCCGCTTTATTGAAGGGGGTGAAACAAACCCCGTCCACCAAGCCATCCCTGGCCAACGCGATGGCGGAGCGAAAATTTGTGATCGCAGATTGCCCCCCAGCGAGAGAAACCTCCCCCACACTTGTTGTCTCCGGATCTAGATGTCCGAGATCCCAAAATACAGTCCCTGCCGTCGCCAAAGCCTCATCTGCGCTGCCTACTACTGGAATATTCAATCGAACACCCGCATGGGCCTCCCCGAGACCAAGCACTCGCCGATCGCCGATCACGATCATTTGGGCGGCTGCCGATACGGCGGCGTCATCCAGCAGACCGGCTGTTAGCTCTGGGCTTATGCCCGACGGATCGCCCATGGCCAGTGCGAGACGGGGTGCGGACCATTTTTGGTTGTCAGTCATAGCTGTCTCCGCCGCCTCGCAAGTTTAAACAAATGATCCAGATGATCTCAGAGCCATATGATCCTGAGCCAGGTAGTCCTCAGTGGGGTTGCCCTGAGTCAAGCAGCTCTGAGGCTGGCTGCCTCGGATCGGTCGAGCCTGAATCGGTCTGCCCTAAGCAACCCAGGCCCCACCGTTCGCCCAACCCAGTGCCTCCTGCCGCAGCTCTATTGGCACTAGCGCCGCGATCATCGCATGCTTGATTGCGAATTGTGCATATTGCATACAGTGTGTAGCATACGCTCACCATGTTAACTGATGCTTTGTCAATCGAATGTGTGATCATTTCCAACGCCGCAGGCCAACGTCCACGGGGAACCGGAAGACCAAATGGTCAACACCGAATCAATTTGTGGTGTCATAGAACGCCGCACACTGCACGACGAAGTCGTCGATCGCATGCGCGACATGATTATCGAAGGCCATCTTGATGCCGATACGCGCATAAACGAAACTGAACTTTGTCGACACCTGGGCGTCTCCCGAACGCCGGTTCGGGAGGCTATAAAGACCCTGGCTAGCGAAGGACTGATCATCCTCGTACGCAACAAAGGCGCTGTTGTCCGCCGTCTAGGAACCGTCGAAATTTATGACATGATGGAGACCGTCGCGGTCATCGAACGCTATGCGGCAGAGGTCGGAGTGGAGCGCGCCGGAGACGACGAAATTTCCCAAATCGCAGCGCTGCACAACCAAATGTGCGCGTTATTTAATGGGGGCGACCGCCTTGCCTACTACAAGCACAACCAGGCGATACATACCGCGCTCGTCGCATTGGCACACAATAAGGCTCTATCAGAGACACACGAGTCGCTTCAGATGAAGCTACGGCGCATGCGTTACGTTGGCAACGAGCAACGGGCTGCGTGGTCCGGTGCTATGCGAGAACATGAGCAGATAATTCGGGCGCTCAAGCGCCGCGACAGTGACGCACTGCGCACCGCTGTCGAAGCGCATCTTAGCCGCACTCAAAGCCGGCTGATAGCTTACCTGCAGACTAGTCGAGACGAACACGCTCCACCTACTTAGAGGCGTGCGGGTCCTTATCTCTTCGTTATTTGCCCGTCCCTCGAATACCTCCCCCTTCCGACGCGTCGCCTTCCTCGGCAGTTCGCCGCCGCCCAAAACCACGTCTCACTGATCCGTCTATCGCAACCGCTATTCGCCAATAGTCGTTTTTGTGGGTAGAGCGCTCTTGAGTGC
>JBPCWA010000336.1:0-33240 GCA_051009975.1 Hyphomicrobiaceae bacterium
AGTGATCACTAATGGTGAAATTCGATACGAGAACGTCCAGTTTCACTATGGAGTTGAGAACGGAGGAATAATAGACGATCTCTCTGTCACCATTCGCCCCGGCGAAAAGGTTGGCCTCGTAGGCAGGTCTGGCGCTGGTAAATCCACACTGGTTAACGTATTGCTTCGTTTCTACGAGTTGGAGAATGGACGCATCTATATAGACGATCAGAACATCTCTTCTGTGACCCAGGACAGTTTGCGCTCGCAGATTGGTATGGTCACTCAAGATACGTCACTGCTACATCGGTCCGTTTTGGACAATATTCTCTACGGTTGCCCCGGGGCGACTACGGACCAAGCAGTTGCGGCGGCGAAGATCGCGCAAGCGCACGACTTCGTTCCCGATCTCAGGGACGCTGCTGGGCGTACCGGCTACGACGCCCACGTTGGTGAGCGTGGCGTCAAACTTTCTGGTGGACAACGTCAGCGGATAGCAATCGCCCGCGTACTTCTGAAAGACGCGCCAATTCTTGTATTGGATGAGGCAACAAGCGCACTCGATTCGGAGGTAGAGAGTGCCATCCAAGAACAGCTATACAATCTCATGAGTGGTAAGACCGTCATTGCAATTGCGCACCGATTGTCGACGATTGCAGCCATGGATCGGCTGGTTATTATGGAGAGAGGGAGTATCGTCGAAGACGGAACCCACGAAGACCTATTGGCCAAGGGCGGTCTATACGCCGAACTGTGGTCCCGGCAATCAGGTGG
The DNA here is from genome assembly GCA_051009975.1 of Hyphomicrobiaceae bacterium. Classification (GTDB taxonomy): domain Bacteria; phylum Pseudomonadota; class Alphaproteobacteria; order Rhizobiales; family Hyphomicrobiaceae; genus Tectiglobus. The sequence continues at coordinate 754 of JBPCWA010000336.1, forward strand.
ATTCCTCGCCAAGGAGGCCGCCGAATAGGGACATGAAGAACTCAGCCTCCCGCGACCTGGTAATTCGACGCGCGCGCCCAACCGATGTGGCTGAAATCGCCGCAATGTCTTCCGCATTCCGTCGTGCTCGCAATGAGCCACCTGACTTTCTTAACGCGGAGGCAGTTTTGCGCGATGGCTTCGGCCCGCATCCAGAGTTCGAGATTTTTTTGGCCGTCGCCAATGGCGAAATATCCGGATACGCGCTCTTTTATAATGCCTATGAAACAGCCTACGCTGCACGCGGTCTCTATCTGTCTGATCTCTTCGTCAAAGACGCAGCGCGCCGACGCGGTATCGGTCGCGCCCTTGTTGCGGCGGTTACCGCCGAAAGCCGACGTCGCAGTCGCACCTTTGTGTGGTGGGTCGCACTTGCAGAGAATGGAGAAGCACACGCATTTTATAGGTCACTACGCGTCAACCGAGCGGACGTCATCGCCTACGCTGCGACGCCATTTGATGCCTTTGAGAGCCTAGGCGATGAAGCGCTGGCTATCGACGACTGATCAATCAGCAGGACTAGCAACCGGAAAAGATCAACGTGAAATGGGGCAGATCGCCTGTCCACGCTCTCTTATGCCGTGACCCCTCCGTCGACTGGAAGGGCAACACCGGTCACGAAGGACGCCTCATCCGAAATAAGAAACAATGCGGCGTTCGCAACTTCCTCGGGTCGTCCAGGTCGCCCGAGTGGCGTCTGACCGCCCCGACTTCTGACGAGATCCTCTTTATCCAATCCGAAAGTCGACTGTTGGTCCGGACGGGCCACAAACGTGCGTAACATTGGTGTATCGATGGGACCGGGGCAAACCGCATTCACCCGGATGCCGTCAACCGCATGTCGCTTGGCAAGCGCTCGAACGAAACCAACAACACCATGCTTTGCCGCGGAGTAGATTGGACTGAACGGTGAACCCTGCAATCCAGATGTCGAAGCCGTGTAGAGAATGGCGCCACCACCGCGCGAGCGCAGCTCGGGTATCGCTGCTTCAGTTGTGATCAGAACCGTGCGCAGGTTGAGAGTCATGGCGAGATCGTAGTCGCGCAGATCCAGTCCTTCCACGGCTGCTGGGCCGGGGTGGCCAACGTGGTTCCAAACAAAGTCGAGGCCACCAAATTCATCAGCCGTATCTGCTACGATACGGCGAGCATCCTCGTCACGTGTCAGGTCTGCTGCAAGTGGCAAGGCGCGACCACCCAAGTCTTCGATCTCGCGCGCAACCTCCTTCAGGCCGACTTTATCGACATCAACGATGCAAAGCGCAGCGCCTTCTGATGCAAAACGGATGGCACCCGCTCGCCCCATACCTGACGCTGCCGCTGTCACGAGCCCGATCTTATTTGCTAACCTCAAAGTCATTTCTCTCCCAATGATCTATTTGTCGAAATCTATGCCCGCGACCCGTCACTTGCATTCTTCAGAGGTGAGTTTGTGCTGGGAACCCATCCGTTTGACGCAAAGCTTCACCCAGCACCATTGCAGCAGCAACTGCGACATTGAGGGATCGCATGCCCGCGACCATCGGAACGCGGACGCGTGCATCGCATTGCACGTGCACGAAATCTGGTACCCCAGCGCTCTCGCGACCGAGTAAAATGCAATCGGTCTCGTCGAACCGAAATTCTTGATAAGTCTTGTGGGCTCGTGTCGTCAGCAGAACAAGTCTGGTCTGTTTCGCCGCCGCGGTCCGCGACACCTTGTAGTTCTCCCAGCTTTCGTGGCGCGTCACCATGGCGCGTTCCATATAGTCCATTCCGGCCCTGCGCAACGCCCTGTCGGAATGATCGAACCCAGCCGGCCCTACGATATCGACGGCAACATCGAGGCAAGCCGCGAGGCGTAATATAGTTCCAGTGTTCTGGGCGATATCTGGCTGATAGAGAACCAGGCGCACGTTTTAACCTCGTCGATAAATCACCGCGTACGATGCGCGAAAACGATAGCTTAGTTCATCTATTCCAGCTATTCAGCCCAACCGATCGACCCGACAAAGGACGCGGACATTAATCAGCCCTAAGATGGAATAGCATCCTTGAGGCTGAACAGTTTCCAGGATGGGTTCTTGCAACGCCCCGTAAGTCATGCAAGTCCTGCAGAAGCTTCAATTCCTTCAATTCCTTCAATTCCAGCAAACAATGACACATCGGATACGACGGGTGATTATTTCCGATGCGCGATGACGCCCGCTGAGTGATGCGGCCAGATAGGCGACTAAAATCAACAGGCGTCGAAGCGAGCCGGATGTTGGCTCTCAGCAGGCGAGGCCGCCGGAGGTATGTTCAGATCAGACCAAACCGGATGAGACGAGTTCGGCATAGCTACTGCACGCGTCTTGCACACGACAATCGCCGAAAATCCGCAGAGCTGCGCCAAATTGCCATCGACTTTCCTGGATCTGACGCCTTGAGAGGCGGGAGAAACGGTGCGAGAAAAGCCCCTGGCACTGCGCGCCGTTTTGGCGGTCGCTCGAACGCCTAGATCCTCAACGGGTCGCTGCCCTGCGGGAATGAGAGATTTGGCCCAGCCGCGTGAGGTCAGCCGGACGTCGGATTATTTAGACGTCAGGTCGACCAGGCGTCAGGCCAGTCTTGCAAAATAATGCTGCACCGCAAATGGCCTGCAGATTACTAGACTGAGTGGAGCCCGGCGCTGCTGCCGGGGGAAACATCGCTGTACTACCGATGGAGAGTTCTTTGACCGCAGAAGTGGATGGAACAACGCGCCGCGATTTTCTCACGCTGGCTGGTCCGGCATTCTTTGCTGTCGGTGGCGTCATGACGCTTTGGCCATTCATTGATCAGATGAATCCGGACGCTGGCGCACTGGCGCTGGCCTCGATCGAAGTCGATCTGGAACCCATCTCGGAGGGCCAGGCGATCACAGTGATGTGGCGCGGGAAGCCAGTATTTATTCGCTACCGTACCGTCCAAGAGGTCGAAGAGGCAAAGACAGTCGACCTGAATGATCTTCCGGACCCGCAGAGCGATCAACAACGAACCAAGCAAGGTCACGAGCAATGGCTTGTGATGGAGGGTATCTGCACGCATCTGGGTTGTATCCCAAAGGGTCAAAGCCTTGGCGACTCAAAAGGGGACTTCGGTGGGTGGTTTTGTCCGTGCCACGGCTCGCACTACGATACGGCCGGGCGTATTCGTAAGGGTCCGGCACCACGAAACCTGATCGTGCCGCCTTACGAGTTTGTGTCGGATTCGAAGATAAAGATCGGATAGCCCCCGTCTCAGTTAAGCAGGCTTAGTTAGGCCAGCATGAATCCGTAGGTCCGAGGAGTTCCGAGACCCAATGAGCGCTCACGAAGACACATACAATCCCAGCGGTCCGTTCTCGAAGTGGATGGACGAGCGTCTGCCGATTATGCGGATGATGCATGCGCAGTTCGTGGATTTTCCAACCCCGCGTAACCTGAACTACATGTGGACGTTTGGGGGGATACTGACCTTTTGCCTCGTGGCCCAGATCGTTACAGGCGTGGTCCTCGCAATGCACTACGTGCCTTCGGCGAGCGACGCTTTCGACTCGGTGCAGCATATCAAACGCAACGTTAACTACGGCTGGATGATCCAATCGATGCACGCGGTTGGCGCGTCGATGTTCTTCATTGCCGTCTACATCCACATCTTCCGCGGGCTCTACTACGGCTCTTACAAGGCCCCGCGCGAGGTTCTCTGGATCTTGGGCGTTTTGATTTTCTTGGTCATGATGGCTACAGGGTTCCTTGGTTACACGTTGCCGTGGGGCCAAATGAGTTTCTGGGGCGTGACCGTTATTACCAACCTGTTCTCCTCGCTCGACGAAGTTATTCCAGGTCTCGGCACGGCAATCGTGACTTGGCTTTGGGGCGGATATTCGGTCACTGGTACAACACTGAACCGATTCTTCAGCCTGCACTATTTGTTGCCGTTCGTAATTTTCGGACTCGTCATCCTGCACATTTGGGCATTGCATGTCGCAGGTCAGAACAATCCGACCGGGATCGACATCAAAACGAAGTCGGACTCCGTACCAATGAGCCCGTTTGCAGTGATGAAAGATCTCTTCGCGCTGGCAGTCTTTCTGATCCTGTTTGCGTGGTTCGTTTTCCTCGTGCCAGACTATCTAGGTCACGCAGATAACTACATTCCTGCAAATCCTCTAGTGACGCCCGCTCACATCGTGCCCGAGTGGTACTTCCTGCCATTTTATGCGATCCTCAGAGCGATCCCGTCGAAGCTCGGCGGCGTCATTGCAATGTTTTCAGCAATACTCATCCTGGTATTCATTCCATGGCTGGACACATCTCGCGTCCGATCCACCAAGTATCGCCCGATCTACTTTTGGTTCTTCTGGCTCTTCGTCATTACGTGTTTGGCCCTCGGATATCTGGGCTCAAAGCCGGCTGAGGGCAGTTACGTGATCTGGGCTCAGGTATTCACAGCCTACTATTTTGCACATTTCCTCTTGGTTATGCCCATTGTCGGATTGATCGAGACCCCCCGACAGCTACCTGGCTCGATCACTGAATCGGTGCTCGGCAAATCCGCAGGACAGGCTGGAGGCGGTGCTGGTGAACCAGCGGCGGTACCCGCTGCTCCTGAAAAGCGCTAAGTCGGCCGAAACGCGGAGATAATGACGGATGGCACTTACCCGCTCCCTACTCGCTGGCATCACCGCATTGGTTGTTGTTCAGTCCGCAGCTAGTGGCACTTTTGCCGCCGGCGGCGACATCGACATCAAACGTCAGCCCTGGAGCTTTAGCGGGGTATTTGGTCAGTATGACCAGAACCAGCTACAGCGGGGCTTTCAGGTTTATCGTGAGGTCTGCTCGGCGTGCCACGGCCTAAGTCGTATTGCATTTCGCAACTTGGCAGAGCCGGGCGGCCCGTCGTTCCCTCGAAATGCGGTGGAAGCACTGGCTGGCGAGTATGAAGTCGACGCTCTTCCAAATGAAGACGGTGAAGTTTTAAAACGACCAGCCAAGCTCTCAGATCACTTCCCAGCTCTTTTCGCAAACGAGCAGGAAGCACGCGCCACCCACAATGGTGCTTTGCCGCCAGACTTGTCAGTGATGGCCAAAGCGCGCGGCGTGGCATACGTCGGACCTTGGTACATCCATCCCTTCCAAATGCTAAAGGACATCGTCATGGCCTATCAGGAGGGCGGCGCCGACTACATGTTTGCGCTGCTGACGGGCTATAAGGATCCTCCAGAAGGTTTCGAGCTGTCTGAGGGCATGAGCTATAATGCTTACTACTCAGGACACCAAATTGCGATGGCAGCACCGCTCAGCGATGAGCAAGTCGAATACCAAGACGGCACCGCCCCGACAGTGGACAACTATTCAAGAGATGTCGCAGCATTCCTATCCTGGTCGTCTGATCCGACGTTGGATCAGCGCAAGCAGATTGGTTGGCAGGTGCTCGTTTTCTTGCTGATTACATGCGTGCTCCTTTACATCTCGAAAAAGCGAGTATGGGCCGGCGCGAAGCGCGAGGGATAGTGGCAGAAGCAAGAAAAATGCAGCATCATTCCAAAATGGCCTCGCACACGAGGCCTTTTTGCTATCTGAATAGCATCGGCCCTTAGGTGGAGAGCTTGGCATGACGGATACAATTTTGGGAATCATAGGTGGTAGCGGATTTTATGACCTGCCGGACCTGAGCAACCCGCACTGGAAGACGATCTCAAGCCCCTGGGGGGAGCCTTCTGACGAAGTCCTGTTTGCCGAGATCCACGGATTGCCCATACGATTTCTGCCGCGGCATGGACGAGGCCACCGCTTGTCGCCAAGCGCGATCAACTACCGTGCCAACATTGACGCCATGAAGCGGGCCGGGGTCACGGATCTCGTATCAATCTCCGCTTGCGGTTCATTTCGGGAATCTTTGGCACCCGGCGTATTTGTCATTGTTGACCAGTTCATCGACAGAACCTTTGCGCGCGACAAGAGCTTTTTTGGTCCTGGGCTCGTGGCACATGTCTCGGTGGCTGATCCCGTCAGTCCCCGCCTTGTTGACGAGGTTGCTAAAGCCGTTCAGGCAGAAAATATCCCCTACCAGAGAGGCGGCACGTATCTGGCGATGGAGGGGCCTCAGTTTTCAAGTCGCGCCGAAAGCGAACTTTATCGCTCTTGGAAGTGCGACGTCATTGGTATGACCAACATGCCCGAAGCCAAGCTCGCCCGCGAGGCAGAAATCTGTTATGCAACGGTCGCGATGGTCACAGATTACGACTGCTGGCACGATAGTCATGACGACGTTGATGTAGCTAGCGTGATCAAAGTCATGCGAGAAAATACAGCCAAAGCCCAGAAGTTGGTCATAGCTCTCGCAAAATCTTTTCCCCGCGAACATCCACTTTGTCCCATCGGGTCAGATCGTGCGTTGGATGTGGCCATCATTACCGCTCCCGAAGCGCGCGATCCAGCAATAGTCGCAAAGCTGGATGCCGTAGCAGGTCGCGTTCTGTCGTAACCGGGCAAAGAATGAACTCCAGAGCCGGTCGAACCTCAGGTGTGGGGAATTCTAATGATCAGCTCGAATTGCCGCAATTCTGGAAAGTAGGTCTGCAAGACTTCTCCTGCACCAAAGAGAAGGACGCCAAGCAATGTGAGCGCTGGAATTGCTGCAAATAGTGCCTTGATGAAAAAAAGCACGAGATGAAAGAAGGGCACATTGAACCGGCCCACGACGACCCGTTGAGGAACAACCTCAGCCGCCCCCGCGAACCCTTTTTCCGGTGCAGCATGAAGACGTGACGCGTGAAGTTGAAGAGTTTCTTGCCTCGCGTTTTGTTCGTGTTGCATGGCCCTTTCGCGACGCAACGTCCGAGGAAGATCCTCATCAGCCATCGCAAAAGTAGGATCCGCAACCATAATCTGACTCCAATTCACGACTCGGCAAGTCCCGCGTAAGTGTCCTATTCCACTTCCCGATACCGAAATATCTATGTTTGATAGATTATTGGTACGAGCAGTTTGCGCCACGATTTTGACCGGTCGCCCATTTGCAGCAAGAAAGACAAACTCATGGACAACTTGAAGAACCTGGTTCGCACGATACCGAACTACCCTAAACCGGGGATCATGTTTCGCGATGTGACGACTTTATTCGCTGATTCACAAGGCTTTAAGGCGACCGTGGCGCGCCTGAGCGAACCCTATAGAACGGAGCCCGTGGATGCCGTCGCGGGCATCGAAGCCCGCGGTTTCATCCTTGGTGGCGCTGTTGCCGATCGCTTGGGATGTGGTTTCATACCAGTCCGCAAGAAAGGCAAGCTCCCGTTCAAAACCATCTCTGAAGATTATCAGTTGGAGTACGGTCAAGACACAATAGAAGTTCACGAGGACGCGATTCGGACCGGCGAACGCATCCTCATTGTCGATGACCTGGTTGCGACTGGTGGAACCGCGGATGCTGCTGTCAATCTGATTCGACGAGCAGGTGGAGATGTTGTAGGTGCGGCCTTCGTTATAGATCTTCCTGAACTCGGGGGCCGCAGGAAGCTTGAGATCAACAATGTGGCATGCCACATCCTTATGGAATTCGAGGGACACTAGCGACCTTGGATCGGCATCGACGGTAAACCTCGGAGTTTAAATGCCGACAGGAAAATCAGATGCGACAGACATAGCGGATGCGGCTTTCCGCACGATATCAGACTGGCGTCACAATCGTGGCCAAGAGGCTCGTTGCCCCGCCTGCGGAGCGGAGGGTGTCGCCATTGAGGATCGTTCATCGCGACCTTATGCCGAGTGGTACTGGCTTTGCTGCGACTGTTGCGGACTTGAAAAAACAATCCAAATTCCACTCGCATCGCCTCAATGGGATTAGGTAAGGATCAGACGGTATCATGAAAATCGACGGAACCCATTACCGCACGATCTGGGTCAACGAGGATGGCTGGTCCGTCAGCACCATCGACCAGACCCAGCTCCCGCATCGCTTTGAGACTGCCCAGCTGCGCACCCTCTCAGATGCTGCACAAGCTATCAAGACCATGGTTGTAAGGGGCGCTCCTCTTATCGGTGCCACTGCGGCCTACGGCATTTGCTTGCATCTGCGAGAAGATCCATCCGACGAAGCACTGGATCATGCTTTGACACATTTGGCGGAGCAAAGACCGACAGCCGTCAATCTGCGTTGGGCTCTGGAGGAAATGCGCAAAGCCGTCCAGAAAGTGCCCGCGGACTCGCGCGTTGAAACCGCGTACGCGCGGGCAGCGGCGCTTTGCGATGAAGATGTCGAGACGTGCCGCCTCATCGGCGTGCATGGGCTGTCACTGATTAAAGACATAGCGGCCCGCAAACCAACCGGCGAACCAGTCAATATTCTCACGCATTGCAATGCAGGATGGCTGGCAACCGTTGACTGGGGCACGGCGACGTCGCCGGTATATCAAGCCCACGACGACGGAATCAAAGTGCACGTCTGGGTCGATGAAACCCGCCCGCGCAATCAGGGAGCCTCACTCACCGCCTACGAGCTGGCCAGCCACGGTGTCGATCACACAATAGTGGTCGACAACGCTGGCGGTCACCTCATGCAGCACGGCAAAGTCGATTTGTGCATCGTCGGAACCGATCGCACGACCGCAACGGGCGATGTGGCCAATAAGATTGGCACCTATCTCAAGGCGCTCGCAGCAAAGGACAATGACGTACCGTTCTACGTCGCGTTGCCCCACTCAACAATTGACTGGTCACTAGACGATGGCTTCGCCATTCCTATTGAGAAGCGCGGTGAGGAGGAAGTCCTCAAGATGGCAGGACGTCTCGATAACGGCGACGTGGTTACCGTGGAGATTGCCGCGCCGAACTCGCCGGCAGACAATCCCGCATTTGATGTGACGCCTGCCCGGCTGATTACAGGACTTATAACCGAGCGCGGTATATCCGCTGCAAACCGCACAGCTCTCCTCTCGATTTACCCGGAGCACAGTGAGAAATAAAGGATTGGGATTGAGGATCGGGCATCAGAGATTAGGGCTCAGCTATCGGCGATCAGAGTTGAGAATAGAAAACAAGCATCAAATCAGAAAGACGAGCTTCATAACGATCCATCGGCAGTGAAGAACGCCTTGCGCTCGATAGCAGATTCGTCCAAGAGGGGACGCAGAACTTTGTCAATGTCCGCCCGTGTCAAGTTCTGAGTAATAAAGACAAACTTGGAACGGCGATCATGCGTCGGCCAAGATTCTAAAGTGGTGGGCGGGTAAAACATATGCTGAACGCCATGCACGACGAACGGCAAATCTTCACCTGCTATTGCGACTATGCCCTTAACTCTGAGCAACTTTTCTCCGTGTGTCATGCGCAGGAGTTCCATCGCAAAGGACAACTTTTGCCCATCGAGTGGCCGCTCAAATACCATTGCGAATGATATCACACCGTGTGTGTGCGTATGGGCGAGGTCGTCATCGCGCCGATCAACCGGGCCGTGCTCCGGACGGTTCAATGCCTCACCAAGTGGCGATGATTCATAGGCGTCGCCAGACAACCACGCCGACGCATGGTGCTTGGCTACCGCGGGCTCGTAGGCGGCAAGCCCCGTCAGAATTTCAGCGGGGCATTCGCCCATTACCGACGACTTGATTGGAGCTGCCGGGTTGACCCCCCTCAGTCGCGCGACAACACTCTCGATTTGTGTACTCTCCACGCGATCGGTTTTAGTGAGTATAATCCGATCAGCTAGCGCTATTTGCTTGGCCGTTTCCGCGTAACGCTCGAGTTGGCCTGTCACCAATTCGCAATCCACCGCCGCGATTACCCCATCGAGTTGATATATTCGGAACAAGTCGTTTTCGCTCATGAGCGTATGAGCAATCGGTGCTGGATCCGCCAGCCCCGAAGTTTCGACAATGACCCGTGTCAGATCTGGAATGTTTCCTCCCTGCCACTGTGCGTAAAGCCTGTTAAAGGCTTCAACTAGATCGCTGCGTACCGCGCAACAGACACAACCCGATGGCAGCAAGACCACTTCCTCATCGGCGGCCTCGATTAGCGCGTCGTCAAGGCCGACGTCGCCGAATTCGTTGATGATAACCGCTGTCCCTTTAAACTCTGGCTTTCTCAAGAGGCCTTTCAATAGCGTGGTTTTGCCGGATCCGAGAAATCCAGTCAAAACCAAAACAGGAACAGGTAATTTCACGACCAACACTCCAACACTATCGCGCTACGAATTATCTGCTCGCTCACTCTTCGCCATGTTGCGAGTACGGAGCGGTCCGCTCAAGTACCGACTGATTTGGCACCCAATAGCAATGCCCGAATGGATCCCAACGGAAGCGTCGAATACGGCAAGAAAGGCCTATCGAGCACCATCACCATCTATCGGATGCTTTCAGGTTGATGCCAAAGAAACCTCGCTGCGGCCTTGACCGGCGGCCGATCGCCGGCATCTATGACGACAAACAAGTGAACTTCTATCGGCCACAGACAACTTCTATCAGACGGAGACCACAGCGTGAAACCGAACAAGCTGCGCTCAGCGTGGAAAAGCGGCGCCAATACCATCAACGGCTGGCTTGGCCTCCCCAATACAATGTCGGCAGAGGTGGTTGCGCGTGCAGGGTTCGACAGTGTTACAATCGATATGCAGCATGGTTGCGTGCCCTTCGAGAGCGTCGTGCCGATGTTTCAGGCGATTTGCAACACCGACGCCGTTCCGATGATCCGCGTACCATGGAACGAGCCGGGAATCATAATGCGTGTACTAGACGCAGGTGCGTACGGCGTCATCTGTCCTATGATCAATACCGTCGAAGAGGCCCGGGCTCTTGTCAGCGCATGCCGCTATCCCCCCCTTGGCGCACGGTCCAACGGTCCATTTCGCGCGTCATTCTATGCGGGGTCCGACTACGTTAAACATGCCAACGATGAGATCCTGGTTTTCGCCATGATCGAGACAGAAACGGCAATCTCCAACTTACAAGAGATCCTGAAAGTCGAGGGCTTGGACGGTGTGTACGTGGGACCCGCTGACTTAGGTCTCAGCCTTGGCGAAGAAGCAACGCTGGCCCCAACATCGCAAAAGGTTTTAGATGGCATCAAGAAAATTGCGGATCTGACAAATGCGGCCGGCTTGATCCCTGGCATACACTGCGATCGGCCAGAGACAATTCTAACTCGTTACAAAACCGGATATCGTTACGCCACTCTGCTCAATGATACGCGTTTGCTTGCGGCCGCATGCCAAAATGGCGTAAATGCGGTGCGAGGTCAGGCACCTGCTGCCGCTGCAACAAGTTACTAGTTCACATGTTCGCTCGTGCTCACCGCCGACTCTAGCGATACTGAATTGCAGCCTCAGACGCCGCCAACATGTCGCGTCTGCACGCGATCGACGTCGAAGCTCTTCGGCGTCGTCGAAGGGTTGAAGTACTGGCGCTGCCCGCGGTGCACAGCGACGTTTCTCGACCATCGACAGTTGCCCTCGCCGGATCGCGAGCGCACGCACTACCTTACGCACGAGAACGATCCGAGCGACCCAGGCTATCGCGCATTCCTCAATCGCCTCGCGGCACCATTGCTGGCGCGGCTGCCACCCCACAGTTACGGTCTGGACTATGGATGTGGTCCTGGGCCAGCTCTTGCGAAAATGCTTGAGGAAGCCGGTCACACCGTCGCGCTCTTCGATCCATTCTTCGCTCCGAACTCAGCAGTCCTGGGGGCGACCTACGACTTTGTCACATGCACGGAAACCGCCGAACACTTCCATGATCCGTTTGCTGAGTTCCGCCGTTTTGATGCATTGTTAAAGCCGGGCGGCCGATGTGCCGTCATGACGCTATTTCAGACCGATGATAGGCGCTTCGCCAACTGGCACTACCGCAAAGACCCGACCCATGTTGTTTTTTATCGCGAGAGGACAATGCGATGTCTTGCCGATGACTTAGAGTGGAGGGTCGAGTTCCCGCATCCGAACGTCGCGATATTTGAAAAGGTACCTATATAACGAGGTGGGTTCCGACCATAGAACCGGCGCTATAGGTCTCGATCAAATATCCGACGACGTCCGAGCGCCAGCGGACCAAAGGAGCATTCCATGTTCGATGACACCACACCGAAAGGCAGAATTATTGCCGCGACGATGCGGCTTGCCAACGATCGTGGATGGCAGAATGTGTCCCTCAGGGACGTTGCGGCAGAGGCGGGATTGAGCTTGGGCGAGGTTCGTGGAGAAGTCTCCTCGAAAGGTCACGTTTTCGCTCTTTTTACAAGTACCGTCGATAGGGCGGTATTGGCTCAAACCGGAGCACGCGATCCGAACCAGTCGCCAAGGGACAATCTTTTCGAAGCAATTATGAATCGCTTCGACGTCATGGAGCCTTACAAACCGGCGATCAAGTCATTCGTCGAGACCGCAGCGCCGGATCCTCGCATGGCGCAGCGCTTGCTGTCATCGCAATCTTGGATGCTTGAGGCTGCAGGTATTTCGTCCGACGGGCCGACGGGTGGTATGAAGACAATTGGTTTACTGACAGTATACATTGAGGTTGTCAAAGTCTGGCTTGAAGACGATGATCCGGGCCTTTCTCGAACGATGGCTGTTCTTGACCGTCGCCTGCGGCGTGGAGAAAGATCCTTGCGGGCATTCAGCGATGGGTGGGATGCGCTCAGTCGTTTTGCTTCACTGTTCCGACGGCGCAAGCGCAACCCTTACGCCACCACCGAGACTGATGCCTTCACTCAGACTGACGCGTCTTCTACGGATGACACGTCAATCGACCAGGGCGAGGGGACGGCACCACCAACCGACACCACAGACGCCTCTGATGGCAGTTACCCACAATTCGGGGCCTAGGCGCACATGACTTACCTTGTGATCAATAAATGAGCCTCCGCCACCGGCTACGGGCCAACGCGTTTGTCGCAGATTTGGCTTGCCAGCTATGCGCTCGGATTTGTTTAACTCGACTTTCCTGAAACCCTCCGCGGTCTGTGGTTTCTATTTGTAAACTCGCAACCGCTCCCAAGAAGAGCTCGACGCTGCGTGCCACACAATTCGGACCGCCCTTTGATAGATTATGGTGTCTTACTCGCGGTCATTACGACATTGGCCTGGAGTGGAAACGCGATCGCTGGGAAGTTCGCTGTTGGAAACGTTTCTCCGCTGATGCTCACCCTATGCCGCTGGCTCTTTGCCGCAACGCTCGTTGGCCTTTTCGGTTGGCGACACCTGCGCAATGACTGGCCTGAAATCCGCAAAAACATTGGATTCTTATTTGCCGCTGGCGTTTTCGGATTCACGGTGTTTAACGGTCTGCTCTACACCTCACTCAAGTTTACTTCAGCCATCAACGTAACAATTCTGCAATCGACAATGCCAATGATGATATTTGCGTTGAACTTTTTGGTTTATGGCATGCGCGTCCATTGGGCTCAGGTAGTTGGCTACACAGTCACGTTAGTCGGCGTACTCCTGATTGCCGGTGACGGCAGCATGGCGAATCTGCTCGAGTTGTCATTTAACATCGGTGACGTTCTCATATTGCTGGCAGTGTTTGTCTACGCCGCCTATTCGGTCGCACTCCATGCCAAGCCAAAACTTCACTGGATGAGTTTGCTCGCAATGTTGAGCTTGTTTGCACTTGTCGCCTCTATTCCGGCGGCCGCAGCGGAGTATATTGCTGGAGAAACGATCATGCCGACCACATTCACCGCTTGGGCTGTGGTCCTCTACACTGCCATTTTTCCATCCATCATTTCGCAGGCCGCTTGGATCAGGTGCAATGAACTGCTGGGTGGCAATATGGCGAGCATGTTTCTCAATCTCGTACCTATCTTTGGTGCCGCCTTGGCGGTTATGATTCTCGGGGAAGCATTCGAGACCTACCATGCGTTGGCACTGACCATGGTGGTTGGTGGAATAGCGATTGCCCAGCGATTGTCACGTCTTTAGGGTTGATCATCAATCCAAGGATCGATGGATCGCGGCTCTTCCCGGCTATTGGTTGACCAATAGCTTTGCGAGTGCAAAGAACGTCCGAACCGCGATAGAAAACGTGTTGCCATGTCCGAACCCTTGCCTCATCCGCATCAAGACAGTTGGCCATTTGGCATCAAACCGCTCCATGCCCGATTTGGTTGCGAAATCACGGGATTGGCGCTGGAAGATGCCGTTCGACCCGGGATCTTCCCACATGTATACGAGGCTTTCCTTGCCTACCAACTGGTCTTGTTTCGAGATGTCGATCTGCCACCAAGCTTGCAGGTTGCATTCGCAAGCTGCTTTGGCGAGGTTCAGGTTCATGTGATGAACCAGTACCATGGTTATCGTGGGTACCCTGAGATCTATAAACTGACGAACGCTAATTCGAGGGGACAGCCGACCGGCAAGCATCCTGATCAAGGAACGCTGCATTGGCACACCGACGGCTCCTGGCGCAGCAAGCGCGGGCTTGCAACCATGATGTATGCCGAAGTTGTCCCTACTCGCGGTGGAGAGACGGAATTCGCCGACATGTATGGTGCTTACGAACAGCTTCCAGCGGACTGGACAGCAAAAGTGACAGGACAAAGTGCCTTGCACAATCTCGACTTTTCGCGGTCCCGACGGCACGGACACGAGCCGATGAGCGAGAGGCAACGAGAAGAGGTTCCACCGGTCTCGCATGCGATCGTCCGCCGCCACCCTGAAACAGGACGCGAGGCGATCTTTCTTGGCGATCATGCTGAATCTATTGAAGGATTAGATTATAAAAGCGGCCGAGCCCTGATCGATCAACTGAACGAGATCTTGACGCCACCGGAACTCGTTTACAGTCATGCGTGGTCACCCGGTGAATGCCTGATCTGGGACAACCGCTGTTTACTGCATCGCGCGATGCCATTTGATACCCTGAACGACATACGAGTCATGCGTCGATGTACGACTCTTGGGGAGACCCCTACTTAATCGTCTCCCCCGTAAACCACCGAAAGTAGATGCGTCCCAGGATAACCATCTCCGGAATAGTGCACGCGACAAAGGTCTCGATAGTGCGCATTGCTGCAGCGTGTTCAGGAGACACATTGTGAGCCACTTCGCGCCCGGCAAACGACTGAATTTCAACGACGACCTCGGCAACGTTCTCGCGAAGATCCCGTATCCGGTTCGCAAGTTCACCAGATTCGATCATGCTAACAGTAATGCGATGCGCGCAACGAAGCGCCGTAGGCCAAAGTGCCATGTGTAAGTAGAGACTGGGGGTGACACCCAAATCGCTCCCCCCGAGCCGCGCGGCAAGATCTTCGACAATTTTTTGCTCGGATGGAGGCAGAGCAGCGAGTTTCGGCAGTCTCGGTATTGGAGCCTCAGTTGCCAACGATAGGCCAGGACAGGGCGACCGATGCCAGTCTTGCGGACAAGAACTATCATGCTTGCCAGTCGCGCCTCCGCTAGCCACGTTTGCAATCATAGGACTGCGCTCGGATGGAGAATTTAGGATCTCAAGCAGTGCCGATAGCGCGACAAGATTCTGCAAGTTCCCAATGTTATATACATTCAGCAAGTGCGCGAGGTCGCGACGCTCTCGTGCCGGCAGATCTTGGCAATCGGGCAAAAGCTCTGCCGAGCAATTCCGTTCGACTTGCACAATCCGCTGGCTGGCTTCGGCAATGTGGCCACCGTGATAAAGAGGTCCCAGGATCTCCCAAGTCTTGGGCAGCATCCCGGGCACTGTTGCCAAGTGGCGATAGATTAGGTTGACTTGCGGAAGGCCGGACGCAGCTTTGATGTCCTCGTAAATGGCAGCGAGCTTGGCGGAGGCCTCGATCTCGCGTACCTCAGGAATCGAACTCATGACGCGACTGATGTCTTAGCTCCCGAGCAGCCCGCTTTGTTGGGTGACTTTGTATTAAGTGCCATGCTGGTCGAGCGGATAAGGCCCAAGAACGCCTGAAACTGTGCCACATCGTGGAACAATTTGATTTCAGCAATCCGCTCACCTTTTATCTTGGCGACCATTCGGTTCTTGTAGAACAACATTTCACCACTTGCTCGGTGTCGAGCAGCATGCTCAATCTGGCAATGAAATCGTGTTGGATCGGCCCTATGCGGTCTGAGCGGACCGAGCCGCCTTGCGACATAATCCCAATGCTCGGATGATTGACGCATCGCCTCGCGAACCGCATCACGTCCAAGAAAAGTGCCAGAGTTCGGCGCCCATGTTGGTAAGGCGTTGTCCTTATATTTCACATCCTCGGCAAGCAACTCGAGCGACTCGTCGTAGGCGTCCTCCGCCCAAAACACAAGAAACCGATTCATAATTTCACACGGCGACAAATTCACGACATTCCCCGTCGCTCAACTGCTATGCATCGTCTCTTGATGTCATCTGTTTTGTCAGCCAGGTGTCCCATCCCATTTGGTCCCCAATTGCGAATTCTAATGTGGGGTCGGAAACTGATGCGGGTACGCTCGCCGCTCTTGCCTTGCTCTTGCTCTATCGTCCTGAGAATACACAGCACAAGCCTCAACGAACAAAAGCCTGCAATAGTCGCATGCTATTTGTCTATGCAAAATCGGCAAAATATTCCGCTCTCCGAGGCGCATAAATCCCGACAATGGGCCCTAATGCTATGGTTTTTCTCGAAGCTTGACAACGTCTCAAACTATCACGCACCGGGCCGTCCGGTTTTTCGCGGCCGTCCACGATGCTTTTTTTTCTGGATACTGTCGGAGCCGTCGATCGTCCGAGCCGGGGGATCGAGGGGTGCGCGAAGCGGGACAGTGCGTTCGGAGCCTGGCCCCATCTCTCCTGGTTTTGGCTTCCGTGGACGCGCCGCAGATTTGGATGTTTTTTTCGCCTTTGGTTGGTTGGCTGCCAAACCGTACCTTCTTTCGCCGTCATAACTGCCAGCGCGTTCCTCAACAGCTGCCTGCCTCGCAAGTGGATCGTCTGCGATTGCAAGTTCCGTCTCCCGAAGACGCTTCAGCTCATCGCGAAGTCGTGCGGCCTCCTCAAATTCGAGATCAGCGGCGGCTTCGCGCATCCGCTCTTCGAGGTCCTCGACGACCGCGGCCAGGTTGTGCCCTACCAGGCCGGCGCCAGTCTCGTCTTCGGCGAATCCAGCATCAACAGTCACGTGATCCTGCTCGTAGATGCTAGACATCACATCACCGATGGATTTGCGTACGCTCTCGGGAGTGATGCCGTTAGCTGTGTTCCAAGCGACCTGTTTCTCGCGTCGTCGCTCGGTCTCCGAAATCGCACGTTCCATGGAGCCCGTCATTTGATCAGCAAACAGCAAGACCTTGCCATCAATATTCCGCGCCGCCCGACCAATTGTCTGAATCAAAGAGGTCTCAGACCGGAGGAAGCCTTCCTTATCCGCGTCGAGGATAGCCACAAGCCCGCACTCCGGTATATCCAAACCTTCGCGCAAAAGGTTGATTCCAATCAAGACATCAAATGCGCCGAGCCTCAGGTCGCGAATAATTTCGATCCTTTCGAGCGTGTCGATATCCGAATGCATGTAGCGGACGCGTATCCCTTGCTCATGCATGTCCTCCGTCAGGTCCTCAGCCATGCGCTTTGTCAAAGTCGTCACGAGTGTTCTATAGCCGTGGCCGGTGACTTGGCGAACCTCGTCGATGAGATCGTCGACCTGGGTCTTCGCTGGCCGCACTTCTATTTGAGGGTCGGTGAGCCCAGTTGGCCGAATGACCTGCTCTACAAAGGTTCCGGCGGTTTGCTCCAGCTCCCAGCCTCCAGGCGTCGCTGAAACGTAAACCGTCTGGGGCCGCATTGCGTTCCACTCCTCAAAACGCAGTGGCCGATTGTCGAGACAAGACGGAAGTCGAAACCCGAATTCTGCAAGCGTGGCCTTGCGGCGGTAATCACCTCGGAACATGCCACCAATTTGCGGCACCGACACGTGACTCTCATCTGCGAAAACCAGCGCATTGTCAGGAAGATACTCAAACAGTGTTGGTGGCGGATCACCGGGTCTACGGCCGGTCAAATATCGAGAATAATTCTCAATGCCCGCGCACGAGCCAGTCGCTTCCATCATCTCCATGTCAAAAAGCGTTCGCTGCTCCAATCTCTGCGCTTCGAGAAGTTTGCCCGCATTGTGGAGCTCGTCGAGACGCTGACGCAGCTCCAAACGGATCTGCTTGAGCGCCTGCTGCAAAGTTGGCTTCGGTGTTACATAGTGTGAGTTCGCATAAACTTTGACCAGTTTGAGATCGTCGGACTTTTGCCCGGTAAGCGGATCAAACTCAGTAATTCCCTCAATTTCATCGCCGAACAAAGTAATTCGCCATGCGCGATCTTCCAGGTGTGCCGGAAACACTTCGAGTGTATCCCCGCGCACTCGAAATGTGCCACGATGAAAGTTACCGTCGTTCCGCTTGTACTGAAGGGCAACCAAATCCGCTAGCAATTGACGTTGAGAAATCTGTTCTCCAACCTGCAAGGCGAATGTCATGGCCGTATAAGTTTCGACCGACCCTATCCCGTATATGCAAGAGACGGAAGCTACGATGATCACGTCGTCGCGCTCAAGCAGGGCGCGTGTCGCGGCGTGTCGCATTCGATCGATCTGCTCATTAATGCTCGCTTCCTTTTCGATGTATGTATCAGTCCGGGGTACGTATGCTTCGGGCTGATAATAGTCGTAGTAGGAAACGAAGTACTCTACCGCGTTGTTCGGAAAGAACGACTTAAACTCGCCATAGAGCTGAGCTGCTAGCGTTTTATTGGGTGCCAAAATGAGTGCCGGCCTCTGAGTCTCTTGAATGATATGAGCCATCGTAAACGTCTTGCCTGACCCGGTGACACCAAGGAGTACTTGATCGCGTTCCATGTCGGCAATGCCAGCAACCAGCTCTGCAATTGCCTGAGGTTGGTCACCCTTCGGCTCAAATTCTGAGACTATCCTAAGTTCAACACCGCCTTCGCTTTTTTCTGGTCGTTCAGGCCGATGCGGCAGAAATTCAGGAAGACTCCCCGACACCAAGGGATGATCGGCAATCATGGGCTGACGGGCCAACATCTCTTGCGCGTCTGTCGAGCGCTCGTGGGGCCGGGTAAGAATAGCATTGAGCGCAGCCGATGGAGAGAAATCTGCGGGTCTTGCCGCAATATTGCGAAGGGCCGGCAGCATGTTGTCAGCAGGGCCGGCTTCGAACACTCCTTGAGAGGACTGGTGAAATCCGGGAGTTCCTGCCGCTGTCTCCACGGGCGGCGGCGTTGGTTTGCCGGATGTACTCCTCGATAACCGCGGCTTGGTTGATGATTTGCCCGGTGTCGACCGCCGGCCGGAGCCCTTGCCCGACGCCTTTTTAGTGGGGCTTTCCATAGAGCGGTCTCTGCCTTCCTTATGTAAGCAATTCGATCCTCATCGACAGAGGCCGTTGGGCAGAACGATCAATATTAACGCTGGCGATCTGCCTCGGCCTAGCTGACTTTGCCTAGCTGTCGTTGCCGAGCTGTCTCGGCCTGGCTGTTCGAACGCAGGACATTCTCAATCGACCTCAATCTGCGCGACCTGTGCTTGGGTCGGCGCCACTGTTGCACGGAGCATCAGTTTTCACATGGCCAAGCTGCCGGTCGCTCTAATCCGGCCGGAAGCAAAGTCTTGTCATCACCACAACTCAAAAGGAGCTGATCCTGTCGCAAACCGATCGATTTGGAAAAGTCAACACCAGTGATCTTTGTCCGGAAAAAATAAGCCTGGGTAAAATCCGCTCCCTCAACTGAAGCTAAACTCAAATTGGTCCGTGCGAGATTGGCGAACTTAAGTACGGCCCTGTCCAAATTTGCTCCAGTCATCACGGCTCTTCCCAACTGCGCACCGGTGAGGTCGGCGCCACTGAGATCACCTGCAGTCAAATTAGCACGAAAAAACTCCGCTTTAGTCATATCTGCAGATTTCAGCTTTGCACGGTCCATATACACGCGCGAGCCAATGGCGCCCGACAAATTGGCCTCGGTTAAGTTCGCACCACGCAAGATCGCACGCGACACATCGGCCTTAAACAGATCCGCTTTGACCAATGTCGCATTCATAAGATTCGTTTTTCTCAGATCGGTTCGCCGTAGATTAGCTCCCGTCATATCCAATTCTTGCAAGTACTTGCTCGACTTTCGGCACTTGGACCAGTCTACGGACGGACCAGGACTGCTACTACATCCCGCGATTGATGCCACGGGCAACAGCGTGCCAAGCAAACCGCCGGCTATCAGCCAAGTTGTTGACAAATGAACTATAAATCTCATTGCAACCACCACATGCCCCATTCGAGCGCGAGCGACCGGATCTCTCCACTGTAGTCGCCCGCCACCTCGTTCGAACACAAGATACATGACGCAAAGAATGGGGCAACAGCAGTCCTCACCAAGAATGCGTGAGGCGACCGCTTTAGGGTTGTCGCACTAAGGTGCGCGCTTGTCGACATTTGCCGGCGCAATTTGCACTAACATGCTCGCCAGAAACATCATAGCGGCACCGACCCATCCGATCGGACTGAGAGTCTCCCCCAAGAGCACCATCGCGCACAAGGCCGCAAAAACCGTTTCCATACTCACTAGAATTGTCGCTTCGACGGCAGGTGTGTAACGCATCGCGACTGCTAGCAGCGTAAATGTCAAGGCGCTGGACAAAAATCCAACGTAGGCGATTTCCAACACTGCGCCTTGTAATTCGGACCAGGAAATGTTTTCGAAGGCAGCGGCTCCTGACAGGGAAACAATGGCCACGCCAAAGAACTGAACCGCAGTGAATCCGACCGGGCGCGCATGCTTAGCCGATTGAGCAACGACCAGAATATGCGCAGACCAAAAAAACGCTGAGAGGGCGACGAGCCAGTCGCCGATCGAGAATCCCCCAAGCGTGCCGCCTCCGAGGAACCAGGTACCGACAAAAGCCAAGACAACTGAAGGCCAAACGATGCCTGTTGGCGGTCGATTGAGAAATAACCAGCTCAGGAATGGAGTAACGATCACATAGAGACCCGTCAAAAATCCAGTGTTCGTCACGGTCGCTGTGACCAGACCAATTTGCTGCAGTATCCCGCCGAGAAAGAAGGTCGCTCCTCCGCATAGCGCGATCGCCCAAAAGCCAGCTGGCACCCTTGTTCCCAGCCTGACATGCTCGCGCCAAGCGAGTGGCGCGAGCGCTATAGACGCTATAAGTGCGCGGGCAGCCAAAAAGAGAAATGGCCCGATGTGGTCCATTGCCGTCTTCTGAAAAACAAAGGCGAGCCCCCAAATGGCTGCAATGGCTAGAAGGATCACATTTGCTTGGGATCGCCGCATGACGGCGATCCAATACCGATGGATCGTTCTCACTGCAACGACATTGTCGCAAATGACGAAATCCATCAAAGATTGGGTTGAACCTTGCGATTGACCACACGTTCGATAAATTGATCTTGCTGGACGTATCCGTTGCGTCACGCGTTGATTTGGCGCCAGCGCGAGGAGAGCCGGCTGTGGATCCCGCCACCTTTGTCGTCGTGGCCGCTGCGATAACCGTTGGAGCTGCGGTGCAAGCAGCCCTCGGCTTTGCGTTCGGATTGATCGCGGCGCCCGTCTTGCTTATGGCCCTCCAATCCGGCACCGCGGTTCAGGTGCTTGTTGTTGTCCACCTTGTGCAAAGCATAATGCTAGTTCCGGGCCTGTGGCGCAGCGCCCCCAGGGCGTTGCTGCGACCGCTCATCGCTTCAAGTTTGATTGGCTTTCCTCTTGGTCTATTGATTTTTCTCCATCTCGACTTAACGACGCTTACGCTAGCCGTTGGGCTTTCTCTGGTTGTGTTTTCGCTTCTATTGTCCGCTCGCGAAGCAGGTTGGTTGGAATTTTCGGCAGTCGCGCCCGAACAACTGCCCCGCTGGAGTCTGGTTATGACGGGAATGGCGACAGGCGTTCTGACCGCCTTGCTCGTCATGCCAGGTCCTCCCGTGATCCTCTTGAACGCCTGGATGCGCATGAAAAAGGATGTCAGCAGATCTCTTTCACTCACTTTTTTCGCATTCTGCTATGTCATGGTGACTTTGCTGCACGCCACCGCTGGCGCGATGCCCTATTCGGCATGGCTCACGGCCCTCAGCCTCGCGCCATTTGTCGTGGCTGGTACGATCGCCGGGCAGTGCGTTGCTGCGCGCCTCAGCGAAGGACGCTTCCGCATTGCGATCCTCGTCGTAGCACTTACGTCAGGGCTTTACACGACGTATTCGGCTCTCTGATATTTGAACTCAAAGCTCGCCAACCGAATCAGAGGCCACGAAACAATACGCCGACAACCAATATCAAGTAGGCCGTAATGGCCAACCAATATTCCTGGTGCGGAAGGTACCGTGGCACGGGTACATACCCAAGTTTCGTCACCATCGCTATAAGCGCAAATATCAGCGAAATGAAGAAAACCAACAAAGTTGGTGGGTTGAGACGCATCCGTATGTTCCTGTGCTACCGCTTTGCAAAAGGTATAATCCCGAAGCTGGCGCCAGAGGCATGTCTCCGCGAAGCGACTCTTTGCGAAGCACAATCTACTCTACGTACGGCGGAGTGCCTTTTCCTGTCGATCGACGCCGGCTCTTGACTACGACCGTAATGTCTCTGACCGCCTAAACGCCGTATCGTCACGAAATGCAAATCTTAAATGCATCGGAAGAGTTCAAAAAGTTGGAAGAGCTACCGGCCATGCGTCTATAATATCCCAATGTCCTATAGTGGATATGGTCGACGCTCGTCGCTTGGGCTGCCAGCTGACAGGTTTGCGTCTGCTGTCGATAGCCCGCATTCTTCACAGGCTCTGCGCGCCATCTGCTTCTATAACGAAGGGGGCAGGCGTTTCCGCTTCGAGAAACATCCGCAATGTCGGAGCGTCCGGCTTTCCAATGACCTTTGCAACAAGCATAACGAGTTGACTGGCGTCGCCCGTATTCGAAACGTTGCGCAACGGCGACTCAAAGGGGTGAACCCCGGAAATCTCGAGTTCCAAACGTTCGCCGTCACCTCGCGTGACAGTCATCTTATCCCCTACAGAAACGGGGCCTTTCCAACCAACAGGAACGACGTCCGATGCCAGATAATCACTTCCTGGCCATCCCCCAGGTCGATCGAGGCTGGTCAAAACGCGATGCGCGATCGAGTAATCGACCTGCAATTTCTTCTGAGTTTCATCGCCGGTTGAAACCGTACGTTGGTCAAGAATCGTGGCAATTACGACTTCTGGACTTCGCATCAAGACCGGCACGGCGATTGCCAACGCCAATGCCGACAGACACGCCATCGCGGGAAAGATAACCATTAAGCTTGCCGACCTGTTCATGGGCGTCTCCATAGTTCGTCCAGAACGCACTCGTCCAGAACGTATATAAGCGCGGAGGGAATAGTTGCGACCCCTGCGGGCCGAAAATCAGCTCCCCTTCCACGTAGCGCGCCGCGAAGCAGCGTGAATACGGCGCAGGTGTCTAATGAATGCCAAATTGAAAGTCACCATCAGTGAGAACAGCAGGGCCGCCGTCACTGATGCCAGTGCCGCCTCCGCCCGCATTTCAGCCAAACTCGTTTGACCGATTGCAGCATCTTGCAGCCCGAAGTTGGCGGGCTCAGGCCGAGAACTCACTGCTGGTGCAAAAGTCTCTCCGGCCGTTTGAAAAACGTTCATGACTGCCATCATTGCTGGATTGACGATGTCTCTATCTGCTGCCACTACCATTGAAAAAGCCGCAAAAACGGCAAGAGCCAACAGGAAGTCATTGACCGCTCGATACAACTCTGTGCCCCCCAAGACTCGTCTGATCAACAGAGTCATCTGCCCACAAACACTCACATGGATGAAATTTCGAACACAGAATTTCATCGGCACGCCTTGCGCTTCGGGAATTTTACGACTGCCCACTGTGGGCACGAGACTTGGGCCGTGTTGCGCCCTCATTGTGATTTGTTCTCAGATCTCGTGTAACAATTGCGTCAGCCAGACTTCTTCCTGGGAGGGCGGGCGGCGCAAGAGGCACTTCAAGGCCAGAGACATGGTTCAATTAGAAGAGACATGGTTCAATTAGAATAGGCCGCATTTGCATCATCCCTCGATCAAATCCTTCGATCGAGTCCTTCGACTGAGTCCCGAACACAACTTCCGTCCTCAATTCTGACCAAATTCCTCCACTTATCGGACCACGCCACATGATCTCGAGCGATTATCATCTGCTGACGCTATTCATCGTATTGATCGTTTTGTTTGCTCTTTTGATTTGGGGGCGAATTCGCTACGACATCGTCGCTCTGGGAGCCTTGGTTACGGCAGTTATCGCTGGCATTGTTCCTGGCGCTACCGCGTTTGAAGGTTTCGGTCACCCAGCTACCATCATTATTGCGTTAGTGCTTGTCGTCTCGCGTGGGCTCACCAACTCGGGTGCCGTAGATTTCATCGCTCAATATTTCGCTGTCGCCGGACGCAGCGTCTCTACTCATATCGCCTCTATGGCAGGAATTGGCGCTGCGCTTTCAGCCGTGATGAACAATGTCGGCGCCCTTGCATTGCTTATGCCGGTCGACTTGCAGGCGGCCGAAAAGGCGAAACGATCGCCAGGCCTTACTCTGATGCCACTATCATTTGCGACGATCCTGGGCGGGCTTGTCACCCTCATTGGAACCCCCCCAAACATAATCGTCTCGAGTATTCGAGAGAAAGAACTTGGGGCCCCGTTTCAAATGTTTGACTTCGCCCCAGTAGGCCTCGGTTGCGCGATTGTCGGAGTCCTATTCGTGGCCTTTATCGGTTGGCGCCTATTGCCAAAGGAAACACAGGAGCGCCGTGTGGGAGGTGCGCACTTCGAGCTCGAAGCCTATCTCGTCGAACTCACCGTCGGACCAGATTCCAAAGCTTCGAACGCGCGCTTACGGGATCTCGAGAAGACCTGCTCCGAGCACGAGGTCGAGATCGTCAGCATACTACGAGAAGGCCAGCATCTGCCCAGCTACGCGCACTGGCTATTGGTGCAAAACGGCGACGTTTTCTTGATCGAGACCGCTGCCGAAAACTTGGACGGATTCGTCAAGGCGCTCGGACTGACCTATGGCGAAACTCGCACAGACGAGACTCAGGCCAGTGAAGCTGCGGCTGAGAAGTCATCGGGTCAGGATGCGCCGATCGCAACAGACACCGGCGATATTGGTGAGGAGCCCTCGGAGGTGCCCCCCCACGATCACCGCGATTTCACCATGGCCGAGGTTGTTGTACGTCCAGGATCGCAGATCGAAGGGCGCTCCGCCCGAACCTCGGGGCTTCATGACCGGTTCGGCGTTTGGCTGATTGGATTGTCGCGCGAGGGTCGACGTGTCACAAGTCGTGTGAGGCAAATGCGATTGCGCGCTGGCGACGTCCTACTGCTCGTCGGCGCTCCTGACTCTATCAAGAATGCTTCGGACGCCATGGGAACACTACCACTGGCTGATCGTGGACTAAGGGTCACGATCGGAACCCAAGCGATCTTGGCTGGCGCCCTTTTTGTGAGCGCCATTCTTCTGGCGAGCTTTGGTATTCTGTATTTGCCCATTGCACTTGCAGCGCTGACAGTCTTGTACGTAATATTTGACATTGTACCGTTGCGCCAACTCTACGACGCCATCGAGTGGCCAGTCGTCGTTTTGATCGGGGCGTTAATCCCAATTGGCGCGGCACTTCAGACCACGGGTGGAACAGCGGTATTGGCAACCGGGTTGCTCGATATTGCTCAAGGCGCGCCACCCTGGATCGTTCTAGCAATTTTAATGATCGTGACGATGACGCTGTCGGACGTTTTGAATAATACCGCGACTGCCATCATTGCTGCACCTGTGGCCATTGGGGTCGCTCAGCAATTGAATGTCAGCGCAGATCCGTTCCTAATGGCTGTGGCAGTTGCGGCATCGTGCGCTTTCTTGACCCCGATCGGCCACAAGAACAATACTTTGGTAATGGGTCCCGGCGGATACCGGTTCGGAGACTATTGGCGGATGGGATTGCCGCTTGAGATTCTCGTTGTTGTCATAGCCATACCCCTCATTCTGCTAGTTTGGCCATTCTAAGCCTCGTAAGCCCTGACTTCTTTATGGTTGGAGGCGGGGCAACATAAAGACGTACGAAACAGCCCTTACGTATGACACTGCTCTTGCGTGAGATAGGATACCGGAATAGTTTTCGGCGGCTTTTCTGTTCTTTGCGTTTTTGCGCTTACGGGCATCTAATATCCCACAACGTGTCTCCCGCGGCATGACTTCCGTAGCATGAACACCGCAGCATGAACTCCGTAGCATCTTGAATCTCACCTCTTAAGAGGATCAGACAATGAGCTTTATCTCAGAAGCACTCGACCGCATGAAGCCGTCGGCGACCATAGCGCTCACGCAACTGGCGCGTGACCTGAAATCGCAAGGAAAGGACGTCATCTCTTTGGCGCTTGGCGAGCCCGACTTTGATACCCCTGATCACATTAAGGATGCTGCAATCGACGCGATCCGTCGGGGCGAAACGAACTACCCGCCGGTAGCAGGTATCTTACCGTTGCGCGAGGCCATCTGTGAGAAATTCAAGCGTGACAATGACTTGGACTACAATCCAAATCAAGTAATCGTTGGAACAGGTGGCAAGCAGGTCATCTACAACGCGCTCCTCGCGACTGTGAACCCGGGTGACGAGGTCATATGTGTAGCCCCTTTCTGGGTCAGCTATCCCGAGATCGTTGCGTTATGTGGCGGAACGCCAGTGATGGTTCACGCGCAGGAAGAAAATGGCTTCAAACTTCAAGCCGATCAGCTTGAACGCGCGATTACATCAAGAACTAAATGGCTCATTCTCAACTCACCATCCAACCCAACGGGTGCCGCCTACACCCGGGACGAGCTCAGTGCAATAACTGATGTTTTGATGCGAAATCCACACGTATGGTTGATGAGCGATGACATTTACGAGCATCTGACCTACGGCGACTATGAGTTCGTCACGGCGGCCCAGATCGAACCGGGCCTTTTTGAACGCACACTCACGATTAACGGTTTGTCAAAGGCCTACGCGATGACGGGCTGGCGCATCGGTTATGGTGCCGGCCCCACTCAATTGATTAAGGCAATGGACACGCTTCAAGGTCAGCAAACGTCTGGAACGTGCACAATTGCTCAGTGGGCCGGAGTGCAAGCTCTGAATGGCCCACAGGATCACTTGCGGGTGTTTCGGGCTACCTTTGAAGAGCGTCGCGATCTCGTTGTCTCTATGCTCAATCAAGCCCGCGGCATGAAGTGCGCCCTTCCGGAAGGAGCCTTTTACGTCTATCCGTCATTCGCCGAGTTGATTGGAAGAACTGCGCCATCGGGCAAAAAGATCGAGACCGATGAAGACTTCGTCCTGGAACTCTTGAATTGCGAGGGCGTCGCCGGCGTCCACGGATCCGCATTCGGATTGGGTCCACATATGCGCGTCTCCTATGCCACATCTACCGAACTCCTGCGCGACGCTTGTGAGAGGATTCAAAGATTTTGCGGCAATTTGCAGTAGCGCTACAGTATCTCGGCTTTCTGGCGCAGAAAGCCGGACCCAATACGCGTTTTCCAGATTTACCAAATTTCAGTCGACAAGGTCGAGGCAGCGCGTTTCAGTTGACCAGCGGTCGTTCATCTCAAAGGCAAATGCTCAGGGGCGCTTGCTAGTCACATGGATCCGGCACCATATAATTGATGCGCCAGATCGCACATGCTTTCTGGAGATCGCGCTGAGGTGCGACCTTGTCGTTCTCTTAAGAACTTGATCGGAACGCTCCGAGCCCCGCGCATCGTACTAACTTAGCCCGTGGAATCTGCAAGAACGACGGGAATAGGATCTAACTGCAGATACGGAATTGCGAAGACGGGAACAGCGCGCAGTCAGCCTGGCGCATGGCCACAATCATCACGCATCTCAGGCAGCCAAGTGAGACTGCCCATCTTTGACCGCGCCGCACGTAGGCAAGGCTGATTACGATTTTTCTAAATTGCTGGTCTGCCAGCAAAATATTCGAACCACTGATGTGCCCGTGGTGAAATGGACCAAGACTGACGCTTGACTGGCGCGTCGTCCATGCTTTCACCCTCGTTCGTGTCGCGCCTCGAACCGCGACCCGGACCGGCTCGTACCGCCTCACGCGGCGGCAGCGGTTTATCAAGCGGTGCAATATCGTCGTAATAGACCATTGCGAAACCGGCGGCCCTTGCGGCTCGTGTCAACTTTTTCGTACTCATGCGGACCTGCTCAAACAACCCGCAAGCGCCTTGGCGAGCGCTCGCTTCCTCACTCCTACAGTCTGATGCAAAAATAGCGCAGGTCAAGTTATTTTTGTATTAATATCAGAGAGTTCAACTCTGCTGCGGCGCGACAAATTTCGCTGCGCTGCAAAGTCAGCAAAGAACACGA
Organism: Hyphomicrobiaceae bacterium; assembly: GCA_051009975.1. Lineage (GTDB taxonomy): Bacteria > Pseudomonadota > Alphaproteobacteria > Rhizobiales > Hyphomicrobiaceae > Tectiglobus. The sequence goes on from JBPCWA010000336.1 coordinate 29,145, forward strand.
CAACAAGGAAACACCGTTATTTCATACGGTTAACCCAAACGGTTAGAGAGCTGCTATCAACTGCAATACCGAAAGAATGTGGGGCACGTCGCGCCGATCGCATGACGCGGTCGCGGTGCGCACCAGGTACACTGCGAAATCAATTCCAGACGAAAAGCTTGCATGCGCGGCAATTGAGCGCAAACATGTTTCCGTCGCGCTTACTTCCCAGGCGCGAGCGCGGCGATTCTTGGGGCCTGGGCAAGAGGAGGAGAAAGAATGGGACAACCCGAGGGACCGAATGGTTCTGCCGGCCGTAGCACCCGTTGCATTGCGCTGGTTGGTCCGTTTTTGAGTGGCAAAACGAGTCTATTGGAAGCGCTTTTAGCCCGCACAGGATCAATACAGCGACAAGGTAAAATAACCGAAAAGAATACCGTCGGCGACCAGAGCCCGGAGGCACGCGAGCATGGCATGAGCGTAGAGCTCGATTTTGCCGATGCGGAATACTTGGATGATAACTTCACTTTCGTTGATTGTCCTGGCTCAGTAGAATTTCAAGAAGAGGGCGTCCATGCATTGACCGCATGTGATGCCGCTATCGTGGTCTGCGAACCTGATCCCAAGCGCGTTCCGGCGCTTCAAGTCATCTTCAAGATGCTGGAAGACCGCGGCGTCCCACACGTTCTATTCCTCAACAAGATCGACACATTTGATACCCCCGTCCGCGACCTCATTCCTATTCTGCAGCCGGCAAGCACACTTCCGTTAGTCTTGCGTCAAATACCAATTTGGGAAAACGGGATAGCGACTGGCTTTGTTGATCTCGCCCTTGAGCGCGCGTTCGTCTACCGCGAACACGCTGCTTCGGAAGTCATCGAAATGCCAGAAGGCATTCTTGATCGCGAACAAGAAGCTCGCTTCAAGATGCTCGAAACCCTAGCAGACTACGACGACGACCTTATGGAGCAACTTCTGTCGGACATGGAGCCGCCACGTGATCGCGTGTTCGAAGATCTCTCGCAAGAAATGCGAAACGGTCAGATTTGTCCAGTATTCCTCGGTTCAGCGGAGAATGGGAACGGAATTATTCGCCTGCTCAAGGCACTGCGCCACGAAGTTCCATTTATTGAGGCGACGGCGAAGCGACTTCTGCCAGAGACCTCAAACAGCACCGCACTCGTGATCAAATCTATCCATACCTCGCATGCCGGGAAAATCTCTGTCGCCCGTGTCCTGCAAGGAAGTATCCCTGATGGCACAACGATCATCGGCCCAAACGGAGAAGAAAAAGTCTCTGGGATTTTCCAAATGATGGGACAAGAGCCAAGGAAGCGCGGGACGGCCAACGCTGGCGATGTCGTAGGACTTGGACGCATGGATTCGGTCCTGACCGGCAATACGATTGCCATTCAGAAAAGTGTGCCGGAACAACTAGAGGTGACCGGCACCCACCGACCCGTTTTTGCTTCTGCTATTGGTGTAAAGGATCGCAAAGACGAGGTGAAACTCACTGCCGCATTGAACAAACTTACCGAAGAAGATCCGGCGCTCGTAGTCGACCACAATGCCGATACCCATCAGATGCTCTTACTTGGCCAAGGCGAGATGCATTTGCGTGTTGCCACCGAGCGTCTGACCCGGAAGTACGGCGTGTCGGTTGAACGCAGTGCGCGATCGACTCCGTACAAGGAAACTATCCGCAAACCAACTACCATTAGGGGGCGACACAAAAAACAATCTGGCGGCAGCGGTCAGTTTGGTGACGTGGTACTTGAAATCAAGCCGCTCCCGAGAGGCGAAGGGTTTAAGTTTTCCGACACTATTGTAGGCGGCGCTATTCCAAAGCAATTCATTCCGTCCGTCGAGGCTGGAGCCAAAGATTACTTGGCGAGCGGCCCGCTTGGCTTTCCGGTTGTCGATGTCGAGGTCATCCTCAAGGATGGCAGCTACCACACCGTTGATTCCTCAGACATGGCATTCCGTCAAGCGGGTCGCTTAGCCATGAGCGAGGGAATGGCGAGTTGCAGCCCAGTCTTGCTTGAGCCAATCATGGCCATTGACGTTACGGTTCCTAACGAGGCGACGCCCAAGGTCAACGCTATGATATCGCAACGACGTGGCCAAATACTCGGGTTTGACGGTCGGGAAGGTTGGCCCGGTTGGGATGTTGTTCAAGCCCAGATACCAGCCTCAGAGATCGAAGATCTTATCATTGAGTTGCGGTCGGCGACTGCAGGTGTTGGCACTTACACAGCGCGGTTCGATCATTTGGCGGAATTGACGGGCCGGCTTGCCGACCAAGTTCTGGCAAACCATCGAGAGGCAGCTGAATAGCCGTCCTCTTGGCAACTTGTTGCATCACCGCCGCGCGCTGCGCATGCAACGGGACTTCCAAAATCAACTGAACCAAAAAGGCCGCGGATTGGAAACCGCGGCCTTAGAATTTTGAACCAATTGATCTACCTTAAAGTCTTCGCACGTCATTCACGACTTGACCTTAGGACCCCAAATCATTTCAAGCCTACGATCGCGACCGCAGCCAAAGCGATAGCGCCAATAGTGGCCGGGATTCTTCTTGTAAAAGTTTTGGTGGTAATCTTCGGCTCGGGTAAACTTGCTTGCAAGCGTTATAGGAACAACAATCTTTCGCGAAGACTTATTCTGCGAGACTATGGCCGCCCTGCTCTTCAGAGCCACCTCTTTTTGCGTTTTGGAATGAACGAAAATCTCGGGTCGGTATTGGTCACCGCGATCGCAAAACTGACCGTTAATGTCATAAGGATCGACGTTGCGCCAAAATACGCTCAAAAGCTTCTCATACGAGACCTTGGCTGGATCATAGGTCACCTGTAAGACTTCCGCATGCCCAGTGCCGCCGCGCACCACCTTCTTATAGGTCGGGTTTTTGAGATGCCCCCCCATATACCCCGACACAGTTTTTAGAACCCCCGGTACTTTGTCGAAATCTGACTCGGTACACCAAAAGCATCCTGCCGCGAACGTAGCTATCGAAGTTCGCGTTGTCTTGCCGGCCGAACTGCGGTCGCCCGCACCGACTTGTATGGGTAGCACTGTTAACATGGCCACATAGCAAGTCAGCAACGTCAAAATACGGCGTATCATTGAAAAGCCCTCTGGATTATCGCGAAGTCGCTTCGTTTCACTCATCCGCCGACTAGGTCCTTGGATTGCGGCACAAATTTCAGCGCAACCCCGTTGATACAGTAGCGTAATCCGGTCGGTTTCGGGCCATCTTTGAAAACGTGACCTTGATGGCCACCGCAACGTCGACAATGAACCTCGGTGCGCGGATAACCAATCCAATAGTCCGTCGTGGTGCCAACGGCATTCTCAAGTGGTTGCCAGAAACTCGGCCATCCCGTGCGGCTGTCAAATTTATGTTCTGAGCTGAACAACGGGAGATCGCAACCAGCGCAGGCATACGTGCCAGGGGAATAATTCTTGTCAAGAGGGCTTGAGAAAGGCCTTTCTGTGCCATGTTCACGTAGCACATAGTACTCCATCCGGGTCAGTCGCTGCCGCCACTCGGAAGCCGTCCTGACAATTTCGAATTCACCCGATTCTTGTGCCTTGCCATCGGCCTTTTGCTTTGCATTCGCTGTCGTCCCAAAGCGATGGAGCCCCCAACCCGCCAAAAGAGTGCCAAGCCCAGCAATCCCGAACAAGCGACGGTTTACCATTTTTTGCTCCTCGATTGGTCACGATTAATAGCCGGGACTACTGCTACCCCGCCTTACATTGGGTAGCCTAGCCGGCCGGAAAGATCCATTCACAGGCAATCAAACGACTGTGTAAACTAATCCAATGCGAGAACGACTTGAGACGTTGTTCACTCAACCCGATATTCGATGCGACGATTGCGGGCGCGGCCCGCTCGGGTTCTGTTGGAGGCTTTCGGTCGCATTTCTCCGTAGCCGACGTAGCTGATTTGCTCGGTTGCCGCTCCGCCTGTGATCAGATAGTTTGCAACGTTTTCCGCTCGTCTTTCAGAGAGTGACTGATTATACAGAACCTGCCCGGTCGCGTCAGTATGGCCCTCGATAGTAACGTTGAGTTTGCCGCAAGAGCGAACGGTCGCGGCCAGTGCATCGAG
>JBPCWA010000337.1:0-11728 GCA_051009975.1 Hyphomicrobiaceae bacterium
TGAGCTGCAATTTGTCCGCCCCCCCATGACCTGTCAGCAACATCGCCTTCATTGTTTTCGCAGCCGGCATCAAACTTCCCCCTTACGACAAAAATTTTGACACTAAGGCTAGGGGTAACAACGTTCCTCCGCAACGTTGCGCTTTCCAACTGATGCCAGCCAACTGATGCCAGCAACGGGATACGGACATGCTGCACCTACGCGCAACGCATGCAGGCACGTAGTAGAATAGATGGAGTGGGTCATCTGGGACGTTCGGCCCCGGCCCGAGTGAGTTCGCCCTATGCCTGGCCCTGCTTTCTCGCGATGGCAACTTCGATCTCAGGCGGGCGTGATCCGGGGCGTCGCGAGAACGTCTGGGCTCCAAGCAGGGAGCCACCATCCACGCGGGTTGGCTCAGAGACCTCTGGTACGACGATTCCAAGCGTTACAATACTCATCCCAAAGAAACCAAAAGTCGTCCAAATATTTATGATGGCCGGATCACATAGCAAACCGCTGCCGCTGCCGCTGCCGCTGCCGCCGCCGGTGAAGGCAGTGGCTGGTTTTCCCGCTAGGCCTGGTGCCGTTTGAACCGGCTTTTCCGGCGTTGTCAGGTCCCAGAGTGTGGCTGCAGAATCCAAGAACATCTTGGTGGCGTAGCTCATCCCACCCCAGTAGACCGGTGTGCCAATGGGGAGGCCATCGCAGTCGGCAAGGTCATGAATAGTTGCTTCAGATACGTGCGAAAATTCGTCGTGCCGCTTTTCCAGCCCGGGCATTGTGATCGGTTTTGGCGCCACCCGACTCCGGAATGCGAAGCAGGTTGAACTCACACGTTTCGACCTCTCCGACGCCTGCTCCGAGTTCCTCGGCCATACGATAGGTGTGTCCGGAAACGCTATGAAAAATGACATTAACTTTGGCCATCCCTCACGCGCTCCCAAAAAATAGGTACTCGGCGTCCTTCACGGAACAAGCTCGACCGTCGACTGACGCAACACGACATTCAACGCCTGGATGAAAACAGAAGTCTGGCGGCTGCCAGCACGTCGGCATTGAGGATTTTGCGGCTGATTTTTGATCAAGAAAGTTCAGTCGAATCAATAGTCCAATCGACCGAAGACCCCTGCCGGCCGCGGTTGCGGAATATTGGAGATGGCGGGTGTTGGCGATCCAGTATTCAAAATACGTGTTGAGATAGCGAAGCAGTGCGTCCCGAGCCCTGTCCAGCACCAAAATCGAGATCCGCGTGAATGCTATGTGAATGCTGGAGAGTCGGTCAGCTGTCGCGCTATAATTCTAAGCTATTGATTTTATTGGTACCGCCTCCCCGGCTCGAACGGGGGACCTCTAGATCCACAATCTAGCGCTCTAACCTACTGAGCTAAGGCGGCCCATCATCTTCACGGCCCGTCAGCACCTTGCCGCTCGATCAGCATCAATACCGAGCCCAAGCTTCGCACGCAAGTCTCCATTGAACCGATGCCGCATTTTACGCCAATTGCGATCGTCGTCTCAACCAGCGCGGTAGACCAGAGTGTCAGATCCCGCAATCAGGGTTCAACTTACAAAATTGTGCTCGAGAAGATCGGGGAGATCGTTGGCAATTAAAATGACATCATCGGTTCGCAGATTTTCATTCATCCAAGTCTGCGCCTGAGCAAATTGCGGGAACTCCAGGATTTCTGCATGCCCATCCGGAGACTTGCTCGACTTGAACGCTTGGATAAAGGTTGGAATTCGCTCGCCACGCACGGCTAAAGTGATGTCGGTGTTTTGGGCCGCGGCCTCGCCTAATCGGCGATGAACGTCATCATGTCGCGTGCCCAATTCTGCAACGCCCGGTGTCACGAGAATACGGCGTCCTTTAGCGGTTTTAAGCGTCTGCAGCAGTTGCAGGCCATTGAGTATGCCGTCCGGATTGGCATTGTAGGCGTCATCGATCAGTGTCGCCCCAGATGGATGGCGCTTGACTTCCAGACGGTGGGCAATTTGCGGAGTGGTTCGTAACGCTGTGACGATTCGCTCGGGCGCGAAGCCAAGCTTGACCGCCATCGTAAACGCAAGTGCCATGTTGCGGCCGTGATGGATACCGAAGAGCGGGGCAAAGAGGACGAATTCTTCACCCTCAAAAATCAGGCGAACTGTGAGGCCTTCTGGACCCTGGCTGATTGACAATACGCGGATATCGGCATTGTCGCCGTCACCAACAATAACGAATGAGTCGCTCTTGCCTGCCGCGAATTGTTTTGCATGGGTCCGCTCGAGTACGCTCTCGTCGACAATCATGAGACCATTTTGTGCGCCGACCGCCTCGGCCAGCTCAAACTTAGCACGCGCAACTGTTTCAAGGTCCTTGAATCTTTCGTAATGGGCTTCCCCGATGGAGGTTATGATACCATGATCCGGTGGAGTGAATTTGCACAGGCGAGCGATTGAGCCAATTCCGTAGGCACCCATTTCGACCAGGAAGTAGCGACAATTGTCGCGCAATTGCTCATTGATAATGCGCGATATGCCCATCACGGTGTTGACGCTGCCTGGGGTGAAGAGAGCCTGCGTATTCATTTGCAGGATGTGCCCGAGAATGTGTTTGACGGACGTCTTTCCGAATGAGCCGGTGATTCCGATGATTGTCGGATTGACCGTATTCAGACGCTCCTCCGCAGCCTTTCGAAAAGCGTTTTGGATGCGGGCCTCGATGGGCTTAAGTATCGTATTCGCCAGGACCAACAGAAGCGGGATAGACTGAACGGCGAACAACCAAATCAAACTGCCACCGAGGGCGGCTGCGACAACACCGGCGCCGACTGTCAAGACATAGCCCGTACCCGCGATGCGGCGCGCACGAGCCGTCATAACGAGCTTCTTCTTGGCGGTTCTGCGCGGATCGGTCTCCCTTAGACCGGCCGCAGCAAATAGTATCGCCACAAGAAACGATTCTGTGCTGCCGATTGATTCCAATTGAATGAGCGCAGTCAATGCAGCAAAGAGGATCAATGCCGCCGACACACGCTTATCAAACGAGAAAGTGGTTATCAGCCAGGGCAAAAAACGTTTCGCGTCGTATTCATCTTGTTGGAAGATGTGCAAGTAGCGTAGCAGTCGACGCCACGCAAAGAACGCGAATCCTAACAATGCTGCCAGAGAGGCGACGATCGATAGCGTATCATAACTGCTCATGACTGAGCCTCATTGCGCGCGGTCGCAATCGGCGTTGGTCGATCGTCGAGGAAGTCTCGGATGCGTTTGGCCACGAGATGACGTCCGTCGCCGAGCAGCGAATAGTGATCTTGCCCTTCCAGCACTGTCAGCCGCGCGTCGGGTATGAGTTGCTCAAGTCGGACGCCGATGTCTGGCGGAGTTTCGGTGTCGCGGTCGCCGTAGACCAGCCGGCTTGGGCATTGCACAGTTCGGGCCACATCGCTTAGATCTTCGCGGACCACATTTGTCAGCGTGGACCTTAGGTCGCCAGCATTGCGATAGTCGGCGCTGCCAAATCGATCTCTCAATCTTTCGATATCGAGACCGAGCACAGGTGAAAGATGTTTGAGTGCTTTAAACGTGTAGACTTTTCCAGCAACACGAGCGCGATCCGTCACTGATCGCCGCCGTTGCAGACCGGCTGCAGCAATCAGCACCAAACGTGCAATCAGTTGCGGATGGCGAGAGGCAAGCTGCAGACCGACCCGTCCCCCGAACGAATGGCCAACCCAAACCAGTGGTTTGGATGGGGCCAATTGCTTGATAAAGCGTGCTGTCAGGTCAGCGTAATCTGCTGTGGTCCACGCGCCGGTCGGGGCGGGAGATGCGCCGAACCCTGGGAAATCGACCAAAACGTGGCTCCCAATACTTGTGAGAGACTGCGCAAGCTGCGTCATTGCGGCCTTGCTCTGGCCCCAGCCGTGTCCCCACACGAACTGCCAATCCCCAGGTGACTCATTGCGGCCGATGGAATCGAACGAGATCGCTGCCGGATCGTATTTGGCTTGCAAATCAATAGTCATGCGAGCGTTATCACGCCTCTGAAATCACTTCGCAAGCGAAACGGTGGCGCACTTGCATAACGCCAAATTGCTCTTGCTTTAAGGTAAGGATCGTGCTGAGAGCCGCTCGACTTTATCTAATGCCGCTATGCTGATGTCAGAGATCTGCTGATGTCGGGTTGTAGGGAGGCAGGAAACTGGCGAAGTTAAAGATTGTGCACTGGCCGCTGCCGACCGGCAAAGTCGCCCAGGTCGCATCAAAAATTCCGAAAACCTTCCGAAAACCTGCTGCCGCGGTTTGGCGTTGTGGCTCTGCTCGCGCCCATATACGAGGAGCTCAATGCCGACATGCTGCGTTGGTCGAAAAGGCACGAGCCAGCTAGAAAACTGAAGTGACAGGACTAAGCAACAGGATTAAGCAACAGGACCAAGAAGTAGGACTGAGAAACAGGGATAGGAAAGTTGTCTGGGCAAAAGGTCTCGGCGAAATGTCTGGGTAACAAGATTGGGTAAAAGGTTTGGGCAACGGGGCTGGGTAACGGGGCTTGGCAACGGGTCTGGGCAACGGGCCCGGACCGTGGGCCTGGATAACAGGCTTAGGCCAAAGGACTCGGTTGCCCAGCACAGTCACGTGACGGAACGGCAGGACAAATATGACAAATCGTAAGACAATTGCCGTGTTCTTCGGCGGACGCTCTCCGGAGCACGATGTCTCCGTCGTTACGGCACTACAGGTATTGTCGGCTCTCGATAGCGAGTCTTACAGCGCACTGCCCGTCTACTTGGCCACAGACGGGACGTGGTGGACAGGAGACGCGTTGCGCGATCGAGATACTTACCTGCCGTCTGCAGAGCAATTTTCTGCTCTGACCCAGGTCACACTTGACATGACCGCTTCGCGCCAACCGTCGCTCGTCGCCACGTCGAGCACTTTGTTTCGTAAGCCTAAGGTCTTTCAGTTCGATGTGGCGATCCCTGCATTCCACGGTTTGATCGGGGAAGATGGTCAGATCCAAGGCACATTCGAAACGGCCAGCATACCATACACTGGGATGCGCACGCTGGCGTCGGCCGTACTCATGGATAAGGTTGCGACCAAACGCATCCTGGCAGGAACTCCTGTCGCCCAACTTGACTATCGCGAAATCAAAAGACCCGCGGAAGGACTTATTGTCACCGAGTCGGAGCTCGCTGATATCGTTGGCGAGTTAGCTGGACCTTGGTGCGTTAAACCAAGTCACCTTGGAAGTAGCATCGGTGTGGCCAGGGCTGAGACGCTATCAGAGCTAGGCGACGTTCTGCCATCGATCTTCCGGTTCGACACAGCCGCGATCTTGGAGCCGTTCGTCGAAAATATGGTCGAATATAACGTTGCCGTGTCGAGGGCCGCGGGAGCGCTTCAGACATCGGCTATTGAGCGGCCGAAACGTTCGAGTGAGCTTTTGGACTTTAAAGAGAAATATCTTTCGGGTGGCGGCAAAAAATCGACTGGTAAATCACCTGGTCAACCAAGTGAAGGTATGCTGTCGCTAACCCGTGAGCTCAACCCAAAGATCCCGTCTCGTCTTGAAGACGACGTGCGTCGCTGGGCCGAGATCGCATTCACACTGGTTGACGGTACCGGAGCCCCGCGAGTCGATTTTATCGGCAATGAGGTGACAGGCGAGATTTGGCTCAACGAGGTTAACCCTTGTCCCGGCTCGTTCGGCTATTTTCTTTGGGAGGCGCTGCCAGACGGAGCCCTGTTGTTCTCAGAGTTGCTGGATGCACTCATCCAAGAAGCAGTTGAGGAGCAGGCGCGAAGAACATTGCCGCGCGACCCAACGCCCTCCGATGCGCGTCTCTTCTCACGAAGAGGTTAACGCAATGATTACATTCAATTAATCAACCTATCACAATCCCGGCAAGATTCCTTGGCACTGCCCCCTTGACAGTGTCTGGAGTTGGACTAATTCACACGGATGCACGGTTTTGCAAGCTGGCGCAGGAGCCGAAAGCGACGCACCGCACGCGTTCAAGACATGAGGAAACGCCAATGGCCGAACTGATTAAAACAGACCGGCTTACAAAGCACTTCGGAGAAATTGTTGCCGTTGACGGAATCTCTCTTTCCGTAACCAAAGGCGAAGTTTTGGGCTTTTTGGGCCCGAATGGAGCTGGCAAGTCGACAACAATGAAAATGATCACTGGGTTCTTGGAACCTGACAATGGGACGGTGCGGATCGATGGCCTCACGATGGCAAACGATCCGATCGCCGCGAAGCAGAAACTAGGGTATCTGCCCGAGGGTGCGCCCGCCTACAGCGATATGACGCCGCAAACATTTCTTCAGTTTATTGCAGAAATTCGGGGGTTCATCGCCGGCGAAAGGGACTATCGCGTCGCTCGGGCGGCAGATCAAACCGGCCTGAAATCGGTTATGAACCAGCGCGTTGAGACGCTGTCAAAAGGCTACAAGCGCCGCGTTGGGCTCGCCCAGGCTATTTTACACGATCCACCTATCCTGATTATGGATGAACCCACTGACGGTTTGGATCCCAACCAGAAGCACCAAGTGCGGACATTGATATCGGATATGGCGTCGAACAAAGCTATTATCGTATCGACGCACATTCTTGAAGAAGTTGAAGCGGTCTGCACGCGTGCCGTCGTCATCGATAAGGGACGTATCGTCGCGGATGGTACGGCGGAAGAATTGCAGCGTCGCATGCCTTACCACAACGCGGTCGCTGTCCGAGTTGCCACATCAGCAGCTGATGATCTTGCTTCTGCGCTCAAGGGATTGCCGGGGGTCGCACGGGTGGAAGAAATTGGCCGACTGAATGGCCACGTGAGGCTGCGCGCCGTACCCAACGAGCAGAACGCCATCGCCGCCGATATCGCTGCGCTGGTCAGGGAAAAATCAATCGCGATTGACGAGCTTCTGGTTGAGCGCGGGCGCTTGGACGACGTGTTTCGGCAAATCACGACATCGGACGCAGAAGCCGCGACTTCAGCGACGCTCAGGGACAGTGGACATGCGTAACATCAGCATTATTTTTCGGCGCGAACTTAACGCCTATTTCGGAACCACGCTAGCGTACGTCTTTGTTGCAATCTTCGTTGCGCTGACTGCGGCCATGGCGTTCTACGTGGGTAATTTTTTCGCACGCGGGCAGGCCGATCTTGCGGTCTTTTTCCAGTACCACCCTTGGATCTATCTTATTCTCGTGCCGGCGATCGCGATGCGCCTTTGGGCGGAGGAGCGCAAGTCTGGCACGATTGAACTACTCATGACTCTCCCCATTACACCGACGCAGGCCATCATAGGAAAGTTTCTCGCTGCGTGGGCGTTTTTGGGCGTCGCTCTTATCCTCACATTTCCGATGTGGATTACAGTCAATATCCTCGGCAACCCCGACAACGGTGTGATTTTTGCGAGCTATGTCGGAAGTTTCTTGATGGCTGGAGCATTTTTGGCAATCGGCTCATTCGTGTCGGCGCTAACAAAAAACCAAGTCATCGCCTTCATCGTGTCGGCAACCATTTGTTTCTTGTTTGTCATGAGTGGACTGCCTCTGGTGCTTGGCTTTTTCAAGACCTGGGCCCCGGGCTTCGTTGTCTCCGGAATTGAGTCGATGAGCTTTCTATCTCACTTCCAGCAGATTACGAACGGGGTGATTTCACTCTCCAGTCTGATCTTTTACTTATCTATGATCGTGTTCTTCCTGTACGCCAATATGCTGGCGGTCGAGCAGAAAAAAGCGGAGTAGGGAGGCGTCGCATGTCGGACAAACCATCACAAACGAGTGCAAGTACAACTCCGGCTGAGAAGTCGGAAACATCGGCCTCAGAGACCGCTCGCGCCAGTGCATCGCCAAGCGCAGCATCATCGTCAAGCGCAGCATCAAAGGGTGCAGCAAGTGTGGCTTCGAGCGCGGCGACTGGTGCTGCTAGCAAAGCAAAAGCGGCGCTCGATACGGCGGCTGGCTGGGCCTTACTGGCACCAGGGGAAATCAACAACACAGTCGGAAAGATGAATCGTCGGACGATGGCGTGGATCGCTGTAGGTCTCGGTGCGATCATACTGCTCTCGGTCAATATCGTGTCATCCAATTTCTTTCGATCGGCAACAGCTGATTTGACAGAATCTGGCCTCTACTCGATATCCAAAAGCACACGCCGCGTTCTCGGCAACATCTCAGAACCCATCGACGTGCGGATTTATTTCTCAAATCAGCTAGGCGAGCAGGCGCCGCTCTACAAGCGCTATTTTGAGCGCGTGCGTGCGCTCTTTGACCAGTATGCCAATTTATCCGGCAATCAACTGAAGGTGTCCTACATTGAACCGGAACCCTTCTCTGACGCTGAAGATCGCGCCGTAGCCGCTGGCCTGCGCGGCGTCCAGCTGAACGCTCAAGGCGATCAAGGGTTTTTCGGCTTGGTCGCGACCAACAGTACCGACCAGGAGGAAGTTGTTCAATTCTTCGCCCCAGAGCGAGAGCGCTATCTTGAATACGATATGACCAAGCTCGTGCACAAGCTCGCAGCGCCAAAGAAGATGGTGGTTGGGATCATGAGCGGTATTCCCATCATGGGTGGGCCACCACAACCCCCAATGGGGATGCCGGGACGCCCACCACAGCAGTTGCCGAAATGGTTTGTCGTCAGTCAGATTGAAGAGTTTTTTGACGTCGAGACAATTGCTGAGGACGCTAAGAAGGTTCCAGATAATGTCGATGTATTGATGCTGGTGCAACCGAGCGGGCTGACTGCGGAGGCTGCGTTTGCTGTCGATCAATTTGCTCTCAGAGGTGGCCGGGTTCTCGCGTTTGTCGATCCGGTACCGGACGTTGGGCGAGCGTTCAACCCGGCTGCGGCCGCTAGTGGCGGAATGAACCCCGAACTCGAGAAATTGCTCAAGTCCTGGGGCGTGGAGATCGATCCGACAAAAATTGCAGGTGATCTGAGAATTGCTCGTCGGGTGCAAACCGGTGGCAACCAGCCCGTTGTCACAGAATACATATCGTGGCTGTCGGTAAAGGATTCGCTGATCGATCAAGACGACGTCATTGCAGATAGCGTCAACACCGTTAATCTTGCGTCCTCTGGTTACATACAAGGGGTCGATCAAGCGACAACAACGATCAAGCCGTTGTTAAAGACGACTCCGGCAGCCATGGAAGTCGACTCATCAAAGGTCATGGGCTACCAGCCAGATCCTGTTGCATTGCTCAGAGAGTACAAGCCGGGCTCCAAGGAGTTGGTTCTTGCCGCGCGCGTGCAGGGCGATATCAAGACAGCATTCCCCGATGGCAGGCCCACAACCAAAGCCCAAGACAAAGGCGAAGCTAAATCAGGCGGCGGTGAAACTGACAAGAAGCCTGACGCGAAAGAGGCGACAGCAAAGACCTCAGCTCCGTTAACGTCAGGAAAACTCAACGCCATAGTCGTTGCTGATTCAGATTTGTTGTACGACGACTTCTGGGTCCAGATGCGTGATATGTTGGGCCAGCAGATAGCTTTGCCAATCGCTCACAACGCGACGTTCGTGGTCAACGCTATCGAGAACTTATCTGGCGGAGAAGCGCTATCGGGCCTGAGGGGGCGCGGTGTTGATGATCGGCCTTTCGTACTGGTTGACGACATTCGCAGAACTGCAGAACAGCGTTTCAGGCAAAAGGAACAAGCACTCGTTTCGAAATTGAACGGCTTGCAAGACCAACTCTCAAAAGTCGAGCGCCAATCGACGGACGGCAACGTGATCCTGAGCGACGCGGACAAAGATGCGATCGAGAAGTTTCGCGGAGAGATGGTTGCCACACGAAAGGAGCTGCGGGACGTCAAGCACGCGATGCGTGCCGACATCGATCAGCTAGAGGGCACGCTCAAATTCGTCAACATTGCTGGCGTGCCGTTACTGTTTGTCGTTGGTGGTATTGCGTTTGCAGCGATGCGACGTCGACGAACGTCAAAAAGTTCTTAGCCACAGGAGTATTGGCCCATGGAGCCCAAGCATTTCACCTTGCTGGCCGCCGCCGCTGCCATCTCTTTGGTAACGGCAGGTATAGTTCACAGCGCCTATGATACCTGGTCCACGGAAACCGTACGCGGGGAAAAGCTATTCCCGTCGTTTGTCAGCGATGCTGGTCAGATCGGCAAAGTAGCTCTCGCAAAGGGTAAGGACAGGTTCACGTTCGAGAAAGAAAAGGACGGGGTCTGGCTGTTGTCCGAACGCGGCAACTACCCAGCTAAAGCCGACAAAATTCGGGAACTGCTCCTGAAGGTAGCGACCGCTGAACTTGTCGAGTCGAAAACCCGTGATCCAAAGCGATACGATCTTCTTGATCTTGGAGACCCGGATAAGGAGGGCGCTTCGGCGACGCTGTTGCAGTTCACCGACGATGATGGCAAGAGTGTCGGCGAACTCGTTGTTGGCAAACAGCGTAGCGGTGCATTCGGCAGCGGAAAGTCCGGCACTTACGTTCGACGCCCGGGAGAAGACGAGACGTGGCTAACCAATGTTGCGATCAGTGCGCCACTCAACGTGACTGACTGGGTTGAGGCCGTCTTCTTCAAGATGGATCTTGGCAAATTCAAATCATTGACACTTGACCCGCCCGATGGTGATCCTGTCGTTATCGCCGTAGAAGAAAAGGTGTCCAAGGAAGACAAGGCGGAAACCAAAGAGGCTGGTGGAGCCAAGAAAGCCGCAGTCGACAAGACTGCGACTACGGAAAAGAGCAACGAAGCACCACCAAGTTTCAAATTTGCTGCCGTACCGGACGGCAAGCAAGTCAAGCCGGGCGTCGATGCAGCAGTCATGATCAAGGCACTTGAATCGCTTGAGATGACTGACTTGCGGACAAGAAAGGATGCCAAAGTACCTTCTGATGCCGTAAAGATCCCAGCGGTTTTGGAGACGACCGACGGCCTCAAGCTTCGCTTCACGGTCACGAAAGTAGGTGAGAACGACAGATGGGTTGCCGTGGACGTGGAAGAGGACGGCAACGCGGCAGACGTGGCCAAAAAATTCCGCAAAGATTTGGATGCTTGGGAATTCAAGATCCCGGATTGGCGATCACGGCAGGTATTCAAATCCGCGGCTGAAATGTTTGAAGACAAACCCAAACCCCCTCCGACGACCGAATCTAAGAGCGGTGTCAACTCGGGCGCAGGTGGCTCAAATGCCAACCCGGTTCCCAATGGTTCGAAGGCAAATTGAACTTGGCCGCAACGCTCGGTTTGGTGTTGCGTTGCGGCTCACCTCTCAGTCACGATTGGACATGTCGTGACAGTGGTGCAGACTGGATATTTGTGAAGGGTATCGCTGAACTATATTGGGCGATACCACGCCAGAATTTGAGTTGGTTGCGGGCGTGTTTAGCCCCATTAGTGACCAGCACGTTTTCGCGCGGACCCAACCACTCAAGATGATTGCGCCTTGAGCGTGGTCATAAACTGACGATCCAGCAAACACTGCTCTGCGGGCAAATCTGTATGGTGTCACGGGATGCCGGGATACAGTCCATCCTTAGTTTTGCGAGTTCTGGCTTGCTGGGCACGGGCGTGATCGGTCGCTCTAGGGCAGTCGACATTGATCGGAAGGGTCAAAAAGTGGGTTATGTGAGAGTGCGTGGGGCCGAGGGTCCGTCGTACGTCCGCATTGGCCGCCCACAGGCCATTGATTGGATCAATTGATCCCGGTCAATGATTGAAAGTCGACCAATGGTCAAAAGCAATCCTACCTTTCCGCGACAGGTTTCGCGCAGGCCGAGAGG
>JBPCWA010000338.1:0-11469 GCA_051009975.1 Hyphomicrobiaceae bacterium
GTGACGAACTCTCCCAGGGGATTTGCTTGCCCGCGGAAACTTGCTGCACGTCGGTTCGCACTCTTCTCATCAAAGCGTGCACATCGATTCGATCATTTTCCATATGACGCAATAGAGCTGCGGTAAACGGGCTATTGCGTCCTTTCCCGTCAGCCGCAACGTTACCCGGTTGCGTTGAATACGCGATAAATGATCCAACGCCGGCGTAGACGCGCGCCAATCCGCGCGCAATACCACCTGCACGCGTATTGCTTGCTCGTTCAATTCTAGGAGTGAAGGGATTGTTGCGGCAAGCATCCAGGATGACGATCTGGGTTTTTGCCTGACGTAACAGACTGGCAAGCAAAGCGTTGAGAGAAATCAGAACACTCTGCACGTCTTCAGCGTTGCGAACGACCGCGTCGGTTGGGAACAGATAGTTCTCACCTCCGATCTGAACGCCATGACCCGCGTAATAGAAGAGCGCGAGATCTTCACGCTGTAATTCGCGGCTGAACTTTTGGAAGCTCCTGAGAAAGGCATCACGCGTGAGATCAAGCCCTAGCGTAACGCGAAAGCCGAGCCGCGTCAGTTTTGCCGCAACGTCCTCAGCATCATGCATCGGATTTGGCAGGATACTTGCGTCCAGGTATGTCCCATTTCCTATCACAAATGCACGTTTGGCAGCCATGGCCGGACCAACGACAACGACGAGCAAGGTAAGCAGAATGAGCTTCAACATGTGGGCACTCAGTTGGTCCGCGATGGATCAGTCTTGGCATTTTTCGGGATCGATTGCGATCCATTCACTAAGTACTACGCATCCGAAATCGAACAATCAAGGCGACAAGCTCCAGCGCCGAACTGAATTCATCGACCGACAACAATGTGCGCGAATGCGCATGCAAAAGCTTAGCCTCGTTAGCATGAGATCAAGCTGTATCGTCGAAGGCATTGATCTTTTTTGCCGGCATCGAACCGGCAGTCCCGCTCGGTTTATACAACTTTTCGCGTGCCTGGTTCGTGATCGCACTAGCTTTTGGTACGTAAACGAAAACGTTGTTTAAGCGCGACTTCGCCGGCCTTGTCCAATCTTCTGGCTAGGTTGCCGGCGCTATGCGCGTCAATGGTGAGTCCATCGGGCAGCGGAGAACGCGTGGGTTTCGGCGGATTGTGCAATTGGTAGTCCAGAGCCCATATGGGGCTCTTCATCGGCGCCCCACAATTGATCAGATGGTTTGCAATGGTGCGATATTTCGGGGTCTCGACAATGTCAGTGCGTTGTCCGACGTCCTCTCTTCGGTCGGTTTTGCTGCATCGTTCCGAGTTCGATTTCCTCACTAACTCTCGGACGGGCAAAGGAAGCGGGTCGCGATTGCTCGCATGTTAATCGTCGAGCCGCGCGTTCTCTTGCTGGACGAGGAGACGTCGGCCCTCGACGACCCGGTTCAGGCCGAAGTCTTGAACTTACCAGGTCGAATTCGCCGTGAACGCCAACTTACCTATGTGCTGGTTGGTTATGACTTGGCTGTGGTAAGTCTTATGTGCGACCGGCTCGCCGTTATGCAACACGGTCGTGTCGTTAAGAACCTAACGGGCAAGCAGTTGCGGGCAGGCGAGCCGCGGGAGCGCTACACATATCAGTTGCTGGTCACCGGTCGAGGCTACGACCGAGAAGCAATCGCCAAATTCGAAGATTTCGTACAAGGGGCCCCAATGGTTGGGCCTGGCGCTCCCTAATCATTTCTGCGTGGTCCAGATTGTGAATATTGGAAAGTGGTCGGATCCATATAACTCTCGACCACGGATGGCATTGGCAAACTGGTGGGCCGTGCCAATCGGAACGGCCATATGGTCAATAGCGTAGTCAGCGAAGGCCTTATCATCAAATGTACGGCCCAATCCGGCACTGAGGATTTTCCATGTGGTGCGTCCAACAAGGCCCTCTTCCAATATGCCACCGAGAGTGTCGTCGTAGCCATCTCCGCCCAGACACGCGTTGTGCGGCAGTGGGCCTTTGGTACAGCCGAAATTGGTCAGTCGGCAATCTGCTACGGCCTTTCCAGCCAAACCCGGTTCGAAGCTCGTATTCATGTCTCCGGCGATCAATACTATCCGCTGGGAATGAATCGCTTCGTTTGCGATCCGGACCGTCGCGGCCATGACGCGTTCGCGTTTTCTTGCGTTGCGTATTCGTTCCCTCGTAGCACTGGAGAAGCCACTATCGAGGGCCTTAAGGATCGGTGCGGGGATATTGAAATTTGAGCGCTTTAAGGTTTTTACGGCGTCCAATAGACGGATGCAGGCACCGTTTCGATTAGACTTCAGATGCAATGGGAAGACAGTTAGGCCATTTGCGAAATCGATCCGCATGGTGCCTCGATCGTGGCGACTGAGCGGCTCACCAAAGTCCTTTATACCATCTGACGAAAGCAACTCCTCCGAAACGATACCGTCTATCGCTCCTTTCTCGGTGAATACTTTGTGATGACCGTCAGGCGATGCGTCGTATTCGATAACACTGGTAATGGGGATCTTGCTGACAACGGCAGTTTCGAGAGCGAAATAAACCCTGTCTCTTAGTCTTGCCCAGTCGCTAACGACGGCGTGATACGAGGCCCAGCCCAGAGCATTCACTATTTGCTTGACTTCAACTTCCCCAGCAACCTCGACAACAATAAGAATGTCCGGTCTGAGATCAGAATTGAGCTTGGAGAAATCGTTGGACCGCCGGTGGATGGACTCATACAGAGACGGAGACGCGTTCCAGGAAACAATTCTTACAACATCCGCCATTGCGAAATCAGTTATCAATATCAGACTGACACAGATACCAATCAACTGTCTCATCACGATATCTCCGAATAGAGTCATACCTGTGCGTCATCATGACCAGATCGTTCTGCGCGACAATCCAGCATCAAATCACCTTGCTCCAATGACGAGCCAAACACTGAAGCTACCAACATTAACCCAGCCAACAAGGTGTGCGGTGCTGGCGTCTCGAACTTACTGAACGTCGAAACAAGCAATACTGCAGAGAACGGCGCTTCGTTGGCACAAGGGAGCTCAATCCGTCTTCGCTGGGGCCTTGCCATCTGGCTTCAGATGACGCGGGAGCGAGATCTGACAGAATCTAGCGCGACAACTCGGCCTATTGCTTGATGAGCCTCGAACGGATTGCTGATGGGTGGCTTGGTGTTGCCGACCTGGTCAGATTGTGGACGCTCGCTCAACCTGTGAAAACTTCGATGGTAATCGCGGGCAACATGTCCATGGGTCACTCTCAATTCCGTGTTCACTTAGCGGCAAACAAAATGGTTCCAACACGATCTTGGTCACAATCGGTCTCGAAATGCTGCCGTGATGCTGATTGCGGGCAATTAAAACCGACATGGCTGCAATCGAATTTTGGGAGACTGACATGAATTCGCTAGCGTCCTATATTTGCGCAGCAATCTTATGCGTCATTGCAAATTTGGCCTTCGTGCCAAACTCTTTTGGTCAAAGCCCAGCCAGCAGCCAAGGCACTCAAGGCCAACCGGCTGTCGCCGGAACTGCAGCCGGAGCGGACGTTGAGGCAAACACGAACCTACCAACCCAACTGCTACAACCTCAGATTGGCGTAGAGGAGCTGGAGATTCGGCTCGTCCCGCTGACGGGCGATGATTTAAAGAAGTTGGCCAAAGAATGGTTGAAGATTGTTAAGTCCAAGACCGAAGAAGTCGTACAGGCGCAGGTCGCAATTACAAAGACTGATGGGGCAGTGGAAGACGCCGCCCGAGAGAAATTGACCCAAATTGATCTCGAACGTAGGGATTTATTCGACAAATATAGCTCCGTCTTGAACGCATGGGAGAAAAAGGGGGGTGACGCGAAAGACATCGCGAGTTATCGGGCCTATCGGAACGCCATCATTGTCGAAGAGGCTCGGACTACCGACTTCACGACGCTCGTCGCGAGGGCATTGACGTGGTTCACGGATGAAGATGGCGGCATCTACTTACTCAAGAGCATCGGAATCATCATCTTATCTGTATTGGCGCTCTTGTTCGCTGCAGGAGTTGTGCGACGGCTCGCTAGGCGCTGGATCGGTCACGTCCCGAACGTATCGAAGTTATTGCAGGCCTTTTTGGTCGGGATCATTTATTGGGTTGTCCTCGCCCTTGGCTTAATGATCGTCCTCTCTGCCGTCGGTGTCGACATTACACCACTCTTTGCACTCATTGGTGGTGCATCTTTTATCATTGCTTTTGCGCTCCAAGACACGCTTGGCAATTTGGCGAGTGGACTAATGATCATGATTTATCGTCCGTTCGATGAGGGCGACTATGTTGACGTTGGCGGCGTCGCAGGCACCGTAAAGGCAGTCAGTATCGTCGCGACCACCGTTACGACTCCGGACAATCAGGTTATAGTGATACCCAACAAGAATGTTTGGGGCAACATAATCACCAATGTGACTGCAAGTGAAACCCGGCGCGTCGATCTTGTATTCGGTATTTCATACGATGACTCAATACCCGAGACTCTGCGTGTCTTGGAGGGTGCTGTTGCCTCCCATCCACTTGTATTGAAGGAACCGGAACCTATCATTCGAGTCCATGAACTTGCTGACAGTTCTGTCAATTTCATCTGTCGACCTTGGACCAAGACATCGGACTATTGGACGGTGTACTGGGATCTCATGCGACAAGTGAAGGAGCGCTTTGACGAGGCAGGAATTTCGATTCCCTATCCTCAACAGGATATTCACGTGAAGGGGGCATCTGCGACGCCAAAGTACCAGGAAGTCGCTGCGTCGAGCGACCCCGAGCAAAGAGCGGTCAAGAAGCAATCCCTCTCGATCGCTGACGGCGACGAAGGTTTCGAGCAACCCTCAGATGATGAGACAAGCTAGTTTTGTTTTGCCGGTCGGCCTCGATGGCATTGTTTTGTCGTGAAGCATTGGCGTTGAAACCAAGCGACGATCCCGACAGCTGCTTTTCCGCGTAAGGGCCTCACAGCCGATACGCGCACCAACCTGGTGTGACGTCGCGTGAAATTGCAGGCGGGATAGACTGGGCTACGGACCACGACCTATTGTGAACGTGCAATTAGGCAACCTGTGACTGGATGAAGCGCGAGCATGGCCCCCGCGCTTGCTGAAACGACTGGGCGGTTCGATCTACGGTAAGTCGAATTGGCGGGCTTATCGACTCTCCCCTGTGGTGATGACGCTAGGTCAGCGCCGGCAAGGCCGAGCCGTTGTTTCGCAGGTCCAGCGACTTCCACTTTTCTTGCACGACATGCGTTTGCCGGTCGCGCGTGAATAGCTGCCCCACCTCTTTCCATATTCCCAGACCGTCATGGCTTCCCAAGCCCGGACGGCTGCTTTTCGGGCACCGCTCTTGCTGGGCCATGATGGGCTCTTACCAAAGTGCGCGTGTGTGGCAAGGCACAGCTTGCCTCCAACGCGCGTCTTTGGCCATGAATCGATATTCTCGAAACTTTGTGCAGCAGCGGGATGTCCAATTAAGAACCCGCAAAGGAGCAGCGTTAGGCTAACTCTTTTCATAACAAAACCCCTGATCACTTTGTAACGCATTGTTAAATTGATGATACCACTTTGGCCAGCATGACGGCAATCTGTGGTTTCCAGGACATCGTGACACGCTTGTTTCGGCGCCTTGTGTCGTCGTTGAACAGCGGCATCCAAGCGCCGGGCGTTGGAACGCTCGAACATGAACTGGTCGGTTGTGAGGGGAGATCTAGGGAGGTTCGAGACCCGATGCAAGGTGGGGGCAAGCGGCAACACCATGCCATCATGCTCGCTAGTAGGTTAGAGATTGCAAGTAGGTTTAAGGTTAATAGAAAGATTAGGCCGGTATGTGTGCGGCAATTTGCGACTTTCGACCCGTCAATACGTATCAGGGTAAATGAATAAGTTGCGATTTAGTTCTCCATCGTAAAACTTCCACGTCATCGTAGAGCGGAGAGATACAGACAAAGCACCGGCATAACCGCACATGCCGAACGGAGAAGAGGGTGCTGCTGACAGATCAGCTTCACTGATAGCAATTTCTTAAGCCAGTTCCTGATTGCCGATTGTGCCAAATGCTTGCCGGCGCCATAGATGGTCAGAGCGATAACTTCTGGCCACAATCGGCGTAAAGGAACGCGCCGCGAAGTGAAAGTTGCACGATGAAATGGATGTCACTCTTTGCGGCTTTCATTGCCGTTACGTTTCTAACCGGTTTCCGGGTAGCGCCGAAGACATATAATCAGGGTTACGCCGATGGCTACGCAATCGGCTATAACGTGACGTGTGCCATTCGTGCAGTATACCTCAACGGCGACTGGGACAGTCCGGACTACAAAAGCGGATATGTCGCGGGACTTCGTGCTGGAGTAAGGGCTTGCCACCGTGGCCCGCGACGACAGAATAATCGCTACTGGGACTAATGCCAGGCGTGTTCGCCACAAGGTGCCTAGGTTGCACCGCAATCCAGTAGCCAACGAATTCTATTTGCGGAACGCGCAGAATGTAATTTGTCCGAAGGTGGTTTGGGTTCTCGGGCTCCATGTCAGCGCTTATCATGTCAGCTCATATCAAGTCAGCTCTTGTTATTGTCTGATATGCGCAACCGCCGTACTAAGCTTCACATTCACCAGCTTGCCGAAGCGTTATTCAGAAGTATTGTGTAAACTTGAGTTTCTCTGAGCGCTGGCAATGGATTGAATAACGGGGACTTCAGCTGTGAGCGGGTGACTTGGGCACTGCTTATCCGCAAAGCACCTAGTTTGAAATTCGTCCTGTAAACCGGCGTCGTTGGGGCCATGCCTCGCCGCGGTGAAGTCTGATTGCTTCATTCCAAGCTTTTACGAACTCGTCGGTATCAACTACTAGCGATCTGCAGGTTCGTCGAACAGCATTGATACCAGCGGCGGGATCAACCAGACGATATAGGTTCTCTGTGCGAATGACCAACCGCGGTTGGTGGCCTATCGTTTCCACGCCTTCGCTGGTGACCAGCCATTGCTTGCCCTTCCAAAGTACGAGTGATTGCCGCGGCTGCTCTCGATGTTCTACATACATTTCTTGCGTGAACTCGTTTCGACTCCAGCGTTACCTTGGCTATATTTGATGGATCGGATCAGTCAATCTTCGCTTGCGCGGGGTCCTCGAAATCCACAGATGTTGGCGTGCCGTACCGCTTTCGTCATTGACCGGATGAGTTGCTGAATTGGGAAATCATGCGGGTCCTTGTCTAACGCGAGTGCGCGCGAGATAGGTGCGACGATGACTGAACACGAGCGTAATGTGGGTGCCCCGCTGGCTCGCCTGCACGAGCAAAGGGACATTCAGTTTTTGCGCGACGCCTGCCGGCCATCAAAATTCTTCGCCAAGATGTAGGTAGATGGACAGTGCTCGAAATGATTGGGCGACGGGGCAAGGCTTTTGAGGCTCGCAAAATGGCCAACATTGCGATGTCGCCATCACCAGACTACCAGATCACCGGATAAGTCTTACTCTTGCCGACCAGCTGCGTTCCGTTGTTGATCAATCCGGTTGGTGCTTAGAACGGTAAATAGATTGTACTGACTTCGGTAGCTCGTCAGAACGTGGCGGGTAAAATACTGAACGCAATCGACGTCCTGTTGCCGCATGGACAACAAGGAAACTAACCAATGAACATTTTGATAAAAATGGTTGACCAGCTTACTGGTACGTTGTTCCCAGATGGTCCTGCTGCGTGGCTGCACACTCCCAGTCTGAACCATATCGTGGAATTTGGCGTGCGTTTTGCCAATGCCTATACAGCGTCTCAGTTCTGCGCGGAGCATCTGTCTTGAAGAGATTGATGAGACTTTGTCTAACGATCCTCGTTCTCGCAAACCTTGTCTCAGGTGCGGCGAGGGCGCAGGAACAAAATTCAGAGGCCCTGCAGGCTATCGGGAAGCTGAGGCAAGCTGGGCAAGGCGAGGAGGTCCAGCAATCGGATGAGAGCACTGAGCGTGGCAGCTGGTCGTCCATACCGGATCACATCTGGAAGGCGATGCAGGGCAAGTCCTGGCATCCAAGGTTTCGTTGTCCGAGACGAAACAGACTGGCCTACCTAATTATTCCGTATCACGACTTCGAAGGACGGCACCGGCACGGGGAGATGATCGTGTCTCGTCGGTCGGCGCGGGCGGTGTTGGATGCGTTTGCTGAAATATACCGTAGCGGTTTCCGCATTGCCCGCATGAAGCTTGCGCATACGTTTGGCGGCCTGGACATCGCGTCTATGAAAGCCAACAACACTAGTGCTTTCAATTGTCGGCGGCTGACCGGCCGCCGACGGCTCTCTCAACACTCTTTTGGTGAAGCAATTGATATCAATCCGATACAAAATCCCTATGTCCGCAGGGGGGTGACGCTTCCGAGAGCCGGACGTCGCTTTGATCGACCCAGCGAACGACGGCGTGCTCGCCGAGGTATGATTCGGAGCCACGATGCAGTCGTCCGGGCCTTTGGGCGTATCGGTTGGAAGTGGGGAGGGAACTGGCGTTCGTTGAAAGACTATCAGCACTTCTCGCGCTCTGGCCACTAGCAAGGAGTGGTTGCCGCTGACGCTTAGATGTTGCAATTTGGGCGTAGCTCTTTCGCCGACTTAGACCGGCATGGTTTGACGGCGCGCCAAGTCTGCGTCGGGAGCGCGTTCGCCCGGGGAGCCATTACAACTGCATTTCCGACATCTTAAATTCCCGGTACCAAACGTAGAGACCGCTTGCGACGATGATTGCTGCCCCTGCGACTGTGGCTACATCTGGAACGTCGTTAAATAGTACGATGCCCCAGAGCGCCGCGAACACCAGTAGTGTGTAATTGTATGGCTGTATGGTGCTGGCTTCAGCGAATTTTAGTGCCATGATCAGTGCGTAGTGCCCAAGACTACCGGACAATGCCAGAAAAACGAGTAGCAACCAATCAACTGTGTCGGGTGGCTTCCAACTCAGTGGGCCGACCGCCGAAGTCAAGGCGAGCCCAATGATCGCGGTCCATAAGAGTGTCGTATCGGAGTTGTCTGCCCGGTTGCAGAGCCGAACTAAGATTTGATAGATCGCCCACATCAGAGCACCACAGAGAGGAATGGCAACTGACCAATCGAGCGTCTGGAAACCGGGTCGAATTATTAACAAGACGCCCAAAAATCCTACTCCAACGGCCAATCGACGTCTATTGCCAACCGGTTCACTCAGTAGAAAGCCAGAGAGAACCACAACCATGAGCGGTGCGGTCGCCGCGATCGCATGAACGTCGGCGAGGGGGAGATATTGAAAGGCAAGAATGAATACGCCGTTTTCCGCAACCAGGAGCATCGCGCGCAATGCCTGCAGCCAAGGCTTGCGGCATAAAATCGCCGCGCGGCAATGGCCACGAACAATGGTAAACGCAAATACGGCAAAGAAAATGTATCTCATCCAAAGGATCTGAGCGATGGAATAATCGCTTGCTAGCAACTTGCTTATCGCATCCATTGTGGCAAAGCAAAATGTCGAGGCAAGTACGAGCAAGATTGCCAAACTTGCGGTGTGGTCCGCGATGCGGATCCCCATTCGGTTCATCTTCCCGTCCCGCTACTTTGTTCTGTCTGAATTAGGGTCGCAGCACTGTTGCCGATGTTTTCGGCTCGTCCCTCGCGCTTTGCCACGTCCATCAGTATGGCTAAGCTACGCCATCCACCGCCTAACAGTTGATTTGCTCCTTGCGGTCAAATTCATCGACCTAAGCTGACGCAGACTCCGGGGCGACTTGGATTTGAAGTTTGCCAAAATTATCACCCTGGAAAAGACCCATAAATGCTCGTGGTGCGTTTTCTAAGCCGTCAACAATATGCTCGCGATACTTAATGCGGCCTTGTTGCACGAGTTTGCCCATAATGCGTCGAGCAGGCTCAAAATGCGCTGCAAAGTCTGACACAATAAAGCCACGCATGGTCACCCTGCGGCCAACAAAAAACGCAGGTAAGCGAGGTCCCATTTCTTGCTCTGCTGCATTGTATTGAGAGATCGCCCCGCACACCACAACACGTGCCCACGTGTTGAGTTGCAATGTTACAGCATCACTTATTGGCCCCCCAACATTGTCGAAGTAGACGTCAATCCCATCTGGGCATTCTCGCTTGAGAGCGGCATCAAGATTGTCAATATTATTGTAGTCAATGCAGGCATCGAAGCCGAGTTCTTCGCACACGTACGCGCATTTCGTGGAGTTGCCAGCGATGCCAACGACCCGACAACCAGCCAACCTTGCCAATTGGCCAACCGTCTGCCCCACTGCTCCCGAGGCAGCTGAAATCACAATGGTCTCACCAACTTTTGGTCGACCGATTTGAAAGAGCCCGCAATAGGCAGTCATTCCTGGCATGCCAAGAACGCCATTAGCGGTAGAAATTGGTGCAACAGTGGGGTCAATTCGTCGAGTTGTTGGCCCCCCGCCTATTCCGTACTCCTGCCATCCAAGTCGATCCTCGACAATGTCACCGACCTTGAACTTTGGGTTGTTGGAGATCACGACTTCACCCACGGTCCCTCCTGGCATGACTTCACCCATTTCTATCGGTGGGGCATAAGACGGTTCGTCGCGCATACGCCCTCGCATATATGGGTCCAAGGACAGATAGACGACGCGGACAAGAATTTGGTCTGGTCCGGGGATAGGTGTGCTAGCTTCCTCGAGCCTGAAATCCGCCTCTGCTGGCTCCGCTTTAGGTCGGTGCACTAGGACAATTCGGCGATAGGATGCGGGAACCATGTTTGTGTGCTCCTGTGGGAATTCGTATGATTTCAGTGGATGACTGTGCAGTTTAAGAATAGCGCTCACTTTGGTGACATAATTTCGGTTGCCGCGCTCCTCCAATCCAGGGATCGGGGTTGCTGAACAGGGGGGGTGTTAGACTTTTTTCATGGGTACGTGCCGTCAATGACGGGAAAGTTCGATGCCATGAGACAAGCTCAACAGGTGGTCAATGGCAGGGAGACAGACTTTTTGAACGCCGACACAATTCTGGCCACTCAGACGTTCAACGTTACATGCGTGGGATGACATCTCGCATTCGAGAGCTACTGTGCGGAGAATCTGATCGGATGAGTCGAAATGACAATGCGGGTCTTTGGTTATGGCCTGTGATCACATTTATCGCTTGGATTGTTCTTGCCGTCGCTTTTGCGATCTATATCGCGTTTGGTTAGCAGGTGTACATGGTTCGTCAGGCTCGGTTCGGTTAATAGCGGGGCATGCGTCTTAACTACCATGCACGTTACTTGGAGATCGGCTGGATGTCTCAAGTAGGCGCTTTGAATCAAATACACGCTTTGAATGTGGACTTCTCTGAGCAAGGGGCCGATCGGAGCAAGGGGCGAGTAATTTGTGCACAGGCTAGAACCTGTCGCTGCATGGCAGCGGCACCCAATGATCGTTGAGGTGATAAGACGCGTTTGAAATCATGTGGAACGATATATACC
>JBPCWA010000339.1:0-3925 GCA_051009975.1 Hyphomicrobiaceae bacterium
GCTCCAGATTGGGCGGCGCTGCGGAACGCGTTCCCACTGCTCAACAACTTTGCGTATCTGGATCTTGGCCGCAAGGCCCCCTTGCCGATCTACGCAAAGGAAGCCGCTGATGCGTGGTTCCGGGATACATTCGATACCGGTGGTGAAGCGGCATTTTCCATGTCCAGCACGGAAGAAACCCGCGCTGCGGTTGCCAACACATTTGGTGCACCACTGGAACAGATCGCGCTGATCAAGAACACCTCCGAGGGTATCAACATAATCGGGGCCGGCTTCCCGTGGGTGGCCGGTGACAACGTTGTGATTACCGAGCATGAGCATGAAAACAACACGTTTCCCTGGCGTCACCTCGCCAATCGAGGTGTTGAAATTCGTTTTGCCGAAGCCGACGACGATGGTTGCGTGCGCCTTGCTGGCTATGAGCGTGCTGTCAATGATCGTACGCGTATTCTCGCCGTTGCATGGGTTGCCTACGGCAATGGCTACCGTGCCGACATAACGGCTTTGAGTACGTTCTGTAAGTCGCGCGGTATTAAGCTTGTAGTCGATGCCATTCAAGCGGTCGGCATTCTATCAGATCGCGTAGATTCGCTTGGCGCTGATGTCGTGGTTGCCGGCGGCCACAAAGCTCAGTTCAGCTTGACTGGTGCCGGATTTATGTATCTGACTCCGGAGATGATCGACCTGATCAGGCCACCGTATGCGGCTAAGTTTTCGTTTACGTCAACTGACCGACATCAAGCGGCGCCCAAGCTGCAAAGTAACGCCCGCCGCTTCGAGTATGGCAATCCCAATTTTATGGGGCTCGCCGTGCAACGACGCTCTGCTGAGTTCGTTGCCGGTATCGAGTTGAAGAATATCGAGGCGCGGGTCAGGGAATTAACGACTTATCTGATCGATCAGGCTCAGGCGCGACAAATCAAGATACTGACGCCATCGCGATGGGAGGAACGAGCCGGGATCGTTGCAATCGCAGTCGACGGCGATGCAGACGAAATTGAGGCCAGTCTTAAAGCTCAGGGCGTGCGCATTGCTGCAAAGGACGGGCATCTCCGGGCCGGTATAAACTTTTACAATAATCACGACGATATTGACCGGCTGGTTGCAGGGCTGGTCGCAGCGTAAACCAAGTTTGCACGGTATTTGTCAATGACCACGCCCATCACAATCGATCTCATCAGCGACACGGCAACGAAACCAACTGCTGGCATGCGTGAAGCCATGGCGCGTGCCGAGGTCGGTGACGAACAACGTGGTGAGGATCCCAGTGTCAATATGCTGTGCGGTCGGGTAGCTGAACTACTGGGTAAGCAGGCCGCCGTCTATCTGCCATCCGGCATTATGAGCAACCTGATTGCCATTCTTGTGCACTGCAAGCCGGGCGATGAAATTATTGCCGCGGGCAACGCCCATATCATCAGTTCGGAAGGCGCCGGCGCATCCGCATTGGCCGGAGCAATGATCACAACTATCTGCACGCCCGATGGTCGCTTCACGTCAGATCAGTTTGCCAAGCACATCCGTCCGTTGCGGCCGCGCGCGCCGCGCACACGGCTTGTCTCAATCGAGCAAACCTCCAACAAAGGTGGTGGTACAGTATGGTCTGAAACTGCAATTCGTGACATCGCGGAAGCGGCCGGGGAACATGACATCAAGTGCCATATGGACGGTGCCCGCCTATTCAATGCATCCGTTGCAACTAAGTTGGAACCTTCAGGATTCTCGAGATATTGCGACAGCGTATGGGTCGATTTGTCGAAGGGGCTCGGGTGCCCGGTTGGCAGTGTGCTCGCGGGATCGAAAAACTTTATCGAAGAAGCCTGGGTCTGGAAACACCGGCTCGGCGGCGCGATGCGCCAGGCCGGCGTGCTGGCAGCCGCTGGACTATATGCCCTCGACCATCACGTCGAGCGGCTTGCCGATGATCATGAGAACGCGCGCCGGCTCGCCAAAGGATTAGCCACGCTTGACAGCCTCAAGATTGTAGGCGAGCAAGTTGAGACAAATATCGTATTTATAAACGTGACAGATACAGGTCAAAGCGCGCTCGATATTGCGCGCCACGCCGCGACGAAAGGCGTTCGTGTTGGCGCCGTCTCAGACCATGTACTGCGCGCCGTCACGCACCTCGATTTAACCACCCAGGATATCGATCACGCGATTGCAGCATTCTGCGACTGCTGTTGACAGCCTGAAAGTTGGAGGAATTGCCAAATGACCGCCGACGTTCACAATAGCTTCTTTGCGCCGCGCATGTCACGCTTTGCACCATCCGCGACAACCGGCATGAGCCATCGAGCACGGGAAATGATCCAGGCCGGCATCGACGTCATCACTTTGAGTTCCGGCGAGCCTGACTTTGAAACACCAACACACATCCGTGAGGCTGCTAAGACTTCGATTGATGCAGGCCATACAAAAAATACAAACATTGATGGCATGCCGGAGCTGAAGGGTGCTGTTGTTCGAAAGTTTCGACGTGAAAACGGAGTAACGTTCGATACCAGCCAGATCAGTGTCGGCACAGGTGCCAAGCAGGTCATCTTCAATGCTTTGCTGGTGACGGTTGGTGCAGGCGACGAGGTGATAATTCCAGCGCCTTATTGGGTTTCGTATCCCGACATGGTGCAAGTTGCCGGCGGCACACCGGTTTTTGTACCAACTCGGTCCGATCGTGGCTTCGTGCTGGATGCGGAAGATCTTGAACGCTCGATAACGGATCGCACCAAATGGCTGATCATAAACAACCCAGGCAATCCATCTGGCGCCGTTTGGGATCGTGAAAGCTTGCGCCAGATCGCAGACGTGCTTGTGCGGCACCCACACGTGTGGACCCTGACCGATGACATCTATGAGCATCTCGTTTACGACAATGCGGTCGTCACAGCGTTTGCAGCTATTGCACCGGAACTCGCTGATCGAGTTCTCACCGTCAACGGTCTTTCCAAAGGCTATTGCATGACGGGTTGGCGGATCGGCTTTGCTGGTGGTCCAGCCGCGCTGATTGATGAAATGCGAAAACTACAGTCTCAGTCGACCTCGAACCCCAACACAGTTGCCCAACATGCAGCCGTCGCCGCTCTTGATGGACCGAAAGATTTCATGCCTCCCAATCGTGCTCGTTTCAAAGCGCGGCGCGACATGGTTGTCCGACGGATCAACAACATGCCAAGGTTAAACTGTCGGACACCACGTGGCGCATTCTACGCCTTTGCCGAC
Organism: Hyphomicrobiaceae bacterium; assembly: GCA_051009975.1. Classification (GTDB taxonomy): domain Bacteria; phylum Pseudomonadota; class Alphaproteobacteria; order Rhizobiales; family Hyphomicrobiaceae; genus Tectiglobus. The sequence goes on from JBPCWA010000339.1 coordinate 3,220, forward strand.
TGCTCTGGTGCAATTGGTGGCAAAACGCCGTCCGGCCAAACGATCAAGTCTGATGGAGAACTGAGTGAATACCTACTCGACAAGCATCATATTGCGCTAGTTCCCGGATCTGCCTTCGGCATGCCGGGTCACCTTCGCATTTCCTACGCCACTTCAGATGACGTGCTCGCGCGGGCTTGCGACCGTATCGAGGCAGCCATGAACATGCTTTCGTGAGCAATGCGTTCTACAGATCCATGAGTGACCACTTTCGGCAAATGTAAGCCAGTTCAACTAGGGTCAAATTGTAGGTTTGGATCGGCTTTGATCCGGCTCAGACAGTCGACGATTAAGCAATCACGTCAGCTGTTTGGTGTGCTTCGACCGGCCTTGTGCCATTTGGTGAGGCACTTTGGTAGTGTGCGCCAAACTTCCGGATATTGATCAAAGCCACCGTGTGGCCCGTCAGGCACTGGGCGTGTCGATGGAGCCACTGACGATCAATCGATGGCGGATCCAAATGTCCGCTCATTTGCAGAAGCGGTCCTGCCGGCCAGGTTATCGTTCGCGCAAGTGACTTCCGCACTGCATGGTAAAGCTGACGTGACCGTCTCATCCGCGTGAATGGCAGTGAAGGGTCATGAGCGGACCTGAGCAAGTGCAGCAATCGACGTCCGCTTTTCCCCTTGAAGCAGACGTCGCCCGTTTGCGACGCTTGTAGGCCCTG
>JBPCWA010000340.1:0-6167 GCA_051009975.1 Hyphomicrobiaceae bacterium
TGCCAAGGCAGGCAGCGAAGAAGGTTGCGACCTGATTGGCGGGAGCTGCATCATCGCTCCAGCCGGTGAGCTCGTAGCACAGTGTGAGACGCTCGACGAAGAACTCATCATTCACACCTGCGACCGCGATAGGTGTCGTGAAATTCAAGACAATGTCTTCAATTTCAGCTTACATCGCGAGCCGGAGTCGTACCGCCTCATTACGGAAAACCAAGGTTCTGTCGTTCGCAAGTAGGTCCTTTTCCATTCCCAGCCGGAGATGCTTCGTTATGCCTTTCGGACTTGAAAGCGAGATCGTCAACCCGGATGTTTACAAACGTACAGTCCAACATATGGCTCAGGCCGGCGTCCGACTTCCCCGCATATCGGCGCTCTCCGATCCCAGCACTAACTCCGATGCACCGGACAATCTTCAAAGTATCGACCCAGACACGCCTGATGCGGGGAACCTGTTCCGAGTACACTGGTATAATGCTGGTGATCGTTACGGGTTGGCAAACGTTCCTGGGCATCTTGTATTGTCGAGCGAGCTGACCGGTGTCGAGGCCAAGATAATCGTCGTGACCGGCAACCGGTTTCCCATGATTCGCGCCCATAAAGTGCTCGCGGCCTATGGCTGCGTTGTGCCACGCCTGATTACCGGACAGTTCGACCCGTCTAAGCATCGTGCGGTATGGCCATCGACCGGCAACTACTGTCGCGGCGGCGTTGCTATCTCAAGAATTCTTGGCTGCCGCAGTGTTGCTGTCCTGCCGGAAGGCATGAGCCAGGAGCGATTCCGCTGGCTGGAGGACTGGGTCACGGACCCTGCCGATATTATGCGAACGCCTGGCACAGAGAGCAACGTTAAAGAAATCTACGATGCCTGCAATGAATTGGCGAAAGACCCGGACAACGTCATCCTCAACCAATTCAACGAATTCGGTAATTACATCATCCACCGCGCCGTCACTGGTCCTTCGCTGGAAAGCGCGTTTCTCGCCGTTAAAGGTGATGGTCCACTCAGGGCTCGTGCGTTTATCTCGGCATCTGGTTCCGCGGGCACGCTTGCTGCGGGTGATTATTTGAAACAGGCGTTAGGCACACAGATCGGAGTCGTCGAGGCCCTCGAGTGCCCGACGCTGCTCTACAACGGATATGGCGAGCACAACATTCAGGGCATCGGAGACAAGCACGTTCCTTTTATTTACAACGTTCACAATTCAGATTTCGTCATCGGGGTGTCTGACAAGGCGTCCGATGCGATCAATGTCTTGTTCAACACGAGCGCTGGCCGTGCCTATCTGGCCAAAAGAACGGGACTGAGCCAGGACGCACTTGGATCTCTGGCTGATCTTGGCCTGTCCTCTATTGCCAACATACTTGGTGCGATCAAGGTCGCGAAATATCTCGGCCTTGGCGCTGATGATGCCTTGTTGACGATAGCGACGGACGGTGCAGAAATGTACGGCACCGAGCTTGGGAAGTGCTCTCGCGAAACCTTTGTGTGTGGCTTCGACACCCATTCGGCTGCCGAGGTCTTTGGGCGTTATTTGCTCGGCGCGGCCACAGATCACACACTCGAAATGAAGCGCCATGATCGCGATCGCATCTTCAATCTTGGCTACTATACCTGGGTCGAGCAGCAAGACGTTTCTGTCGAGGATTTCGATATTCGGCGCGACCCGGCCTTCTGGGATGGCCTGATGGACTTAGTGCCAACCTGGGATCGGATGATCGAGGCGTTCAATGAGTTCACCTGCGCCTAGAAATCGTCACGCAGGAATTGTCACATTGAGCCAGATCCAGCGGAATTTGGAAGAATTTGATGGTTGTGACACGTGAAATCTAAAGGCTTAGTGCGGTGGTCTGCTGTCCCGATTGGCCTGGTTCACTTAATTTGACAACTCCCTTGGTGGACTGACGTACCACGTTGTCGATGCCTTACCTGCGAGCGTTCCTGTCTAGGTGGAACAAGCCGCCATGCCGAGCACCGTCCATTGCCTAATTAGTAGTATCGCGACGCCTGGCTATTAAGGTGGATGAGCGAACAGCTGCGGTTTATATCTGAAGGTCATGGAAGAGAATCTTTTACGTCGCCTGATAGCGATTCTCGCGGCAGACGTTGTCACCAGCCACGTAGGTGTACCCGACTTCAAGCCGCTTGCAGTCACCTGCAGGTCAACGTGTTGCAGCGCCGCTCGCGTCGGATTTTCCAGGCCTAGCAGATCGACGTACCAATTTCATCTGATATTGATCTCAAAAATTCACCACTAGGTGGCGAAGTAAAGTGGCATAAGCGTCTGCCGTTTCAAGCCGCGTCCGGGACGGAGACCTGTGGCGGCGCCGCGCTTCCAAACACACTCGCCGGTGACAAATACGTGCGAGACCCCTTCTGCCGGTTTGTAGGGCGCCTGATAGGTGGCTGAGTCTATGATCGTGTCGGGATCGAAAAGAACCAGATCAGCAAAATAACCTTCGCCAACCAGACCCCGATCTTTGATGCCGAACGTCTGTGCCGTCAGCGACGTCATTTTCCGTACGGCTTCTTCCAGAGGAAAGAGGCCGACTTCGCGGGCGTAGTGACCAAGGACCCGAGGAAAGGTTCCCCAAAGCCGCGGATGCGGATGCTCATCGTGGGGGAGACCATCCGAGCCGATCATGGTGGCCGGAAAGCTCAAGATGCGTCGGACATCATCCTCGTGCATATTGAAATATATCGCGCCGGCAGGCTGCAGCGCCTCAACGGCTTTATCGACCGTAAGCCCCATACCTTTGGCAACGTCGCTAAGCTCATGGCCAGCATGTTGGGGATGGGGTTTCGACCAGGCAATCACTGTCTTTGAAGCTTTGCGAACGCGTGCGGGACTCAGGACGGTTGAACTCGCCACATAGGGATAGCAATCCAAGGCAACCGGCTGATGAGCCCGCGCCTTTTCGATGAACGACAGCGTATTACAGGATTGCCCGTGGTTCGCGAGACCAGCGCACTTGTGGTGCGAGATGATAACTGGAAGTTGGGCTGTCTGGCCAATGCGAAAAGTTTCAGCCAGTGACGCCATGACACCGGCGCCCTCGTCCCGCATATGAGTTGTGTGAAAGCCATTGAAATCGGCAACTGCCGTCGCCAGTGCTTCGATTTCCTCGGTGGGAGCCGCGTTTGCGGGCTCATATTCAAGGCCCGTTGATAAACCTGCTGCGCCATCCTTGAGAGCTACGCGAAGTGCGCTGCGCATGGCCTCGATTTCAGATTTTGTAGCGGGTCGGTTCAGATCGCTCACTGCCGCAACACGCAAAGAAGAATGTCCAACCTGCGCGACCACGTTGATGGCTGGGGGATTGGTATCTAGTGCGTCGAAATATTCGGAGAAACTGGCGAAGAAGTCCTCTGGCTCTTGGCCGATCAAGTCGAGAGGTGCCGGTGGTTTCTTTCTCAATTTTAGAGGCGCAATCGAGATGCCGCAGTTGCCCGCAACGAACGTCGTCACGCCCTGACTGATTTTGCAGGTCATTGCCGGGTCGGCCAGAACGATGCGATCATCGTGCGTGTGCGCGTCAATAAAGCCCGGTGCGAGCGCTAGGCCATCGGCATCGATTTGTTCGTCCGAAGTTAAATCGAGGATAGGCCCGATAGCGCTTATCCGGTCGCCAGTGATAGCCACATCCGCTGGTGTTCTTGGGCCACCTCCACCATCGATAAGTTGGACATTGCGAAAAATGATATCGGCAGCAGTCATGGAGTTGTCCCGGCTTCCGGTTTCTTAGATGTTCAATCGCCAATTCATTTGTCACTGAGCAGGCTAATGTCGCGATTATCTCTCGACCCTATCTCCAGCGCTCAGGATTGCCAGCATTATCTCAGCTGACCGGACCGTCTGCTTACCCGAGAGTTCAACCGTTGCCGCTCACATGCTTGTCTCCACGGCCATGAGAGCAGTCTCCTTTGCACTCGTCATATCCGCCATAATAGGCCGGGCTTCAAATCAAGTTCTTCAACCAGTTTAAGGTGTGTTGCCAAGTCCCATGGACCCAGCGCTTCCAGCAGATGCTCCGCGACGGCAACTCCGCCGATATCCTGTGATCCGCCGATAACGTGTCGGGCATTCAAAAGAGATCGTAATCCAAGTTGGCCTCCTGCGCACCTCGCTATGAGTATATGCGAGTACAGCGTAGTGGTGATCACGCGATATGCCAGAGTGGTTTTGATTTGGATGGATGCGCTTCGGTTCGCCGTGTGTCGAGCGGTGATTTGTAACCGCGCGAAACTATACGTCCGGATGCGCGCATCATGGAGTTCCGAGCCAAACGGCCATCAGACCAGCTTGCCGCGCGCAGACACGTCCAGCACTTCAACGACGCAGTCACCACGAACTGCGATCATGCGATCAATCATGTTGACGACCACACAGACGTGATTGGGGATCACGCGGACGACGTCGCCGACATTCGGCCTGTCGTTGCAGGCAGAAAGGTCAAGAAAGCCGTGTTCTTCGGCAAATCCCTGAATGCGTGCCTCGGGGTGTTCCAGGATAAATCCGTGGCCATCAAGTCCGCCGACATCGGATGTCAGGGTTTTCGAGCCAGCGTCCAGAATGCCGCGCTTGGTGCCGGCCCTACTAACGACCGTTGAATAGACACTGAGTGCGCAGTCGCTGCGTTCGGCCGCGCCGCAAGCCATCATCATTCGATCGTTGAAGACATAGGTGCCCGCGCGGTGCTCTGTGGCGCCATCGAGGGCGCCGAGGTTGACTAGGTTGGGCGTGCCGCCGGTCGATACGATTTCCGCAGTAAGTCCGAGGCTTTGAAGGCCCGCTCTTGCCTCATCAAAAAACGCTTGTGTTTCAGGCCATGATTGCTCGGTTGGGTAGAACAGCAGTCCTTTGAACGAAAGTTGCGGGTCAGCCTTGATCCGCTCTGCCAGTTGCACGGCCTCGTGAGCCGTCTCGACACCGGCCCGTTTGCGGCCCGTATCGCATTCGACCAACACGTCGACCACCCGATCTACCTGGTGCCCCGCATCTGCATAGACATCTAGAGTCACGGAATTATCGGCACAAACCTTGACCGGGACGCGCTTTATGAGTTGCGATAGGCGACCGGAGCGTGCGGCTCCGATCAGATTGTAGCTGACTAGGATGTCATTGATGCCCGCATCCGCCATCACCTCGGCCTCGCCGAGTTTCTGGCACGTAATGCCAATGGCGCCGGCGGCAATCTGCATTCGTGCCAGAGCCGGGATCTTATGCGTCTTGATATGCGGTCGGTTGGCAATGCCTGCTGCATCGCAGAGCCGTTGCACGCGGTCAATGTTTCGTTCGACGATGTCCAGGTCGACGACGATGGCTGGCGTGCCGAAATTGTTGACAATGTCTGATTTCAGTCGCTCGAGATCCACGGTAAGCTCCGTTCCGTTCCGCTGCAGTGACGCACGATAGTCCAAGTCTTGGCGACAGCCTATCGCAACCGTGCTCCGGTAGTTGATCGCCACGAAGCACGGGACGATGCGTGGTCACGATCGCTATATCGATTGCGCCTACATTGTTGCGCGCGTAAGGTTTCATTGTGCCAAACAAGGGGTCTACGATGCGTCTATTCGGAGCTTCTCTGGCAACCAGAACGAACAATTGTTCTCCGATCCCGACATCGCGCTCGAGTTTCGAATTTCCATGCGCTGGGTTAGATCCTCCGTCTTCCAGACGGACCGCTTCAGCATCTCGTAAGAAGTCATGACCTGTCCCCCGGTCATGTCCTATGATAAATGCTCACACACCGTTTTTCACCACCGCTATCATATCGTGTGGATCACGAAGTACCGGTTCAAAGTCCTGCGCGGTGCCTTGCGTGAGCGGGTTCGTGAGATTGTCCGGCAGGTATGCCGTGAGATGGGTGCAACGATCATAAGTGGGGTCATGTCCAACGATCACGTCCATTTGTTCGTGTCGATCCCTCCGAGCATCTCGGTAAGCCGGTTTATGCAACGCGTAAAGGGGCGCTCGTCGCACAGCGCCAGCCGGTAGTGGTTTAGTTTGCTCTTTAGCTTCATTCCAATTCTATGGGGATGGCGACTAGATGAAGATAGTAGTTATGGGGTCCGGCGGCATCGGCGGCTATCTGGGCGGTAAGCTGGCTGCGGCCGGACGGGATGTCACATTCATTGCACGTGGAGCCCATCTTGAGGCAATGCGACG
>JBPCWA010000341.1:0-2773 GCA_051009975.1 Hyphomicrobiaceae bacterium
TGGTTCAATGATCGCAGACGATCGTCATCGTCCGCGAGGCGCACCATCAATTCGCGGTTTGCAAACTTGATCCCGTTGGCTTCCAGCTGCCTGTGTCGTGCCGACGACACCAGAGCTCCAACTATCGGCCAAACGTCAGTCTTGCATTATCCACGAGTCGGCTCGATTTTACTCAAGAATCCTTATTTCCCTCGAGAAGTAAATGTCTTCTCGGCTAAGCTCGACATATCGTTGTAATAGATTTTTGATTTGACGTGATAGGCTTTACCGAAGAGCGGAGTGCATATATAAAGTAAGGGAGTAATCGCAGCCGTTTCTTGCAGGTCCATGTGTGGCTGCCGATCCCGGTCCAGTGCAGCCCCGAGGTTGAGATGAGAGGCAGGACGTTATGTCATTTTGCCACTCACTTCCCGCAACTGCAGCTCCTACCGGAGCCTGGTCGGCACCCAACTGATGGAACTATTCAACAAGACTTTTGTTCCTTGAGCACCACAGCCAAACTGAGGAGTTTCCCGATGATCGCAGGCGCCGTGCGGCGGCACATTGAGCCCGGAGATGTTCTTGCGCAGTTCCTGCAGGCGAGGGAGGACAGCCGCCATTTGGCTGCACCACTGTCAGATGCGGATGCGACGGCACAGTCGATGCCTGAAGCGAGTCCCGCGAAATGGCATCTGGCGCATACGACCTGGTTTTTCGAGCGGCTGGTGCTGGCCGAGCATGTGCGCGGTTACGAAGAATTCGATCCAGCTTTCAACTTTTTGTTCAATTCCTATTACGAAACGATAGGTGACCGTCAGCCACGCCCACGACGGGGCATGATCACACGGCCAGCACTTGATCGTGTTCTAGACTATAGAGACCACGTCGATGAAGCGATGGCGCGACTATTGCGCGATACATTTGATCCTTTAGTAGCCGAACTCATCGAACTCGGCTGCCATCATGAGCAACAGCATCAGGAATTATTGCTGACCGACATTCTGCATCTCTTCGCGCAGAATCCTTTAAAGCCTGCCTACAAATTATCTGAACCGCTCGCTGTTGACTCGGACGGCTCGCAAGACTTTGGCTGGCACTCATTCGCAGGCGGCATTGTCGAAATCGGTCATGATGGCAGTAGCTTTGCGTTCGATTGTGAAACACCCCGCCACCGCGTCGTGATCGAGCCTTATCAGCTTGCCGAAAGACAGGTCACCAACGGCGAATGGATTGATTTCATCGAAGATGGTGGTTATCGCGAGACGCTGCTCTGGCTATCAGCTGGTTGGGATTGGGTGCGCACGGGAGACCGTGGGATGCCGCTGTACTGGGAAAGACGTGATGGCGAATACTGGACGATGACACTCCGAGGCGCGCAACCCGTGGATCGGGCTGCGCCTGTCACCCATCTCAGCTATTTCGAGGCCGATGCTTATGCCACGTGGGCTGGTTGTCGGTTGCCGTCAGAGGCCGAATGGGAGACCGCTGCCAGCGGCGTTCCGGTCGAAGGCAATTTAGCCAACTGCGGCCGGCTGCGCCCGAGACCCGCCCAGAAGAATGGTAACAATCCGGCGCAATTTTACGGTGATACCTGGGAGTGGACTTGCAGCGCCTATGCCGCGTATCCCGGTTATAGGCCTGTAGAAGGTACTGTAGGCGAATACAATGGCAAATTCATGTGCGGTCAGTTCATTCTGAGAGGCGGGTCCTGCGTAACGCCTGCGGGTCACATCCGCGCCACCTACCGCAATTTTTTCCCACCAGATGCGCAATGGCAATTCTCGGGATTGCGGCTTGCAAAGGACCTGTCGTCATGAGCGCGTCGGCAGTCGCACAGATCGCTCAGGCCATGGATGCCCAGACCACAGCGTTCAGGGCCGATGTCCTCGCTGGGCTTGCGCAGGCGCAGAAGACACTGCCAAGTCGTTGGCTCTATGATGATGCAGGCTCAGATCTATTTGAGAAGATAACTTCGCTCCAGGAATATTATCCGACGCGAACGGAGACTGCCATTCTTACCGGCCAGGCAGAAAGCCTCGCCAATTTTTGCGGTCCCGAGGCAGTGATCGTCGAGTACGGCGCTGGTGCCATCATCAAGGCCGGAATCCTAATTTCCGCTCTGCAACAGCCTCGCCTGTATGTTCCTGTCGACATCGCTGGTGAATTTCTTGCAAAGTCAAGTGCACTTCTGCGGACGCGTTTTGATACTCTTGAAATTCTTCCTGTCGCCGCCGATTTTACGCGATCCTTTTCTTTGCCGGAAGAAGTGCCTGGCGCATTCCAGCGTGTCGGTGTGTTCCTTGGCTCTACCATTGGCAACCTTGATCAGGAACAGGCCGTTACGTTTCTAGCCATGGTGCGGCGGCACACTGAGGGTGGAGAAAGTGGCCATGCAGCAAGAGCGTTGATCGGAATTGATCTTGTTAAGAGCACCGACGTTTTGATACCGGCCTACGACGACGCCAGCGGTGTTACCGCAGCCTTTAATCTTAATCTGCTTGCTCGCATTAACCGCGAACTTGACGGCACGTTTAATCTTTCGACGTTCCGGCACGAGGCGCGATGGAATGGAGAGGAACCTGCGATCGAGATGCATCTCGTATCTGGATTGAATCAGAGCGTAGCCGTTGATGACGTGGTGTTTGAGTTTGCCAAAGGCGAGACTATACATACCGAGAGTTCTCGTAAGTACACACTCGAACGCTTCGCTGCGTTGGCATCGCGTGCCGGGTGGCGTGTTGCTGACAGCTGGACCGATCGGGACAGGCAATTTGCTGTTGTCGGTTTGGTAGAT
>JBPCWA010000342.1:0-3117 GCA_051009975.1 Hyphomicrobiaceae bacterium
GCTTTGTACTCAACAGAGAACCGCTCATGATCCGTCAGCCCAAAGCTAAGTGACGGTTACTTGACGTGGAGGCGGTCGAAGAGAGTGACCTCAAGTAGGGATGGCGATCTGCGAGCGGCGCACCCATCGCTGACTGGTTGCGAGAAGAACAAGTCGCATGCTGCTTTCGTATTATTAAGGCCGGGTAGGTGCCATGATCGCCAGTTTTGTTCTCCAGCTGTCGTAGCGGCGCGTTAAGAGTTGCTGGCGTCGACATTCACGGTTTAGTCCGGCCACATCGTCCCGGAACAGCCACTAATGCGAAATCGCGAATGGCTGTGACATCCAGGCCAGCGAATTCATCAATTGACCGCCGTCGAGGTTCAGCCATCGCCAGCGCCCAACTTGGAGAGCTACTAAGAGGTCGCATCGCTGGGACAACCACCATCCTGATCGTTTACGTGGTGGTCAGTGTCTCGACAGGGATCGGCAGGTCTCGTTTGTGTGTCAGGCTTCTGTTTCGGATTAGTTGGGTCATGCTCCGCGGCTTCAGCGCCAACAATTGCGGCGACTGCTGCAGCGCTGACGCCGAGCGAGCGCAACAGTGACCGACGACTAACGTTCCTGCGTGAGGAAATGTCTGCATCTGTTAGCGAACGGCGTTCCATTTGACAATCCTCCAGACGCTCAAGGTATTCCTACAATAGTCATGATCATATTAGATGCTGCGGCAACTGCATAGCCTCATACCTGCCGTTCTGCAACGCGGTACGCAGAGGTCCAATCACGATCAATTTTGGCGTACGAGCAACCCTTCCTTTAACAATCGCCTCACGAGCACGAGCTTTTCCTCATCGGCCAATTGCGGCAGGTCGCTTGCCGCAAAAGTGCCTTGCCCGAGGGCGAAATCCAGGGCATCGCGCGCGAATCCAGGAAGGCTGATCTCGGACGATCCGAACAATACGATAAGATTCTGATCGGTCTCGTGCACCAGGTAGTTCAGGTCAGGCCTGGGCGCGACCTTGCTGTCTAGCAGAAGCGTCGCATCAAGCTCCTGCAGGCATCCGTAAAGATCGGGGCGGCGGGAGGTGACGAAGTCTTCGGCTATCCGCTCCAGGATCGGCGCGAACTCCACGTCTTGGACGACGGTTTCGAACATGGCGCGGAACGTGGCTGCCGCCTCGCTCCGGTCGTATCCTGGGGTCGCAAAGCCCACGGGCAGGTTCGCCCGCAATGAGGGCGTCGCTAAGCAGATCTCCGAGACCGCCTCGATCATGACGTCGGCCCAAGTCTTCCCAATCAGGCCCAAGGTGATGTGCAGCGAATTCTCGTCGGTCGAGCGGGCTGAATGAAACAACCCGCGCGGGCAATAGAAGAGGTCGCCGGCTTGCAGCGTAAACTCACGCGTCGGCGGACCGGCTGTGTGTTTTTCAGGGTCAAACGCCTGACCACGTAACGGCAGAGCGATTGCCGTGTCGTAGAGCGTCCACAGTTTTGATCCAGAGACCTGAAGAACAAATACGTCATGGTTGTCGAAATGCGTCTTAAACCCCTGCGCATTCGGCGGCGAGAGATAGATGTTCGTTTGAAAATGACTGCTGAATGTCTGCTCCATCACACGGCAAAGGTGGGCCAGCGGTGCGGTGCGCTCGTGCATCTGCGACAGGGAAATTGTGGCGCCCGAGGCGAACAATTGATAGGCACGCGGCAGATCAATCCTACCTGGCGGGCGCGAGTCAGAAAAGGAGTAGTCTTCAGGTTTGAGTTCGCGTGCCGCATCGACCAGGAAAACCTCTGGATGGCGAGGCGTTGCTGATGAAAGGTAGCGATCAACGCTGTCAATGCTCAAAAGCGAAGCCCATTTCGAGGGATTTTGCCGTTCGATCAGCAGTGGCTCCTGCTCATAGAACTCAGCGAAAAACGTTGCTGGCAGGATTGGGGCGATCAACCACTCGAACGACATGGGCATGCAGTCACCTAACAAATTACATCACCATGACCCAGGTATAAGCGAGGTCCATAGCCGCTTAGCATGCTGAATGCGCGACGATCATATTTTCGCCCGGCTATCGCGTGCAATCAGCCTAGCCGCAACATACTTCAGAATTCAACCCAGCCAAATGAAGACTTCTATTCCGACTCAAGCAAACCGGCTGCCATCGACTAGAATTTCTAGATGCAGCAAATTTTGCCCTGTTCGATTGTGAAAGGGTGTTAGATCGAATGGATCGCGTTGTCGTGACTGCTGGCGGCCGCAGGCATTGGTCGTGTTATCACTCAGCGCTTCGAAACAGATCACAAGGAAAAGAAATTGATACTCTGTGGAACAGGGAGAGTTAAGATTCACTCGCGTTCGTACTTCGTCGCTGAGCCGTATCAAGGGGGCCGAATCTCGACGCGTCACAAGTCACGCGGGCGGTCAGCAAGGTGTTCCGCCAGATGTACGCTGTCGACCTCGTTTTACCGACAAAAGTACCGGTAACCGTGGCGTACATGCCACGGCCAATGAATAAGCGTGCTGAAAACTAAATTATTGCTAGAACGTCCGGATCAAGCGTTCTAGCGTTTGGTCAGTTCCACCGTGCGTATGAAAACTCGAGACGAACGAGGGGAACTCTCGATGCCAAATATTGCTCAATTCTGCGTCGTGGCCGCGCTGGCTGCTTCCTTTACAAGTGCTGTTGGTATCTCCGTCAAAGCCGAAGACGTTTTCACGGGCTTTTATGTGGGCCTGGAAGGGGGCGTTTCGTCGAATCGCCTGGACGTTAAGTCTATCATCGGCTCCACCGATGGTAGTGACGTCGCCGCAGGCGGTTTAGTCAATATCGGCTATGATTATCAATGGGACCACGTGGTCGTTGGTGCCTTTGCACGCGCCGGATTTGATGCCAACGAATCGGAGCGGAACGGCATAAAAGCTACCACGGGTGCACACTATGACGTCGGGGGGCGGATCGGCTTGGTCGTGTCGCCGAATATCATGGTTTTTGCGCTGGCTGGCGCGACGCGTCAGCGCATAGAAGTTCGTGGATATGGATGGTCCGACAGCGGCGACCGCGATGGCGTGTTCGGTGGCGGCGGGGTCGAAGTCGCCGTGGACAAAGATTGGATGGTGGGGCTGCAAGGCGAGGGCACCAG
>JBPCWA010000343.1:0-11847 GCA_051009975.1 Hyphomicrobiaceae bacterium
GCCTGACAGTCATTGGCGCTGCGCTCGGTTATCGCACTGTGATTGTTATACCCGAAACACAAGCTCAGGAGAAAAAGGATACCTTGCGGCTTCTCGGAGCCCAGCTGGTTGAGGTTCCCGCTGTTCCTTACCGCAATCCGAACAACTACGTGAAATATTCGGCCCGGTTGGCAGAATCGATGAATCTGACTGAGCCGAGTGGGGCAGTCTGGGCGAACCAATTTGACAATACAGCAAACCGCCTCGCCCACATAGAGACCACCGCTTCCGAGATATGGTCGCAAACGGACGGTAAAGTAGATGGTTTTGCCTGTGCCGTGGGATCAGGTGGCACGCTGGCGGGAGTTTCAATGGGCCTCAAAGCCAAAAAGCGGGATGTCCAAATTGCGCTCGCGGATCCGCCAGGCGCTGCATTATACAATTATTATTCCGCGGGAGAATTGAAGGCTGAGGGATCATCTATAACGGAAGGTATCGGCCAAGGGCGTATTACCGCCAATCTGGACGGTGCTGAAGTGGATCATGCGTATCACATTGCCGATACTGAATCTGTTGCTATCGTATTTCAGTTGCTCGAGGAAGAAGGCCTGTGCCTTGGTGCGTCGTCGGGTGTAAATGTTGCGGGCGCCGTCCGACTGGCAAAGGAGCTCGGACCGGGACACACCATCGTGACGATATTGTGCGACTTTGGCACTCGCTATCAGTCAAGACTGTTCAATCCCGAATTCTTGCGCAGTAAGAATTTACCGGTCCCGCCTTGGCTTGATGGCGAACCAGGCGCCGTGCCGTCTGTCTTCCTCTCAGAGAAAGAGTAATTATCGGCGAGCGACTTGGCGAGGGTTCCGCCCTCATGCCCCGTTCAATTCGCACCCAATGACATGCAGGATGATTTCAATTGACGAGAGTACTTTTCCACGAAGACGCTTATCTCCAGTCCTGCCCAGCGGCGGTCGAAAGGATCAACGATGAGGGCAATATTATCCTGAACCAAACAATTTTTTTCGCCACCGGCGGGGGCCAACCTGGAGATTCCGGCACACTTACATTCGATGGTCGGTCATGTCAGATCGAGACCACGATACTTGATAAAGACAGCTCAGGCATTGTCCATATTCCCGCAAAAGGCGCGGTCTTGCCATCGCCAGGAGCAAAGGTCACTGCAACTCTCGATTGGCGGCGGCGCTACAGTTTTATGCGGGTTCACACCGCGCTCCATCTCTTATGCAGTATTATCCCCTTTCCGGTTACTGGCGGAAAGATTGGTGCCAGTGACGGACGCCTGGATTTCGATATCAGTGAGGCAGGCGCTATAGAGAAGGACGACATCACTGCGAAACTGAACGCGTTAATAAGGGCGGACCATCAGGTTGCCGCTTCCTCGATCACAGCGGCAGAACTCGAGGCCAATCCCGGTTTGATCCGCACGATGTCGGTCAAACCGCCGACGAGGACTGGACGTGTCAGATTGGTTGCGATAGGCGAAAACGGCTCGATCGACTTGCAGCCCTGCGGGGGCACCCATGTTCGCTCGACTTCTGAAATAGGTTCAGTCCAAATTTCAAAGATCGAGAAAAAGGGCCGACAGAATCGTCGGGTGCGGTTGGTGATAAACTAGGTCGCCCATATCATGTCGGGGCTGACGCGTCTTGAGCGCAATAACCAATTAGGAGAGACGTAATGCCGGATATTCGCGGCCGCTATATTGTTGAGACGCATTGGCTTGCGAAGCACCTAAGCGCGCCAGACCTTGTTGTGGTGGACGGATCCCTTCATCTGCCTAGCAGTCGGCGCAATTCACAGACTGAATTCGATGCGGAGCATATCCCGGGGGCGCGCTTTTTTGACATTGATGACATTGCTGATCCATCGAGCAATCTTCCTCATATGTTACCGCCGACCGTAATTTTTGCATCCAAGGTGAGGAAGCTGGGCATAGGTGATGGTACCCGTGTCATAGTCTATGACAGTGAAGGGCTCTATTCCGCTGCGCGTGTCTGGTGGATGTTTCGCACAATGGGGCACGAAGATGTTGCAGTTTTGGACGGGGGATTGCCCAAATGGAAAGCCGACGGATATCCGGTTACGGACGAGCCGACGGTGCACCGCGGGGAACGCCACTTTACACCCCGCTTCAATGCTGCACTCGTGCGAGACATCGACGATGTCAAGGCCAACATTCTCTCTGGCGACGAACAAATCGTCGATGCGCGCGCGGTTGCGCGTTTTCGGGGAGAAGCGAAGGAACCGCGAGCCGGACTGCGCTCCGGTCATATGCCAGGCGCAAAGAATGTGCCCTACACAACCCTCCTCAATGCAGATGGAACACTCAAAGGCACAAATGAACTTCGGATGATTTTTTCTGCTGCTGGAGTGGATATTGCCAGGCCGACAATGACCAGTTGCGGCTCAGGTGTCACAGCTGGGGTCGTCTCATTGGCGCTCGCAGTACTCGGCCACCCAGACGCGGCTGTATACGATGGCTCCTGGACGGAATGGGGAGATCAAAATTCCGGCGGCGCGGTGGTTACCTAATTCATACGCACGTCGGAAGGAATCGGGACAATTATGGTCCAACAGTTGCCCTCAGATTACTAAGAATGGCCAGCATTGGCATCAGCATCAGCATCAGCATCAGCATCAGGCGAGTGTGAATTAGCGTGAGGGGCGATCGAAAAGTGAGTGTGTATTCCATACCAGGTGGACTCGTAGCAACGGAAGGTCACCGTCGCACGTCCCGGCCGTCGAAATGATTGCCCAGCATGATAGCCAATCGATGTCCAGGGCACCGCAGCCCAAGCCAGCTCTCGCGAGGCGCATCCTGTCAACCCATCTAATTCAAATTGAAAATGCGAGATTCGTGGCCAGACATTCGACCACTGCTGATCTTGGAGGGCATCGAGCCCGACAAGAAGATGTGCATGCGTACCAAATGCCACGACATCAGTTGAAAAAAGTCTCCGCGCCGCAGCGTAATCGACCGCGCGGATATGACGCTGCCAAGTCGCGAACCAATGACGGATCTTATCCATTTCGTCCTTATAGTCGGCCGGTGAGATTGGCTTGGTTCTACTCATCCCCAAATTTCTCCATGTCCTCTGCCGCCAATCGCGCGTCCTTAAATTGCTTTCTTTGACCTGTGACCTGGTGTCGACTTCCACGAGGAGCAGATCACAACGCTCCGGCAGGCCGAGCAATCACAGCCCATTGCGAGCAATCACAGCCCATTGATGGAACGCACGCGCGACCTCGTGTAAGAGCGGTCGTGGACGTTCGGCTCTGTTGCGATCCAGAGCAACATTAACACAGTGAGGAGATTGCCATTATGGCAAAGGCCAAGATTGCTGTATATCGGGGCGACTTGCCCGAAGGGATCTCATTCGGTTCGTCCGTCGCCGTCGACACAGAAACTTTGGGCCTCGTTCCGCATCGTGATCGACTGTGCGTCGTGCAGCTCTCCACCGGTAATGGCGAGGCACATTTGGTGCAGTTCGCTGCCGGAAACTATGAGGCTCCGCGACTGAAGGCTCTCCTCTCCGACGACAAGGTGGAGAAAATCTTTCATTTCGCCCGCTTTGATCTTGCGGTCCTGAGATTTTACCTCGGTATTTGGGCCACACCGGTCTTCTGCACAAAGATTGCTTCGAAATTGGTCCGGACGTACACTGATCGCCATGGCCTCAAGGATCTTGTATCGGAACTCGCCGGAGTTGAGTTGTCCAAACAGCAACAGAGTTCAGATTGGGCGGCCGTCGATCTCAGCGAACCACAGAAAATATATGCGGCCGCGGACGTCTTGTATTTACACGCCATTAAGTCCCGGTTGGAGGGGATGCTGGAGCGCGAAGACCGACAGAGGTTCGCCCGGGCCTCATTTGATTTCTTGCCGACCCAAGCCGAACTAGATCTTGCCGGATTTGGCTATATCGATCTTTTCTCACATAGCTGAGAAAGGGCCGGATGACGGGAAGACGGCTGCGCGTAATGGAGGAATATTGCGTGTGTTCATCCCAGGATTGTGATCGCCGATAGATGCTGCGCCGCGACATGGACTCATTGTAGTCTCACAAAGGGTCAAACGGGCACGTGCCGTAATCGGCCAACACCGTGCTCTGCAGCTGGCCCATTCGTCGTAGTTCTACTTGTTCTCGGAGTCTTCACGGAGACCATTTTCAAGCATGTTGTGCGCGTGTTCTCGCTTCATGTCCATCTTCCGGCGACGGTCAGAGAACCGAAACTACGGAAGTGTTTGCGTTTGTGGAGTGCCGTACCCCGGACTGTAGAGCGTTGACTACTTTTGCATGTCTCGTATCTCGGGGACACGTGCTGAGGAGGCTCGATAAAGGGCCTCGCAAACAGAACGGCGATTGGAGCAACATGGCGCTCATCACATTAGACCATCAGCACGGATCTCGTGGCATCGTGGTTGCGGCCCCGAATGAGCGTCAGAAGGCGCTGCGAAATGCATACCGCCATTCCATCTTCGTTCGCGTGCTGCGTATGTTTTTGCCTGTTCTCGCCCTCGCGCTGCTGTTGAGTTACGGCATGTTTGTGCGACGAACCATTGACGTCGAAACGGCATCACACAAGGGACGCTTAGATACCGGTACTCCAACCTTGTCGCTCGGCAGACCAACGATGCTAAACCCCAGTTACGAGGGTTTTGATCAGAAGGACGGCAGTTTCTACGTCATTCGCGCTCAACGCGCGATGACCGATCTCTCAGAAGACAAGCCCATTGATCTGGTCGGTATTGTGGGCGAACTCACACAAAAGAGCGGCCTGGTGACAAAGTTAAAAGCGGGAGAAGGAGCGTACAATCGCAAGGTCGGTCGCCTCGATCTGAGCGATGGCATAGACATTGAGACATCGAACGGCATGGGTGTGCAACTTTCAACAGCCTTGGTCATGACAAAAGAAGGAACTATCGCATCCGACCAACCCGTCACGTTTCGTTTTCCCGCCGGAGAGCTCAAGGGCAATCATATGCGACTGAATCAAAAGACGCGTCGCGTGGTGCTCAGCAAGGGCGTAGCCGCACGCCTTAATCCACAAAAGCCGGATAAAGACCAACGTCCGCGCACACCTGGTGACGGACTGGCAGGCCTCATTAGTCAGTCAAACGCACCGATCGACGTGCGCGCTGAGATGTTTAAGGTTGATGATGACAGCCGCAAGGCAACTTTTACTGGTCAAGTCCTGGTCACTCAAAATGACACAAAACTCAGAGCCAAATCGCTGGACATTCTGTATGGCGGATCGGCTGAACAAGCATCCAAATCGAGCCGCACCGGGCC
This sequence comes from Hyphomicrobiaceae bacterium, assembly GCA_051009975.1. Lineage (GTDB taxonomy): Bacteria > Pseudomonadota > Alphaproteobacteria > Rhizobiales > Hyphomicrobiaceae > Tectiglobus. The sequence goes on from JBPCWA010000343.1 coordinate 5,295, forward strand.
CGCTAGTTTTAGTCCGGCCTCGGCCACCGAGGCTAGCGTCAACCGATTTGTTGCGCATGATGATGTCGTGATTACACGTGGAGCTGCCCGCGTGGTCGCGTCCCACGGTGATTTTAAGGTCAAGGAGAATATGGCCGTGCTGGAGGGCGATGTCGTCATGACATCAGGATCCGATCGCCGCGTTATGGCTAATCGCGCCGAAATAGACACATCGGCCAATACGGTGTTGCTGACGGGTCGTGTTATATTGACACAAGGGGGGAACATGCTCCAGGGCACCCGCCTCCTATTCGACCAGACACAAGGCAACATGCAACTGACTAGTAATCACGATAGCAAAGGTCTGAAGAGAAGAATTCAAGCCCGTTTCGTTCGGCCCGGCCGTGTCGCAAAAGGGACCTCAAAACGACCGGTTGCTTCCACGATTGCCAGACGCACCGTCAACCAAACTTTTCGAACCGATCCCAACGCACCAATCGATGTCGAGGCCACCCGCCTAGTTGTCAGCGACAAAGCTCGTACAGCGAAATTCACCGGCAATGTGATCGCTGTCCAAGCAGGCATAACGATGAGAACGCGGGTGCTTGAAGCCGAATATTCCGGCCAAGCAGGACTTGCGTTGAATCAGGTCACGGGGGCCGGCACCAAGGGGCCAGCCGAAGGGAAAAAAACAGGTGCGAAGCAGCAAGTCGCACTGCGAAGGATCCGTGCACCGCACCGCATTACGATCTCATCAGGCGAGGGGCATTCGGCCAGTGGCAATCAGGGTACGTTTGACCTCGCACGAAACGAAGTCATCCTCTCAGGCAATGTTGTGTTAAAGCAAGGTCGCCAACTGATTCGCGGTGCCCGGCTCAGGATCAATCTGAACACCGGCTTGAGCCGGATCGAGACGAATGGTCCAGGTGCGTGGGGCGTAACAGCAGCGAAGAAGATTAATCGCTTGGGGCAAGTGACGTCTGCTGGCAAGCGCCCTGTCGGAATAGACAACACAAAAGATGCTGGCGCCTGCGGCGGACGGATGTGCGCCATGTTTTTCCCGGGCGCATTGCAGCGCAAGAATGGCGCGCGCGTGAAACGTAAACGGTCAACAGGCACAATAACAAGGGATGTCGACGCGCCGCCGCAGAAGAAGACCGGCGGATGGGGCACAACGACCGCAACGCCCGCCTCTGAGCCACTAGGCCAGATAAATCAAAATTGAGCGTCTTTCTCTACGCAGATGACACGGACCGAATTCGTGAGTTGGAAACCTCTGCCATACTTGACCTCTTGGCCAGCTACACCGAATGCAGTTGGGGGCTTTCGCTGTGAACATTTGGACCTTTCGACGCAAAACAGCCGACGAATCTGGATCGATCGCGGCCCAGTACCCCGAGCATAACGCGCGACCAAGGCTTGCAGGTGCCGAAGCAGACCACACAGCTTCATTGCATGATCAGTCATCCAGCCAATTTCGGCAGGAGGGCTGGTTGTCGATAGAAAACGTCAAAAAGAGCTATAAGCGGCGCGTGGTAGTGCGGGGCGTAAGTATTGCACTGCGGCGAGGCGAGTCGGTTGGTCTACTCGGACCCAACGGTGCCGGAAAAACGACGGTTTTCTACATGATTACCGGCCTTGTTCCAGCGGATGCTGGCCATGTCTTCATTGACGGACACGATGTCACGCGATTGCCGATGTATCGGCGGGCGCGCCTCGGTATAGGTTATCTGCCTCAGGAGGCCTCGATCTTTCGTGGCTTGACAGTTGAACAAAACATTATGGCAGTTCTCGAACTCGTCGAGCCGAACAAGGAAAAGCGTCAAGAGCAATTAAACAGTCTGCTGGATGAATTCAACATTACACGTCTGCGCAAATCGCCTTCTATCGCTCTGTCGGGCGGGGAACGACGGCGCTGTGAGATTGCGCGAGCCCTGGCCAGCCGACCATCTTTTATGCTCCTTGATGAGCCGTTTGCAGGCATTGATCCCATTGCAGTGGGAGATATTCAACAATTGGTACGCCATCTCACACAACGCGGCATTGGCGTCTTGATAACCGATCACAACGTTCGAGAGACGCTGGATCTTATCGACAGGGCATACATCATATATGATGGTTCAGTCCTAACGCAGGGCGACCCTAAGGACATCGTTAATAATGAAGATGTACGTCGGGTCTATCTGGGAGACATGTTCGCTTAAGTCGCCAACCGTCAACTTTAAGCCGGCAGTCTTTCTCGATGAAGACAACGGGAACTTCGGATGGCACTTTCGGCAAAACTGGAGTTGCGCCAAGGTCAGCAACTGATAATGACGCCTCAGCTGCAGCAGGCAATAAAACTGCTGCAACTGTCAAATTATGAGTTGGCTGAGTTTGTTGAAACCGAGCTTGAACGTAATCCTCTTCTGGAGCGCGAAGATGCTCCTGCGGGCTCCAACAACGCAGAACTGGCTGATGCCGACGATAACGCTCCCCAGGAGACCGACGGCAATAACGACGGCAACGATGAGTCTTGGCTCGAGCTTGGCCACGCGAATTTGGCGACAACGGATCTCGATACTGACTATGAAAATGTTTACGCCGATACGCTGCCGTCGGAAATTGCGCGGGAGACCGAGCCAAGTTGGTCTGGTCTGCGCAGTTACAATGGCTACGGTCACGATACAGGCCAAAACTTGGAGGCCTTTGCATCCAAGAGCCTGTCACTGAAAGATCATTTGATTGAACACTTGCAAGTAACGACCAACTCAGCGGCTGAACTTATTATTGGCCGCCACATCATCGATTTGGTGGATGAGGCCGGCTACATTGTGGGAGATTTGAGCGAAATTGCTCGCAAACTATCGGTAGATGTTGCTCTTGTGCATTTGGTGCTTGAGAAGTTGCAAACAACGGAACCAACAGGTATTCCCGCACGCAACTTGGCCGAGTGCCTGCGCCTCCAACTTAAAGAGCGCAATCGATACGATCCGATCATCGCTGGTTTGCTTGATAATCTGCATTTGCTCGCGTCTCATGATCTTATACAATTACGCCGAGCCGTCCGCGTGAACGCGGAAGAATTATCGGAAATGATCCAAGAACTGAAGGCTCTCGACCCAAAGCCGGGATTGCGGTTCGGGAGTGTCACGGTCCAACCAATTGTTCCCGACGTAATTGTTCGGTCCAATCGTCATGAAGGTTGGAGTGTCGAACTGAATTCCGAAACGTTGCCTCGCGTCCTTCTGGATCGTTCCTACTACGCAACGGTTTCAAAGGGTACGCGATCTGATGGAGAGAAGGACTACCTCCATAATTGCCTGCAGACAGCCAACTGGCTGGTCAAGAGCCTAGATCAACGTGCGAGAACAATTCTAAGGGTGTCTCAAGAGATCGTCCGACAACAGGATGGGTTCTTCGCAAAAGGCGTGCAACATTTGCGACCGCTCAATCTCAAGGCCGTTGCAGACGCCATATCCGTTCATGAATCGACTGTCAGCCGTGTGACCAGCAATAAGTACATGGCAACCCCGCGTGGCATTGTGGAGTTGAGATACTTCTTTTCATCTGCGATTTCAGGGGCACTTGGCGGCGATTGTCATTCGTCAGAAGCGGTTCGTTATCGCATCAAAGCTCTGATTGAAGCGGAAAGCGTCGACTCGGTTCTATCCGATGATAAGATTGTGGATCTTCTGCGCTCCGACGGGGTCGATATCGCTCGTCGTACAGTCGCTAAGTATCGCGAAGCTATGCGCATTCCATCGTCGGTCCTGCGTCGAAGACAGAAGCGATTAGCGCACGGCTAAAACCAATGCGGCTATGGGAAATTAACGTTTTGTATCAACGCTTTACCAAGATCCTCAGAGCACATTAAGTGGGAAGCATATTGCTTCGGGATTTGACACTCATCGGCCAAGTCGCTAACTCTGTCAATATGTCGCGGGTGAGCGCTTGCAGTCCCGGAGCGTCATCGCAATGTAACACAGGACGATGCGATTGAAAGGTGTGGCGCTCCAAGAATCCATTACAGTCAATCGCGAGCAACGGGACAATCTGCATGACAATTCAGATCACTGGCAAAAACATAGAAGTGGGTAATGCGTTCCAGACCTATGTCGTTGACAAGGCTCGAGCAGTTCTAGAGAAGTACATCGGTCCCGAAATCTATGGTCATGTTCGCACGTCAAAAGAGCGTGGGCGCTTCCACACCAACTGTTCAATACGCCTTCGTACTGGATTACTTTTGGAAGCGAGTGGTGAAGGCGAAGACGCATACGTGAGTGCCGATGCAGCACTCCAGAGACTGGAGAAGCGGGTACGCCGCTACAAACGCAGGCTAAAGAGCCACCACACTGATGGTCGCAGTGCTGTTTACTCGCAATATCCGCTGAATGATTATGTTGTCGAGGTACCACAGGAGGATGTAGAGACCGGTGAAAGTCACGACGGTTCACTGGTTATCGCTGAGACAGAACGTATGATCCGGGAGATGGTCGTGCGGGACGCGGTTATGCAGTTGGACTTGACGGAAGAGGCATTTTTGGTGTTTCGCAATGCCGCAAACGGGGCCACAAATATCGTTTACAGGCGTCAAGACGGGAACGTTGGATGGATCAACCCAGCAGCTGGTGCTGATGAGTGACTCCTCCGATGCATGCGACTTAGCCCCGGGAAGCAATATCACAGCTATCTGTATCGACATCGACATTGATATCGACATCGATATCGCAATATTCGCTTAGAATCTGGGTGTCCAGCATGTAGCTGGTCCAAGGGAAGACAACACTATGGATCTTGGTGAACTTGTCACAGTGAACGGGATAATACCGTCGTTGAAGGCTAAAACCAAAAAACAGGCCTTGCACGAATTGGCGGGGTTTGCGGCGGAACTCACGGGACTACAGCAGCGCGAGATCTTCGATACGCTCCTTCAACGCGAGCGCCTCGGTTCGACGGGCTTAGGTCGCGGCATCGCCATTCCGCATGTGAAGTTTAAGGCGCTGTCAGAGATCGTTTGTATCTTTGCGCGTTTGGCTGAGCCTATTGATTTCGAGTCGCTTGACGACGAGCCGGTCGACCTTGTTTTTCTTCTGTTAGCCCCGGAGCATGCGAGCGGGGATCATTTAAAGGCATTGGCGCGTATCTCCCGCTTGCTACGCGAACCAGATGTCTCGTCACAACTGCGCGCCTGCAAGGATCGCGCTTCCATTTTGCAGGTTTTGACGCAACCCGCACAACCACATGCCGCCTAACTTCGCATTCTGAGTGGGACAACCGCAGTCATACCAACTGTAGAATACGAGCTATGAATTGCGAGCGCCCTAGGGCGCTTTTTGGCAAGTATGTCGTTAGCAGAATGTGTCAGATGTGCCGCGTGCGGCGGACCTTGCAGCATCCGGTGCGACACCCCGTGCGTTCATTTTTGGCGTGCGCTTGTAACCGGCGGCGAGTCGCTCTCAAAACTTTTGCTCTGCCTGCCGATCATTGTCAGAGGTTTAGCCCATGGCGTAAAGACCCAAGAGCCCTATTGTTCCAACGATAATCCGCCACCAGGCGAAGAGGGCAAACCCGTAGCGAGCCACGTAGTCCAGCAAATACCTGACAACGAGCACAGCAACCGCGAATGCTACAATGAACCCGAGTGCAATACTGGTTGCATCCCCAACATCCAGAACATCCCGGTTCTTGTAAAGATCATAGGCGAACGCCCCTGCCATGGTCGGCATGGCCAGAAAAAAGCTGAATTCTGCCGCAGAACGTTTGTCGGTCCCCATCAGTAACGCCCCCACAATTGTTGCCCCGGAGCGAGACACACCTGGAATCATAGCCAGGCATTGGCACACACCAATACGAAAGGCCAATGAAGTGGGGTAGTCCATAACGTCTGTGTATTTGGGTTGTAGCTCCAAGCGATCCACAATCAGCAATACAACGCCACCGACGATCAGTGTCACGCAGATCAATAATGGGCTCTCAAACAGAACACTTTTGATGAAGCCATGGAACAAAACACCAATCAGAGCGGCTGGCAAAAAGGCTAGGACAATGGACAGCAAGAATCGCCGAGCACGGGCATCGTTAGGCACGTCCATCGCCAAGCCAATGAGTTTTGCAGAGTAGACGGACAAAATCGCGAGAATCGCCCCGAGTTGAATCAGGACTTCAAATGTCTTAGCCGGCGATTGAAATCCGAGAAAATGCCCTGCCAGTAAGAGGTGTCCCGTTGAGGAAACAGGGATAAACTCTGTCAGGCCTTCGATAAATCCCAGCAGAACAACTTGCCAAGTCGGCATAGGTACGCATCTCCAGATAACCGTTCACTGCAGCAGTTGGAAACAAGGAGCCGCCGTGCTCACCAAAGCAATCAGCGAAAACACAACGGCCACTCTCAAAAAATCAATTAGCAAGAACAAGTTCGAGGCGATGCCGTACCAAAGCCACAGCAGCATGATTTGTCATACGGCAAAAGTTTCGCGCGGTTAATCATCGTATGGATACTACCTCTTACAACAATGAACATGGCAAATCTGGCGAGCCTGGACCAACGCGCCGCCTGACACACTATCCCTTGTGTCCGCATTCGCGTTCGATC
>JBPCWA010000344.1:0-9012 GCA_051009975.1 Hyphomicrobiaceae bacterium
GGAGTGATCTTAATCAACCAGGCGCTCTGCACGCCAATATCGAGGCCAATCCGTGTCCACAGCCCCCGCGTGCAGCCGGCAAAGTCGTTCCAAATGCCCACGTTGGCTCATAAGCAGACCTGAGCAACTGCAACACGCTACGACCGGTTCGCCCCCGAAAGCGGACGTAAGCAGCTGCAGCAACATACGTCCGAGATGGGCCAAAACCAGTCGTTGAGGTGGGTCCGATTCTTGACAGATTTTCGTCCGGTTCCGAGTGAAAAGCAGACCTAGCCAATTCAAGCCTGGAAGCACGCGCTTTGATAACAAAGCCACCGTCCAAATGACACGAGTCCTTGCGAAGCGTTGGGGGCACCCGAAGTCTGACTATGCGGCTGCCGCCAATGGCGCTTGGTCCGCTTTGCAGACACTTACTCTTGCAAATTTAGTCAACGCGTTTCCACGCAATTGAAGTTCCCGGTGGCGGCGGTAGCAAATGCTTTCTGCACCACTTCAGCGGGCAAACAGGAGCCCATAAGACGCTTGTCCAGCGCAAACTTGTGAGCCCCTGTTGTTTCACTGCGCAGCGACCAACCCGGCCTGTTCGATCATACCTGTTCGCGGATCCTTGTAGATTTGTCCGTCCTTCATGATCATCGCAAAGTTATCTTGATGCTGCATGATGGAAACGTCCTGCAGAGGATTGCCACGCACGAGAAGCAGATCGGCAATGTAGCCTTCTTTCACATCACCGAGTTCGCCGTCATGACCCATCAATGCCGCGCCAACAATAGTCGCGCAACGCAAGGCCTCATTTGGTGAGTAGCCGAAGTACTGAACGAAGTGTTCTATATCGCGTGCGTTCTGTCCCATCGGGGTGACAGAAAACCCGTAATCGCCGCCGATTACGACACGTATGCCACGCTGGCGAATCTTGTGGTAGGTCTCGCACGTCGCATCAAATTTCCGGAACAGATGCAACTCTTCGGCGACTTCCTTCGTAATGCCAGCAACCTCGCCTTCCTTTGTGGAATTGTGCACCAAACCGAAGGCCGGACCAACGAAGCACGTGTCCTTTACGCTTTCGAGCATGTCGAGCGCTTCCTCGTCGGCAAAATCACAGTGATAGACGCAGTCGATGCTGTGTCGCACCGCCATCTTGACGCTCTTTGAGGAACGCGCGTGAGCCGCAACCTTCTTGCCGAATTCGTGCGCGACGCAAACGAACGCTTCCAGTTCGTCATTTTCCAGTGGCGTGATTTCGGCACGGGCGTGGCTTACGAATTCATCGCCGGAAATATTGATTTTGAGGTTGTCTACGGTATCACGGACGCACTCCCGCGCCACGCGCCGCATTTCGATTGGCCCGTCAGCAATCAGACCGAAGCTTTCCTGATAAATGTGTCTGCGGCGTTCGTCGCCAAGGCCAGCTGTCGTTGTGACTTCCGGGCTTGCAGCGCGCAGTCGCGGTCCGACAATTAGTCCACTCTCGATGGCGTTGCGCGCGGTGACTCCAAGCATTGGTTTCGCAGAGGCTGCCTCAAAGGCTGACGTGAAACCATGATCGAGCAACAGCCGAAGGTTTTGCGCCGTGAGCAACATGTGCTCCTCCGGGCAAATTCTGCCGAGCTCGGGCGGTTCACTGATGCCGGTAAAGCTTGGGTGACAATGGCCTTCGACCATGCCGGGCATCAAGGTCATCCCTTGTGCATCGATCACGTCGTCATTGTCATCGGACGTGGTGATGTCTGCCCGACTGACCTTTGTAATCCTGTTGCCACGAGTTTCGATTGCGCCTGAGAACAAGATCCCGGTATCGGCATCCCAGATTTCTGCGTTTCGAATGAGTTTGGTCCCCATGGCATCGTCCTCCTTCATTCCGGTGCGCAGAATGAACGATCGGCCTGAAAACGCAAGGTTCCCACTACAATCCAGAATTTCGGACGCACCGGGTTATTCGATCCCGTGCAGGGTTTACATGACTTTGCCACAGACTATGCTCCGATCAACACGAGGAACGCCCATGAGAGTCAGCATAAATTTGCTATGTCACACAGGCTTTGTAGAGCGTAGTCACGTGGCCATCCTCGAGCTGGCCAAGGCGACTGGATTTGACGGCGTCGAAATCCCGGTTCTCTCAGGTGAGCCAAGGCATTATGAGTGGTTGGGCAAACAGCTAGATCGCATTGGCCTATCTCGGACGTCGACCTCGATTGTTGACTCATTGGAAGCTAACCCAGTGAGTAGCGACCCTGGCTTTCGGGCGCGCGGTGTCGAGCATCTCAATTGGGCGCTTGAGTGTTCGGTGGCGCTTGGCTCCGAGTCTGTCGGTGGCCCGTTTCACGCGCCGCTGGGCCAATTCACCGGTTCCGGTCCGACGGAAGACGAGCTGAATTGGGGTGCGGATGCCCATCGCCAGATGGCTGAGAATGCGCAGCAAAATGGAATTTTCTTAAGTCTCGAGCCCTTGAACCGATTTGAGAGTTACTTCCTCAATACGGCGGAGCAGGCTAGGTCATATGCTGAACGTGTTGGGCATCCAGCGTTTCGCATAATGTATGATACGTTTCATTCCCACATCGAAGAACGCGATCAGTTGCAGGCCGTGCGGACCCTCAAGGGACATGTTGGTGTGGTGCATGCATCGGAGAATGATCGCGGTATTCCCGGGCGCGGGCAGATCGATTTTCCAGCCATCTTCCGCGAATTGCGCGACGGCGGATTTGACAACTGGATCGTCGTCGAAGCCTTTGGTGACAGCGTTCCTGAACTCGCCGCCGCAACACGAGTATGGCGACCGCTTTTTCCCGATATCGAAACATTGTTCCGCGAGAGTTACACATTCGTTCGCGGCACGTGGCAGGAGGCTGCCCCGTGATCGCACCTGTCTTTGAAATGCAGGGCATTCGCAAGGCATTTCCCGGCGTTGTCGCTCTCGACGCCGTGAGTTTCGATTGCCGTGCTGGCGAAGTCCACGCGCTCGTCGGTGAGAATGGCGCCGGCAAGTCCACACTCATGAAAATTCTCTCTGGAGCCTACGAAGCCGATAGTGGGTCTCTCGCCGTCGACGGTCAGCCGGTTCGGTTCAATCATCCTATTGAGGCGTTGAGGGCTGGTATAAGTGTGATTCACCAAGAGTTCGCGCTTCTGCCCGAGCGCACCGTGAGTGAAAACATCTTTCTCGGCCACGAGCTTACCCGATATGGCATGCTCGATGCGAAGCGGATGGATGAGGAAGCACGCGCAGTGCTCGAGTTGTTCGGCGGATCGCACAAGATCGATCCGAGCAGCGTGATCGGTGAACTAAGCGTAGCCGAACAGCAGATGGTAGAGATTGCCAAGGCGGTTGCACTGGGTGCGAAAATCGTCGTGATGGACGAGCCGACCGCAGCTCTCAATGAGCTCGAATGCGAAGTGCTGTTTGAGCTCGTTGAAAATCTCCGCAAGCAAGGCAAAGCCATAGTCTATATTACGCATCGCATGCGTGAAATCGATCGCCTCGCTGATCGGGTGACCGTTCTGAAAGACGGGCAGGTGACCGCATCATTCGATGGCTTACCGCCCACCGCCGACATTATTCGCGCAATGGTCGGGCGCGAAATCGAAGATTTCTTTCCTCCGCCCGCGGAAGCTGACGAGATCGGTCAAGCAGTTCTTATGGTCAAACGTGGCTCAAATGATCAGCTGAGAGACATCGATTTGGAATTGCGTGCCGGTGAAATTGTCGGTTTTGCAGGTCTCCAGGGAGCTGGTCGCACGGCCCTTGCAAAGGCCTTGTTCGGCGACGAGCCACTCCAGACGGGTGAACTCACGGTCCGAGGGACAACGGTCTCCATCCAGCATCCGCGCGACGCTGTGAAGCATGGAATCTGCATGCTACCGGGAGATCGCAAGGCAGAGGCTTTGTTGCTCATGCAGTCCGTGCGCGACAACGGCATGGTGAGCGCGCGAGCGTTCTCCAGCATCGTTGGGTCGCATCTCGAGGGCAGATTCGGTGCCGTTTCCGACAATGACGGTCTGCTTGATCAGCTCGACGTCCGCGCGGCTAGTTATGAGCAAGAAATGCGTTCTCTGTCGGGAGGAAACCAGCAGAAGACTGTCGTCGCGCGTTGGCTGGCGCTAAAACCAACCGTTCTCATATTCGTCGAGCCCACGCGTGGCATAGATGTCAATGCCAAAGTCGGAATCTATCAGCTCATGCGCGAGCTAGCGCGGGGCGGCGCTGCCGTGATGATGGTTTCATCAGACCTCCCGGAAGTTCTCGGCGTCAGCGACCGCATTCTTGTAATGCGCGAAGGCGCGATCGTTGGCGAGTATCAACGCGGGATGAGTGAGACTGACATCATGCATGTTGCCACCGGCGAGCACGATATGGCGGGAGCCGCATGATGAAACTTGCATCGATCAATCAATCTCGCAGTTGGCGATTGGAGCGAATGGCGCCCGGGCTAATGCTCTTGGCCGCGGTGCTAATCTACATCATTGTTGCCGTTGGCACCGGGCAAGCTCAATATCTGACTCTCGAGAACATTGTTAGCGTATTGGGCCGCTCCATTGCTTTGGGTTTGACGGCATTGGGCCAGACGTTTGCGATTCTTGTCGCGTCAATAGACCTGTCGGTCGCAAATTTGATCTCGGTTTCGGCTGTTCTTGCCTCGTACATCATGGCTGGTGATCCAGCAATGATAGTACCGGCAATTCTTGTTGTGCTGTTCATTGGCGCCGTGGTCGGACTTGCCAACGGCTTGATCATTACACAATTGGAGGTCAATCCACTAATCGCAACGCTCGGTATGGCGCTCCTCCTGCAGGGGTTATTATCAGCGTCATTCAACAATTTTGCTGGCTCCGTACCTCCCGAGTTCCAGTTTTTCGCCTACGGTGAATTTCTCGGACTACCAGTAAGCCTCCTATTTCTTCTGTTGCTGACAATCCTGGCTTGGTTCGTTCTGCGCTTTACCCGGGTCGGCTCGAACATTTATTCAGTCGGTGGCAATGTTGAAGCGGCACGGCTAGCTGGCATCAAGACAACTTGGACCATCATTCAGGCCCACGTGATCTGTAGTTTGTGTGCGGCTGTTGCGGGCTTGTATTTGGCAAGCCGATTGCGATCCGGTGCACCATGGATTGGTCGGGATGGTGTCTATGATCTCGAGTCGATTGCTGTTGTCGTAATTGGTGGCACGATCTTGGCAGGTGGTCGAGGCGGCGTCTGGGGAACGGCAGCCGGCGTGCTCATATTTTCGCTGATCGACTCGATATTCAATCTTTCAGGCGTTGACGCATTCGCTAAGCAAATTCTTCGCGGTATCATTATTGTAGCAGCAGTGGCCTTCTATGCATTCCGGACAAAGAGGGTCGTGGCGTGAGTGAACGAGCTGGCTTGCAACCCACATTGGCCAGTCTGCGCAAGACCGCGATCAATCCGGTCTACATCGTCCTCGTACTCTTGATCATCGCAATCGCAATTCTTGCTCCCCATTTCATGCAGCCGACGGGCTACATGAACTTTCTGAAACGCGCCGCGCCGCTGGCCATTCTGGCAGCAGGACAAGTTTACGTTATCACATCGGGTGGTTTTGATTTGTCGGTCGGGTCGCTAATCACTCTGACGGTGATCGGCAGTTCCATCCTAATCAATGCCGACCCGAACGCGACTTGGTGGGTGATCGCTCTCATGCTGTTGATCGGAACCGTGGTCGGTGTGATCAATGGCCTTGTCGTGTCATATTTGAAAGTTCCGTCGATCATCGCCACGCTCGGCATGATGATCACGTTGAACGGAATAGCGTTGACATGGTCCGGCGGCGCACCACGCGGTTATTTGCCTGATACATTTCGGTATTTCGGTCGGGCTCTGATCCGGGACGTACCAATCATACAGATTCTTCCTATTGCAGTGATCGTCCTGGCCGTGGTGGGTTTCCTACTGTGGTGGCTGATGCATCGAACGAATTATGGGAAACTTGTCCATGCCGTAGGGGACAATCCACGCGCTGCCCGGCTGGCGGGAGCGCCGGTCGAGCGCATCCGAGTGATAGCATTTGTCATTTCATCGCTTTCCGCTGTCATTGCCGGAATACTTCTTGGTGGATTTGCCGGCGTATCAACCGACGTGGGGCTCGGCTATGAGCTTCAGGCCATCACCGCTGCTGTCATCGGCGGTGCACAGTTGCTCGGTGGTCGCGGTGCCGTCGGGGCGTCGATTGCCGGCGCATTGACGTTGCAGGCGATTTTCACGTTGCTGAATATGTTGGGGCTGCCCAAACCCTTCCGCGATGTCGTGCAAGGGCTTATACTAATTTCGGCCGTGGCGCTGGCAAGATACCGGCGCAGACGGTTGGGGAGTTAGCGGTGTGTGCGGGGCTACCCAATATAATTACCAAATGAAGAACCGTTGGGAGGAATAATGCGAGTTTCTACATATGCAATTGCGTTAACCGGCATCGTGTCGATAGCATCTGCTGCAGTGGCCCAAGCGCCCAACTTCGACGACCCGAAAGAATTTGCCAAACAAAAGAGTATGCTATCGGCCAAGGCCAACGGCCCATCAGGCAAGCCCTGGGAACAATACTTCGGCGACAAGCTCGCTGATACGTCAAAATACAAAAAGGATGGCCCAAGCACGATCTGTTTTTCCAATGCCGGCGTGAACAATCCTTGGCGCGTCGTCGGCTGGACGACGATGCAGGCGGAAGTGGATATCAACAAGTCGAAGATCAAGGAATTCATCGTCACAGATGCTGAAGGTTCTGACGACAAGCAGATCGCTGACATTGACGACCTGTTGGCAGGTGGAAAGTGTGACGTTCTGATTGTTTCGCCCAACACGACAGCAGCGTTGACGCCCACTGTTGAGAAGGCATGCAAGCAATTGCCGGTTATTGTCTTTGACCGAGGTGTCAATACGCAGTGTCCTGTGAGCTTTATCAAGCCCGTCGGCGGATACGGCTTCGGAATTCAATCAGCCCAATATATTGCTGATAACGCGAAGAAGGGCGGCAAGGTCCTGATGCTGCGCATTCTGCCAGGAGTCGACGTTCTTGAGACGCGATACTCCTCTGCGAAGCGCATCCTGGAAGGTTCTGGCATGAAGATCGTCGGGGCCGAGTTCACGGACGGCGACCGGGCCAAAACAAAGTCGATCGTTGAGGATTTCATTCAGCGAGAGGGCAAATTGGCTGCAGTTTGGATGGATGCCGGCGCAACGTCTGTGGCCGCGATTGAAGCATTTGAAGATGCTGGGATGAATGTTCCGATCATCACAGGCGAAGACCAGCAGGACTTTCTTCAGAAGTGGAAGCAGCTCGGCATCAAGGCGATAGCGCCAACCTATCCAACCTATCAGTGGCGGACTCCAATCATCGCAGCGTTGCGTATCATGGAAGGCAAGAAGATCCCTGGTCCTGAATGGAACCTGCCGCAACCGGCGATCACGAGCGCCAATCTCGACAGATATATCAACGAAAAGATGCCTCCGCTGCACTATGCAATGTGCGGTTACGAAGGCATGCCGAATTACCCCAAGCGTTGGGGCGGCAAGTAGTCCGAGCAGAGGATTCGGCAGAGACCAACTGCCCCGCAGGCGACAACAGAAATCTCGCCTGCGAGGCGGCCCGATTGTGCTACCGCAGATATTCCATTGGGAACAGAGCTGCGTCATGGCCAGTCATTTTGCGTCTATAGGCTGCTAGGTTTCCAACCGCGCACACCTTTTTTGGTGGCCCTTATAGCTGGGACCGCGTGTGTTCTGAGTTGCAGGCAATCTCGGGTGGGGACAGACAATACGGCGGAGGTTCACAATGAAAACGATCAAGGGACCAGCGATATTTCTCGCGCAGTTTGCCGATGATGCCCCACCCTTCAATTCGCTGGATGCAATCGCCGGCTGGGCAAGCGGGCTTGGCTATAAGGGTGTTCAAATACCGACCTGGGACACAAGGCTGTTTGATCTCGACGCGGCCAGCCAATCCCGCGATTACTGCAGCTCTATCAAAGAGATCCTGGCGCGGCACGGCCTTGAGATCACGGAATTGTCGACGCATTTGCAAGGCCAGCTCGTCGCTGTCCATCCGGCCTATGATGAGATGTTTGACGGATTTGCGCCTGAAGCGGTTCGCGGCAACCCTCCTGCGCGGCAACGCTGGGCCGTAGAACAGCTTACGAAAGCTGCGCGTGCATCACAAAACTTGGGCCTGAACGCGCATGCGACTTTCTCCGGTGCACTCGCCTGGCCCTATGTTTATCCCTGGCCGCAGCGACCGGCCGGCCTTGTTGAGACTGCGTTTGATGAACTGGCGTCACGTTGGCTGCCTGTCCTGGATTCATTCGACGAGGCAGGCGTCGATGTCTGCTTCGAGATTCATCCCGGCGAGGATCTGCACGATGGCGCGACATTCGAGATGTTTCTCGAGCGCGTAAATGGTCATTCGCGGTGCAACATTCTCTATGATCCGAGCCATTTCGTCCTTCAGCAGCTTGACTATCTCGCATTTCTCGACATTTACGGCGAACGGGTCCGTGCGTTTCATGTCAAGGATGCCGAGTTCAATCCATCTGGCCGACAGGGCGTCTATGGTGGATTTCAATCCTGGGTGGATCGCGCCGGAAGGTTCCGATCACTCGGTGACGGGCAGGTCGATTTCAGCGCAATCTTCTCGAAGCTTTCAGCCATGGATTTCGACGGTTGGGCGGTTCTCGAATGGGAATGCTGCTTGAAGCACCCGGAAGACGGAGCACGCGAAGGCGCAGAGCACATTCGCAGCCACATCATTCGTGTAACCGAAAAGTCATTCGATGACTTTGCAGGCGCCGGCATGGATGTCGACGCCAATCGACGATTACTTGGTCTGACCAACAATTAAATCGGGTGTGTCAAGATATGGCCGACAACAACCCGGGCGTTGGACGTCAATTACGCGTCGCAATGATTGGTGGCGGAGAAGGGTCGTTCATGGGTGCGGTGCACCGCCTAGCCATGACGATGACGGGCCGCTATCAGCTGGTCGCTGGTTGCTTTTCGCCAAACGCGGA
>JBPCWA010000345.1:0-6203 GCA_051009975.1 Hyphomicrobiaceae bacterium
TGGTGGCATCTTCAAACTAACCGAAATGGAAACCATGAAGGCAGGTGAGAGCTACTCGTCCGCCGTGGGCCCCATTGTCGAGGGTGAACGCACACAGGTAGGTTTGATCAAGAAAGCCAAGGGCACGGGTGCTCATCTTCATTCGCACCCGAACGAGCAATGGAACTACATCGTGCAAGGCAAACTCCGCGTTACGATCGCCGATCACACAGAAATCGCAGGGCCGGGCACACTGCTTTACTTCCCGCCCAATGTTCAGCATGCCACTGTGGCGCTGCCCGAAGAGGACGTCTACTTCTTTGTCGTGAAAGACCTGACACACGGCATCCACGGAAATCGGGCCGAGGGCCAGCCAGAGGGCGCCTATTACGAACCAGGCTTTGAGCCCAATAGTAAGCCCTAAGCGGGCAACTGAGGAGATGCCAAGCCACGAATATTGTGAAAATGGATCAAATGATGGACATCAAAGTCTTGAGTGGCGGTGCTGCGAACGGATTGGTCTCGGCGCTGGAACCATCCTTCCGAAAGGAGACTGGTTTTGGTGTTAGTGGTGACTTTGGCGCGGTTGGCGGAATGCGCGACCGCATCCTCGGTGGTGAGGCGGTCGATTTGATACTGCTGACCAAAGCCATTGTAGCCGATCTTGACGCCAAAGGCATCGTAGTTGGTGACACAATCAGTAATGTCGGCACCGTTGCGACGTCCGTGGCCGTTCGAGACGGCGATTCCGCGCCCGATGTTTCGGACAGTGCAAGGTTGAAATCTGCTCTGCTTGCAGCCGACGCGATCTATTTTCCAGATCCCGAGAAGGCGACGGCAGGAATCCATTTCGCCAAAGTGCTTAGAGATCTTGGCATTCACGACATTGTTTCGAAAAACTTGAGAACTTTTCCAAACGGCCAGACGGCAATGGCAGCGCTGGGGCAGGCTCCAGAGGAAAGTCCAATCGGTTCAACCCAGGTGACCGAAATCCTGAACACGGCTGGAGTAACACTGGTCGGTCGATTGCCGCCTGGCTACGAACTTGAGACGGTTTATACCGGCGCCGTTTCCGCTCGCGCCCAACACAAAGAACAAGCCGCAGCGCTTCTCACGATGTTGACGGACGCTGCAAACCAGTCCGTGCGAACGCAAAAAGGCTTCGGCGAGCCCAGATAGGGTGTCGGCGATTCGGTGAGCTTCAGGCCGCGGGTAGTTTTGCCTCGTGCAACTCCAGCTGTTCATTGAAATTTTGCAAGTACCGCTGGAATGAATCGTCATGGCGTTGCGTTTCGTCAGAGCCAAAGTCAACTTTAGGGCTGGCTTGCAAATCGAAATGACCGTGTTCATCAGTGCCCCGAACCAGCGTTGCCGGCATTCGCACGGAACCAACGTTTTGTGTACGTGTCGAAATGTAACTAAGCGCCACGCCAATTCGTGGACCATCGGAACGGTTAGGCGCCGACTGATGTACGCAACACGTATGATGCAAGGAAAACTGACCAGGCTTCAACACACCGAAATCGGTCTGGCTCTTATCGAACCATTCGACAATGATTTGTCCGGCCGTGTTTACACTGCCTTCGACCATTTTGCTTCGCTGCATCAGCTGCCCTCTAATGTGACTACCCTTGGCGAATTCAAGCGGGCCACTTGCCATTGAAACGTCCGACAGAGCCACCCAAGCTGTGACATGATCGTGCGGCCTGAGTGCGAAATAGGTCGAGTCCTGATGCCAGGCAGCAAATCCCTCGGAGTTGCCCGGCTTGACGAAGAAGCGACTGGTGTAGAGCACAATGTTGGGGCCCACTAGGCTCTCGACTGCGTCCAGAATCGCTGGTGTTCGCATAAGTTCGTACACCCAACCGCACAGCAAATGCATGTTGTGGCGATACTTGCCGGAAAGGCTCATGATCGGACCGCCCAGATGCTGTTCGGTGTCTGACAGACATTGCCGATAGCGTGCCACTTGGTCGGGTGTTAGTCCGTCGCAAGGATAGAGGTATCCGTCGGCGCGATATCGACTAACCTGCTCTTGATCAAGCCCGGGCATCGTTCCCTCCAGTTCAGTGCTGCTCGGCGTCGCAAGAGAGCGCGTGCGAAACCTCCAAAAACAGACTGCGTTTTTCAGTCCACCTCGATATTGCTTTTCAGGAATTCGTTGGAGCGCACGGTCACTCCAAACCTTTGCTGTGTCAAACGAGGTCCACGACGTCACAGCGCGTCGGCCCAAAGATTAAAATAGCGGTTTGAAAATGCGTCAATCGCTAAGTGTATAAATTGAGAAGAATCTCAACGCGTCCGCCATATCAGGCTCGAACCCAAGTTCCAGCGAGATTGCAATGGCACACTTGATAACCAGTGGCGCGAGCTGGTTCAGCATGGTGCGATCGAGGCGAACTTGTGGGCCACGAAGATCGATCGCTCCGACGATCTTGCCAGCGCTGTCGAATACAGTATCGGCTGCCGATGCTCCGCCTGGCAGCGTTTCGCCATGGCGAAACGCATAACCCATTCGCCGAATCTTGGTGAACTCGGATTTGCGGCGTTTGGGATCGGTAATCGTATCCTTGGTCACGGGTTTCAGTTGGGTTTGTTTGATGATTTCGTCGATTTTGTCGACTCCGTCGCTCGGGAGGTAGGCCATGATCACCTTATCAGAGGCGCCGACGTATATCGGGTCAGAAGAACAAATCTTTGGTGCAATGCAAAGCTCGTAATGCGCATTGACGGCGTCTGCCACCACGCGCTCCAGTCCACGCAGCACATCGAGGCAAATCGCTTCCCCAGTTGCCTGCACCAAACGCTCCATGTACGGGCGACACAAACGGCGCATGCCAGCCAGGTAGAGTTGATGAAGCGATTGATGCCGGGGCCCAGAAATTGCGGTTAGTATGTTACTCACGGGTGACTAGGCCAGATTTCACCAAAGTCGGCACCAGACGCAATGTCGTTGCCTCGTCTACCTCGACATTGCGGCCAAGTTCCGAAAGCCCGAGTGCAGTCTCACTGTCGGCAACTCAGAACCATAGCATGGCTGATGGTTCATCCTTTGAATACAAGCGTTATGCCCTTGTACGACCGAAACAGCTGAGAGTCCAAGGCGGGCTGGTTCGTCGTCGCAGTTGACGACTACGCTACAGGCGGGAGATTAGATCGTATCTGACAGACTTGCCGATGCAGTGGTATATCCGGCGCGAGTCGAGGGATTGGCCTGGCGACAGCAAAGCGTCTTGTCGATGAAGGTCGCGCTGATATTGGCTTGGCGCGCAATCCGCGTTACAATTTTCCAGGTCTTTTTTGTTTAAGCCGATCTTGCGGACCGGGAGGCGACCGACCAGATCCTGCAAACGATCATCGATTCACACGAAATCATCGGGCTCGCTAGCAATTGAGGCCTAAACGTGCTGCAGGGGGTCGATGAGGTCGATCTCGACAGCTTCGATCGCACTATTGATCTCAATCTCAGTCGATACAACCAAACGCGGCCTGCCAACTGGGCACCGACAGGCCGCGAATTTGTTTCTTCTTACATCAAGCGTCGACTTTGCGCCAAGAGTCCGGTTCGGCCAGGATCACTTCTTTGCGCGCATGTCCAGGTCGACGATCGACGTAAACCATGCCCTCCTTCATGACCATCTGTATCTTCTCGCGATCCTGAAGCACCTTGATGTCGTCGAGTGGATTGCCATCCAAGATCAATAGATCCGCTAGCTTACCTGCCTCTATCGTGCCAAGCGACTTGCCGAACCCGATCGCATTCGCTGCATTGCGCGTCGTCGTCAGCAGCGCATCCATTTCGCTCATGCCCAGATCGACGTAAACCTCAAGCTCACCTGCATTGGTGCCCATGCCTGGTTCGAGCCCCATATCGGTTCCCATCGCAATGGGGATGTCCATGTCGTAGCATTTCTGGAAGGTCTTGTAGCAACTGGGCTGGATCTGCTTCATTTTTTCAGTCACAAATTCAGCGGTGCCCACTTCCTTGCGGATCTCGATTGCATGATCGGTTCGATGCAGTAGCGTTGGGATCATCGGTTTGCCCGACCCTTTGATCAGTTCCAAAGATTCATTGGAGTGGAATACCATATGCTCGATTGTATCGACGCCGGTTTTGACCGCGTTGATCTGCGACTCAGGCGTGAAACAATGGCAGGCGCACGGCTTATTGAGGGCGTGCGCCTCATCCACGATCGCGTCGAGCTCTTCATAAGTCATATTGCGAATATCAGGCTCTTCATCATCAGTACCACCGCCGCCGGAGTGACAGGCCTTGATCACGTCGGCGCCCTGTCTAACTGCCAAACGGGCCTGACGGCGTAACTCCCACGGCCCGTCGCCGGTCATGAATGGGTCCGGGCGATATGCTGCCTTGGGCAAGATGAGGTCCAGATGCGAGCAGGTCATAATGGTCATGCCGGCAACCTGAATGCGTGGCCCTTGAATGCAGCCGGCATTGATGACGTCTCGCACAGCGCATGTCTCGAGCGTCATGAGACCACGCGACCCGATCTCACCCATATCGCGCAATGTTGTAAAACCCATCTCGAAGCATAGCTGTGCCTGGAACAGCATGTACATCTGTTGCAATTGCGGCGTGACTTCCCACTGCGCGACGCGATAATTCTTGAAACAACGGTTGTTGAACTGCCCGATATGAATATGGATGTCCATCATGCCAGGCATCACGGTTTTACCGGTCGCTTGGATGATTTCGGCTTCCTCAGGAATCTTGACGCTCGCGGCCGGTCCAACCTCAGTAATCTTCTTACCGTCGACGAGAACAACTGCATCCTTGATCGGGTCGGCGCCGGTGCAATCAATCAGCGTTCCGGCCTTAATTGCTTTTACCGCCATATGTTACTTCTCCCTGACGAATGACTTCGTGTTTTTGGTTGATTCAGTGGCAAATCGGATTACATAATTTATTCTTTGGGCTTGAAGCCTTCCATGTAGAGTGGGCCTTCCATGGTCCCATCGGTTGCCTTTCCGATTATGCCGTGTGAGAGGTCCTTGATCGCGAGGAAGATCACGTCTTCGTCAGGCGTGGCAACCATGGAATGTTCCATGTTGGCGGGCACGTAGACGATCGAGCCGGCAGGGACTTGGAACGACTGGCCGTCCATTTCGACTTGGAGGGTGCCTTGCAAGACGTAGTTGAACTGTTCATTGGGGTGCGAGTGGGGTCGCGATCCTGTGCCGCGTGGTTTTCGGATATAGCCAACCAGCATGCGCTCGCCTTCGACGACGCCGCCATGCGATGTTGAATAACCCGTGCCGGCTGGAACGATGTCCAAGCCTTCCATAGCAAATCTGTAGGTACCATTGCCGCCTTTTATGGCGCCTTCGGTTTTTGTCGCTTCAGCTGACATGATTGCGATTCCCCTTTATCGTCGCACGGACAGGTTCGCGGCATAGGCTCGGCCAGACGCAGCTCGCGGGTTCATAGTGTAAACCACGATTTCATTTCTGAACAAGCTAGAATTGAGACAGGTACCTGCTGGAGTTTCACAATTGTGATCATTGCAACTAATGGAAAGTTGGTCATTCCCTATGGCTCCGCTACGCCGCGTGCAGCGGCGCATTCTGCCATTTCCGATTGAGATTGCGATGACCTGGATTTGCCAGGTGCACCGGTTGCCGTCATTGATTGCAGCGAGGCGCTGTCATCGAAGTTGCAGCCGCCATTGAAGCCATTGTGCCGCCGCACAATCCGCGACCCAGGATCACGATCTGTTTCACCTTGAGTGCTGTCACAGCGAATTCGATTGCCGCCGAGGTGCTATGGTAAGTGCCGTTCTCTTCATAGGGCGGAACAAGTGCTGCGATGTTGCGGATAACGAACAGCTCGCCCGGCCTGTTTTTTCCAAGTGCCATACGTCGTTTTCCACACGCATGTATGACGCTTCGGTATTCGCCGATCTCTGAGTCTCCGACGCAAACCCAACAGTTGATGCAATGGAATTGTCAGGCTTTTTGAACTACCAGGCGCGCATTGCCGTAACGTTTTACCATTGGTACCCAGCTGAAATTCGGTTGGCTGGTGGCTTCTGTGCAGTTCGATGAATTGCAAAGCACCAAGCTGGAAACGATCATACCGACTAAATCGCTTCACGATCTCGATTGCGGCAGGGTCGTTGCCAGAATAGGTCTGAGGATGTGCTTGGCGTGCTGGCAAGGACCGCCCACCAAAACCAAAAAATCTCCGAACGGCGAGTCTGTCA
>JBPCWA010000346.1:0-3444 GCA_051009975.1 Hyphomicrobiaceae bacterium
CGAGTTCGGTCCGGCGTACAGCTGCCTGTCGTTCTTTCTTGAGTGCAGAAATCTCAACATCAATGCGATGTCTTTGTTTCTTTATCAAATCCAAACTACGTCGGTATTGCTCATTAGACTTAAATAATAAGGTCTGTTGGTCCGCGATCATCAATAATATTCGGGGATCTGCATCCGCCTCGAGTTCCTGTGGCGGTACGAGTCTCTCATCACCTGATAGCTCAGCATCGGCACGCGCCAATCGAAGCAGTAAATCACGGCGATTTTGATTCAGAAGTGCTAAGCGCTCCTTTGCAGCTACTAGTTTGGGACGTGATGATTTGGTGTCCTGTGCCTCACCACCGAAGCCCCCCGAGAGAGCTACAACTTCGGCCACCGTCATACCAAATCGGAACGTAAAGGTCCCCGGCCGCCTGACCGCTCCGATGATGATGACCGGCCGAACTTCATGGATGCGAACGCTGACTTCAGGTTTGATGACATAACCCTTGGCTAATCGATTCTTCAATAGATCTTGGGTTTGCCTGAGTGTCAGACCTGCGATGCGCAAAGGGTCGGCGACAGGCAGTTGGACATAACCTTCTGCGTCGACAGTATATGTTCCAGACAATTCTTCTTGTCCAAATACACTAATTGTCAACGTATCGCCTGGCCCGACCTTATAAGTTTTTTGTCTGTCTAGTTGACTGAAGGCAACATGTGACGGCAAAGCAAGCGTAAAGAATGCAATCAAAAAAGTTCCCGAAATTATTCGCAACACAGTGTTTCTCCAAAAAAAATTGTTCCGTAGTCCAACAGCAGCTCATCGTCGTATTGCCAACTCGCGTCGGGACGCCCCCTAGTTTTGATCCGACCGATTTTTCTGAAAGCCTTTCCGAATAAGTTGCCGAGATTTGCTCCAGGTGAGCCGAAGCGAGTCAATATCGTATTCATCGATGGCCTCATTAGGTGAAAGCAGAAACTCTTCAAGCGCGATCAATTCCGAACGCAGTCCGCGTGCGCCCAGCAATGCCGCCGAACCTGCCGCATGATGTGCTAGGCATGCCAATTCTGACCGTGGTACATCGCTTCGCGAAAGATCGGCTAGTTGGTTCAGTGCATTTTCCATCTCAATGTCGAACTCATCGAGAAGAGAAGCGACCCGGTCGTCGCCTAGCGTGTCAGAAAGTTCAGACCGCTGGGCCTCGTCGGTTAATTGTGGCGCAGTCGACCCCGGAAAATCGAACTTTTGATTGTCATGCCCCTTACTGTTCCCGGCAGCGTCTTGAAGAATGGCGCGAATTGAAGATCGGGAGATCGGTTTGACAAGAATGTCGTTCATTCCTGCTGCTCGGAAACGCTCTATGTCGGCCGGCAGTGCGTGGGCTGTCAATGCAACGATTAGTACTTGCTCGTCAGAATTCTCGGTTGCACGGATTTTTCGGGTCGCCTCAACGCCATCGAGCACCGGCATTGATATGTCCATCAGGATTATGTCGTATGCATTCTCACCCGCCAACCTCACGCCCATTGCGCCGTCGAATGCTTCGTCTACCTTCATCCCCTCTTGCTCCAACAATTCACGGGCGACGAAGCGATTGATCCTATTATCCTCCACGATCAACGCTCTCAGCGATGGCAGCTTGGGAGCAGCTCCAATTGCTGATGTTTTTTCCGGCGAACTGAATAGTTGTTTTTGAACCGAGCTTACCTCCAGCAAAGGCACGCGAAACCAAAAGACGCTTCCTTTGTCCGGGACGCCTTCGACGCCGATCTCACCGCCGATCTCTTCTACGAGGCGTCGGGCGATTCCCAGTCCAAGGCCGGTGCCGCCGGCCGAACGGCTGTATGATGTATCGAGGGTCACAAAGTCCTCAAAAATGCGGCTTTTGTCCTCATCAGCGATACCAATTCCCGTATCGTTAATCTGAAACTCAATGTAAGTGTCATTCTCGGGCCTATTAGCTGTCACGGTGATTTTCCCATCGCGCGTGAATTTAACTGCATTCCCGATCAGATTAAGGAGTATCTGGCGCAATAGGACAACGTCACCAAGACAAGTGTCATGACCGTTTGTCGATACTTTTTGAGAGATCAAATTGCCATGATGTTCGGCCACTGCGCGTTGGCTATCTACGACTTCGGAAACGAGATCAGTTAGAGAAAACTCTTCGGCAACCGGTTCAATTTTGCCGGAATCTGCCCGGGAAATATCTAGCACATTGTTTACATGCTGCAGGAGCAGTTGCCCTGAACTGCGGATGATGTCGAGCCTTTCTCTCTGTTTTTCGGTCACCTCTTCCATGTCGAAAAGTTCCAACGTGCCCAGCATGCCGTTAAGTGGCGTCCGCATCTCGTGACTCATGATCGCAAGAAGGTTCGCCTTGGTGCGTTCTCCTGCCACGGCGTCATCACGGGCCTTGATGAGTTCATTTTCGGCTGCGATGCGATTCGATATGTCACGGATGAAAGATACAAAGACTTCACCATCCACCGATTGTGCAGAAGAGATTGATACCTCGATAGGAAACACTTCACCGGATTTCCGACGCGCTTCAAGCTTCAGTAGACCTTTCCCAGCCACTTTCGACGTGCCGGTCCTCCGATAACGGTCCATGCCAGTACGGTGAGCCTCGACCATTCGGCTGGGGATGATCAGGTCCTCCAACAACTCACCGATGGCTTCGGCGCGTGAGTAGCCGAATATATCTTCAGCAACTCCATTGAAATCCAAAACTCGCCCTTCACGGTTTGCCACGATAACAGCATCGAGCGAAGTTGAAACGATAGCCTGAAACCGCGATCGCATTTGGCTTTGTTCTAAGGTCTTTTGGCGAGACTGCCGGTTAATCCAGAGAAGTAAGGCCAGCAAGAACAGCAGGGCCGCGATCAATGTCAGCGTAATCGTCGACACTAAAGCGAGGAGGTTCACCACTCCGAGGCGTTGTGCATCCGCCTCTCTAGAAAAAATTGTGACCCCGCCGAGGGTAATTTTCCGCACGACCGGGCGAAGTTCTTCGGCCTGCGCGGCAAGCTTGGGCAAAGCCTTGCGAAGATTTGGATCCGCGTCATCGATAAGGGGCTTAGCTGCCGACAGAAATGCCTCGACTTTGGCGAGTTCCTTTGCCGCGTTGTCGGTCTCACGCAAGGCCGTATAGACCTCACTAGTCTTCAGGGTGTTAACACGGCTATAGAAAACGTCATACCGCCGCCGCACATCGTCAAGGAAAGAGTCTGGCGAACGCAGGGCCTTCGTCAGCGCGTTCTGAAGTGCAAGATGCTCTACGTCCAACTGCGCAAGAGACCACTGCGCGCTGTCTGTTTTCGTTGTAGCAAATTCATCAATTTCCTGATTCACTTTGATATTCATTACTACGATCAAGGCGCAAGCCGAGATCACAATTAAAACAGCCGCAATGCCCCCTATCCAGCCGGACGACCCGTGCCGTTCCGGATCGTTATGGC
>JBPCWA010000347.1:0-13457 GCA_051009975.1 Hyphomicrobiaceae bacterium
GGAAAGCGGCACCATCGACGGCCCCATGCTGCCCGTCTTCGGACACCGTTCCGTGGTAAAGATCCGAGACAACAAGAGGTATCCGAGACAACAAGAGGTAAAAGGATCGGATCCCTGCATTGCGTAATACGCCACTCACCTAGTCCAAACTCCGTCAAACCTTTCGCTCAGCCTTGACTCGTTCCGAAATCCTATACCCAGTGCCGAGTAACATTTCGTATCTATCCACTCGAAGTGACGCATCTGTTGTGCGATCGCTTCAATCCACGCCGGCCGCGTTGGCACCGATGCCTGCTGAATTCTCACTCGGACATCAACTACTCATCTCGAGGGTTTCCGCCATCACTCCGCGGCTCCCATCCGGACGCCGTTCGCGCACGACATAAACCGAGCAGGGCGCGTGTAGCGCAATGTGCGATGCGTTCGAGCCGAGCAAATAGTCGATCGTCTCCGGCCCATGAGAAGCCATAACGATGAGATCCGCCGACAGCTCACGCGCCACTCTGAGGATTTCTGCACAGATGCCTCCGCTTTCAACACCTACGGTGACCTCCGCTCCGCGCATCGCCCCAGTTCGCACTATGCTTGCAAGCTTGTTCCTCGCTTCTCGCACAACATCCCTGGTATGTAGATCAGGATAGTAGCCGCCAAGCAAATTTGATGGCACGACGGTCAGTGCATGGATGCGCGCGCCTGAATCCCGGGCCAGCTGGCGTGCGACGCACAAAGCCGGTTCCTGCCACACACTCGTTTGATAGCTGATGTCTATGGGGACCAGGATGTTCTTGTACATGTCGGACCTCCTACCATTTCATCAACACCATGTTAACGACGTGGGGTCAGTCCGTTACCCAAGGCAGTTCCTGTGCAAAATATAGCATTCGATTGGCAACGGTACTCCACTCATTTTCGGCAAAACTAGGGCCTAAAGCCAGTGCCAATGAGTGACGCTCATCACTTTCCACTGATCCGCTCTAGCGGTTCACCATCAACCGGTGATGAGATGTCCGACCTCTATCCGGTGCATCTTTGCACCTTCGCTCGTCGCAACATGCCAGTCACTCCGAGATGGTCCTCGGTCAGGTTTTTTCAAGATGGCGGGCTCGCGACATAGTTGTGCGCATCCCACGTCAACTAGATCCGCTCAGCTGGAATGATCATCGATCAGTGATTGTGGCTTCGCGAATTTAACCAAATCGTCGATGTCGTGAATCTGAATTTCGGCACCACGGACATCGACACCATAGGGTCGCAGAGTGTTGAAAGCACGGGAGAGATTCTCTGGTGTCATCCCGAGATGTGCCGCTAGCGACCGCTTCTCTACGCGTAGGCGGACAACGCTGTTGGTCTTTGCGCGTCCGTTGGCACGCAAAATCCAATTCGCTACGCGTTCAGCTCCTGAACGCAGCTTCTGGTTCTTGATGTCTTTGACGAGATTGCGATAGCACATCGCCAATTCAGCAACGATTGCCGTCATGAACGCTTGGTCCGCGACCATCGCGCGTCGCACGCACTCGGCTGGAATCATCAGCACGCGGGAACGCTCTACCGTTCGCGCAGACTGGAGATAAACCTGGTCTCGCAACACCGCCGCAAGGATAAACGTGCCGAGCGGTTGAACGAAGCCAATAGTCGTTTCGCGATCGAGATGGGTGGCGAACATTTCAACCAGTCCTTCCACCACGACATAAAGAAAGTCGGCTGGCTCGCTCTCCCGTATCAGTTCCACACCAGCAGGAAACCTTTGTAGAAACGCCGCTTCGACGAGGAGGGCGAACGTCCCATCGCTACAATCGCAGAACAGGGAAAGCTGCCGTATCTCACTGGCATCCTCAGCCCGCATCGACTGTCAATGTCCCAAACTCAATCACAACCCCAGCAACCAATTTACATAAGCTGGCTTTACGCTTGATAATTGTCAAGTCTCCGCATCCTCTATCGTCAATAGTTCAGCCTCAGTTCGCCAGTCGCCGAGACGACCCAGTTCGTTCCACCATTTATTTCGCCTGGCCCGTCCCCTGTATTTGATATTGATCAAGCGAACTCTGCAAGTACCAGGCGCAGCATACCTCGCGTCAACCACCAAATGGGTGGCGATACGGACTACGCGAGGAGACCCAACCATGCATACGCTCGACGGAGTCACCCGTTCGGATCAGTACCGGGCGTTGGGACTCAGTACGCTCGCCTTCACTGTCTGCTTTGCGGTCTGGACAATCTTCTCGATCATCGGCGTCAAGATAAAAGGCGAGCTTGGGCTGAACGATACTCAATTTGGCCTGCTGGTCGCCACACCGGTGCTGACGGGATCCATAAGCCGCATTTTTTTGGGTGTCTGGACCGAGCAATACGGCGGTCGCCTCATGTTCTCGCTCCAGATGCTTGTTACAGCCGTGGCTGTCTGGTTACTCACGTCGGTGCGGACGTACGAGGTCTTTCTCCTCGCAGCACTCGGTATCGGTCTTGCCGGTGGCTCCTTTATCGTTGGCATCGCATATGTGTCCCAATGGTTCGAGAAAGACAGCCAAGGAACTGCTCTCGGCATATTCGGCGCGGGCAATGTCGGCGCTGCGGTCACGAACTTTGCTGCACCATTCCTTGTCGTTGCGATGGGCTGGGAAGGAACGGCCCGCGTCTACGCGATCGTCCTCGCGATCACGGCCGTGCTCTTTTATATCTTTGCAAAAGAAGATCCGGCGCAGATTGCCCGCAGGAAGACGGGTGCGGCTCCGGTAACTGCCGCGCAACAACTGGAACCGCTGAAGAACATCCAGGTCTGGCGCTTTGCGACATACTACTTCTTCGTTTTTGGTGCTTTCGTTGCTCTAGCTTCGTTTTTGCCCCGCTACTATGTCGGCGCCTATGGATTAGAGCTGACGACCGCCGGTGTATTGGCTGGCCTCTATTCGCTCCCGGGCTCCGTTTTTCGCGCTCTTGGCGGCTGGATGTCGGACAAGTGGGGTGCACGTTTCGTAATGTATTTGACTTTTGTCGTATCGCTCATCTGCCTCTTCATCATGAGCTATCCTGAGACGACCTATACAGTGCAGGGTATCCAAGGGCCAATCGAGTTCACGTTCGGTATAAGCCTTACATTCTTCGTTCTTTTGACCGTGGTCCTCGGCTTCGTCATGAGCCTCGGCAAGGCGGCGGTCTACAAGCATATCCCGGTGTATTACCCCCATCATGTCGGTTCGGTTGGTGGCCTAGTCGGTATGATTGGGGGGCTCGGCGGATTTGTCTTGCCGATCTCATTCGGGATTTTGCTCGACCACACAGGCGTATGGACGGCCCCGTACATGCTGATGTTTGGCATCGTCGCTGTGTCGACGATCTGGATGCATGTCGCGATCAGGCGGATGGAGAAGCGCCGTCACCCAGCCCTCGAAGACGAGAAGTACCTCTCGGATGTCCCGGACGAGCCGGTGCCAAGACCTCAGGATGCTGCGGCCGCCATGCCGAACGTATCTCGCGCAAACCTAGCTCAATAAGGAGACCGCTGTGGGCCCTCGAGATGCGGCGGTCCGCTCCATTCCACCAACAATCCCAACGGAGGGGACAATGGCCGAAGTGGCAACCAACTCGGAACGAACCAAGGGCTCGACCCTTCATGGATGGAACCCCGAGGACGAGGGCTTCTGGCAACGCGAGGGCAAGGCCATCGCCAATCGGAATCTCTGGATCTCAATTCCCTGCCTACTCTGCGGATTCGCGGTCTGGCTCTATTGGGGGATTATTACAGTCCAGATGATCAATCTGGGATTTGATTTCACTAAACAGGAGCTGTTCACCCTCGCGGCCATTGCAGGCCTGTCTGGTGCAACGCTGCGCATCCCTTCGACATTCTTTATTCGCCTCGCCGGTGGTCGCAACACGATCTTTTTTACGACCGCATTGCTGATAATTCCAGCTGCTCTGACCGGCTACCTGCTGACTCAACCGGACACCCCGCTCTGGCAATTTCAGGCCGTGGCTCTGCTATCCGGATTTGGTGGTGGGAATTTCGCATCGTCGATGTCCAACATCAGCTTCTTTTTTCCCAAAAAGGTGCAAGGATACTCGCTGGGCATGAACGCCGGTCTCGGAAACTTCGGCGTCACAACTATGCAGATCCTCATTCCGCTTGTCATGACGGCTGGTGTCTTTGGCGGCACGGCGAGAATATTAAAAAACACGTCAGGCACCTTGATCGGTAAGATTCCTGCGGGAACTGAAACCTTCATTCATAACGCCGGCTTCATCTGGGTCGCCATTCTCATTCCACTCGTTATTGCCGCCTGGATCGGCATGAACAATATCGGTGATGAACATGTTTCCCCGAATATTGGATCACCGGTCGGTGCATTCGCCAAGATCAGCGGCATGCTGCTCATTGGTTTGCTAACCGCGTCGGCCGGTCTCTGGCTGATGCTGCCCGCGAGCACCGGAGGGGCAGGGCTGCTGCTATCAAAATGGTTGGTGCTGCCTGCAGTCATCGCCGCAACCGTCGGCTTGCTCTGGATGATCCCCGGCAAGATTCACGAGAGCCTTACGCGCCAGTACAAGATCTTCGGGAATAAGCACACTTGGGCGATGACGGTCATCTATACCATGACCTTCGGTTCGTTCATTGGTTATGCTGCCGCGTTCGGTCTAGCCATCAAGGTGATCTTCGGCTTTCAGCACATCGAAGTTGATGGCTTGATGACACACGATACGGTCAACCCGAACGGTCCCAGCGCCTTGATGTATGCCTGGACAGGACCATTTATCGGCGCGCTCATCCGTCCCATCGGCGGCATGATCTCTGATAAGCTTGGCGGCGCGAAAGTTACCCAAATCATCTCGGTCGTCATGGTCGCGAGTGCACTGGGCGTCGCGTACTTCATGAAGCAGGCCTATGCGTCTGCGACACCCGAGGAGCACTTCATTCCGTTCCTGATATTGTTCCTAATCCTGTTCGCAGCAACCGGTATCGGTAACGGTTCGACATTCCGCACCATTGCGGTGGTGTTCGACCGCGAACAAGCAGGTCCCGTCCTAGGCTGGACATCGGCCGTGGCAGCCTATGGTGCCTTCATCATCCCGAAAGTCTTCGGCGAGCAAATCACGGCTACGACGCCTGAATATGCTCTCTATGGCTTCGCTGCCTTCTACACGCTCTGCATCGTCATCAACTGGTGGTTCTACTTGCGCCCGGGAGCAGAGTTCCGGAACCCATAGCGTTCTCGCAGACGGCGCGATCGGTATCTGCGTCGTCTCCAAGGTTTAGATGAAAAGAGGACGGAAGATGTCTCAGTTTCTTGATCGGCTAAACTTTATTTCTAAGAAGGTCGACACCTTTTCAGATGGTCACGGCGTGCTCACCAGTGAAGACCGCGCATGGGAGGAGGGTTACCGCAAGCGTTGGCAGCACGACAAAATTGTCCGCTCAACGCACGGCGTAAACTGCACGGGTTCGTGCTCTTGGAAGATTTACGTCAAGGGAGGGATCGTTACGTGGGAGACGCAACAGACGGACTACCCGCGAACGCGACCCGATCTCCCAAATCATGAGCCACGTGGATGCGCCCGGGGTGCCAGTTATTCCTGGTATCTCTACTCCGGCGCACGCCTCAAATATCCCCTCGTGCGATCTCGGCTCCTCAGACATTGGCGTGCGGCTCGGGCCAGCATGCGGCCTGTCGAAGCCTGGAAGTCGATCGTTGAGAACCCACAGAAACGGCAGAACTACATCAAAGTTCGCGGCCACGGAGGAATGGTTCGAGCGACGTGGGACGAGGTCACGGAGATCATTGCCGCGGCGAATGCCTATACGGCGAAGACATATGGCCCTGATCGCGTCTTCGGGTTTTCACCAATCCCTGCGATGTCTATGATTTCGTATGCGGCTGGTGCACGCTACCTCTCACTGCTTGGCGGCTGCTGTGGTTCATTTTATGACTGGTACTGCGATCTGCCACCAGCCAGCCCGCAAACTTGGGGTGAGCAGACGGACGTGCCGGAGTCCGCAGATTGGTACAACGCTGGCTTCCTGATGATATGGGGCTCGAACGTTCCTCAAACGAGGACGCCGGATGCGCACTTCTATACAGAAGTTCGCTATAAAGGGACCAAGTCGGTTGTCGTTTCGCCCGACTACGCAGAGGCCACGAAATTTGCCGACCTGTGGCTTAATCCGAAGCAAGGTACCGATGCAGCTCTCGCGCTTGCGATGGGACACGTAATCCTGCGCGAGTATCACCTCGACCGAAAAGCCGAGTACTTCGAGGATTATGTCCGCAAGTATTCCGACATGCCAATGCTCGTTCGTCTCGAAGAAAACGACGGGAAGCTGATCCCATCGACATTGCTACGTGCTGCAGACGTCTCTGGTGCGCTTGGCGAAGACAATAATGCCGAATGGAAAACCGTCGCCATCAATGAGACAACGGGCGAGCTTGTCGCGCCGACGGGCTCGATCGGTTGCCGCTGGGGTGACAAAGGTAAGTGGAACCTCGAAGAAAAGGATGTGCAAGGCCGCGACGTGCGGCTGAAATTGTCACTCGCTGAGGGGCACGACGAGATGGTGGCGGTTGGCTTCCCGTACTTCGGAGGCCGGGCGACCGAGAACTTCGTTGCTACTGATCACGGCGACGTGCTTAATCGCAACGTCCCGGCCAAGAAGGTGCAGCTAGCGGATGGCGAGGCATACGTTGTCACGGTCTTCGACCTCTTCTGCGCAAACTACGGCCTAGACCGCGGTTTTGGCGGCGGAAACGTGGCGAAGTCGTTCGATGACGACATTCCCTTCACACCGGCATGGGCTGAACGCATCACAGGGCTTTCTCGCGACAAGATCATTACTGTTGCCCGCGAGTTCGCCACCAATGCGGAAAAGACCAATGGTCGTTCTATGGTGATCCTCGGCGCTGGTCTTAATCACTGGTACCACATGGACATGAATTATCGGGGGATAATGAATCTCCTGATCATGTGTGGATGTGTTGGCCAATCCGGTGGTGGTTGGTCACACTACGTCGGCCAGGAAAAGCTGCGCCCGCAAACCGGTTGGCTGCCATTGGCCTTTGGCCTCGATTGGGGGCGACCACCGCGCCAGCAAAACTCAACCAGCTTCTGGTATGCACACACAGATCAGTGGCGATACGAAGCGCTGACCGTGGACGAAATTCTGTCGCCAACGGCTCCGAAAGGCGACTGGTCCGGTACAATGATCGATTACAACATTCGTGCAGAGCGGATGGGATGGCTTCCATCAGCACCTCAGCTCAAGCAAAA
Source organism: Hyphomicrobiaceae bacterium (assembly GCA_051009975.1). Lineage (GTDB taxonomy): Bacteria > Pseudomonadota > Alphaproteobacteria > Rhizobiales > Hyphomicrobiaceae > Tectiglobus. Next base: position 7,258 of record JBPCWA010000347.1, read on the forward strand.
CCCTCTTTCAATTGCCGCACATGCGGCTGAGGCAGGCGTCGAGCCGAAAGACTACGTTGCCCAGCACCTCAAGTCTGGTGAACTAGAAATGTCGTGCCACGACCCTGATGACCCGGCAAACTGGCCGCGGAACCTCTTCGTCTGGCGTTCGAATCTGCTTGGCTCTTCAGGCAAGGGGCATGAGTATTTCCTCAAGCATCTACTAGGCACGACGCATAGCGTTCAGGGAATAGACCTCGGAGCTGAAGGCGTGCAGCGTTCGACTGAAGTGAAGTGGCACGAGAATGCGCCCGAAGGAAAGCTCGACCTACTAGTCACACTCGATTTCCGCATGTCGACCACCTGTATGTACTCCGACATCGTGCTGCCGGTTGCGACCTGGTACGAGAAGAACGATCTCAACACCTCCGATATGCACCCGTTCATTCACCCTCTGACGGCGGCAACTGACCCGGTGTGGGAGTGCAAGAGCGACTGGGACATCTACAAATCCATCGCCAAGAAGTTTTCAGAAGTCGTCCCCGAGGTGCTTGGTGTCGAGAAGGATGTCGTTCTCACACCGATCATGCACGACACACCTGGAGAGATCGCACAGCCTTACGACGTGCAGGATTGGAAGCGCGGTGAAATCGATCCAATCCCCGGCAAGACAATGCCAAACGTGGCGGTCGTGGAGCGCGACTATCCAAATCTCTACAAGCGCTTCACTGCACTTGGACCACTGATGAACAGGCTTGGCAACGGTGGTAAAGGCATTGGCTGGAACACCGAAACCGAAGTTGAGAATCTCAGCGACCTCAATGGCGTAGTGACCGAGGAAGGCCCGACAAAGGGCATGCCTCGTATCGAGACCGACATCGAAGCCGCCGAGGTCGTATTGATGCTTGCGCCAGAAACAAACGGTGAAGTTGCGGTCAAGGCTTGGGAAGCACTCGGCCAGCAGACAGGTCGCGAGCACACACACCTGGCGAGAAAGAAGGAAGACGAGAAGATTCGATTCCGGGACGTCGCTGCGCAACCGCGCAAGATCATTTCATCGCCAACTTGGTCGGGCCTTGAGAGTGAGCACGTTTGCTACAACGCAGGCTACACCAACGTCCACGAGCTGATACCTTGGCGCACGCTCACAGGGCGTCAGCAGCTCTACCAGGACCACTTGTGGATGCGGGCGTTTGGCGAGGAACTGTGTACATGGAAACCGCCCGTTGATCTCAAGACCGTTGAGCGGATCAAGGGCAATGTCGGGAACGGAAATCCTGAAGTCGTTCTGAACTTTATCACGCCCCACCAAAAATGGGGCATCCACTCGACTTACTCCGACAACCTTCTAATGCTGACTCTCAATCGGGGCGGACCAGTTGTCTGGTTGTCGGAAACCGATGCGAAAGCCGCCGGCATCGTCGATAACGATTGGGTCGAGGCGTATAATACCAACGGGGCACTCACAGCCCGCGCGGTCGTTTCACAGAGGGTCAGTCAGGGCATGGTCATGATGTACCATGCACAAGAGAAGATCGTGAACACGCCAGGTTCGGAAGTGACTGGCAATCGTGGCGGTATCCATAACTCAGTTACCCGTGCCACGCTGAAACCCACTCACATGATAGGTGGCTACGCGCAGCTGTCCTACGGATTCAACTACTACGGAACCGTCGGTTCGAATCGTGATGAATTTGTTGTCGTCCGCAAAATGAAAAACATAGATTGGCTGGAACGGCCGTACGCCGAAGTCGGCAAGGAGGCTGCGGAATGAAAGTTCGCGCGCAAATCGCAATGGTGCTGAACCTTGATAAGTGCATCGGGTGCCACACTTGTTCGGTTACATGCAAGAACGTTTGGACCAATCGCGACGGGATGGAATATGCTTGGTTCAATAACGTGGAGACTAAACCGGGAATTGGCTATCCCAAGGAGTGGGAAAATCAGAAGAAGTGGAACGGTGGCTGGACACGCAACCGTGGAGGCCGGTTGCATCCGAGGCAAGGCTCTAAATGGCGTATCCTGGCGAAGATCTTTGCCAACCCGGATCTCCCCGAAATCGACGATTATTACGAGCCTTTCACGTTCGACTACGAGCACCTGCAAGCGTCGCCTGAAAAGGAGGCGATGCCGACGGCCCGGCCCCGCTCGCTGCTGACCGGCGAACGGATGGAGAAGATCGAGTGGGGGCCGAATTGGGAAGAGATCCTGGGTGGTGAATTTTCCAGACGCTCAAAGGATACGAACTTTGAGGGCGTTGAGAAAGAAATCTACGGTGCTTTCGAAAACACCTTCATGATGTACTTGCCGAGGCTGTGTGAGCACTGCCTCAATCCAACCTGCGTTGCATCGTGCCCCTCCGGCGCTATCTACAAACGCGAAGAGGATGGCATCGTCCTTATCGATCAGGAGAAATGTCGCGGCTGGCGCATGTGCGTGTCAGGCTGCCCGTACAAAAAGGTCTACTACAACTGGGCAAGTGGCAAATCTGAGAAGTGCATCTTTTGCTTCCCACGGATTGAAGCGGGCCAGCCGACAGTTTGCTCAGAAACATGTGTCGGCCGCATTCGATACCTTGGTGTGATACTTTACGATGCCGACCGCATCGAAGCTGCTGCCAGTGCCGAAGACGAGCAAGACCTCTACGAGAAGCAGCTTGAAATATTCCTCGATCCAAACGATCCCGATGTCATAGCTCAGGCACGCCAGGACGGCGTCGCAGAAGCCTGGATCGAGTCAGCGCGCCGTTCTCCGATTTGGAAAATGGCCATGGACTGGAAAGTCGCTTTCCCGCTCCATCCAGAATATCGAACACTGCCCATGGTTTGGTACGTCCCGCCACTCTCACCAATCCAGTCCGCCGCCGAAGCTGGCAAGATGGGTATTGATGGCGAGATGCCAGACGTCCGCTCATTGCGGATTCCGCTGAAATATCTTGCCAACCTGTTAACGGCCGGTGCCGAGGAACCGATAGCCCGATGTCTCGAGCGTATGCTCGCGATGCGGACCTACATGCGCGCCAAAAACGTCGATGGCATCATCAACAACAGCATTGCTGAACGGGTGGGTCTCAACGGTCAGGACATCGAGGACATGTACCATTTGATGGCCATCGCCAATTACGAAGACCGCTTCGTCATTCCGACGACTCACCGCGAAGTAGGTGCAGATGCGCACGACATGCGCGGCTCCTGCGGTTTCTCATTCGGAAACAACTGCTCCACCGGGGTTAGCGACGCAACACTGTTTTTTGGCGGCCCCAAAAAGAAACAGACAAAAAACCCGATGGAGGTCTCAGAATGACCACTCAGAAGCGCGCACGCACCTTCAAGGTTCTCTCAGCACTTTTGTCGTACCCGACCGAGGAGCTGAAAGCTGCCACAGAAGAACTTCGTGGTGTTCTTCACGAAGAGGCAGTTGTGACCGGTGTCCATCTTAGAAAACTCGACGCGCTGCTAGACGACCTGCGGGACCGCGACATCTATGACTCGCAGGAACGCTACACTCTCCTGTTCGATCGGACGCGCTCCCTTTCGCTGCATCTCTTCGAGCACGTCCTTGGTGAAAGCCGTGACAGAGGTCAGGCGATGGTGAACCTTGCGCACCACTACGAGGCGCATGGCTTCGTCGTCTCTGCACGGGAACTACCAGATTATCTGCCATTGTTCCTTGAGTTTCTGTCAGTGATTCCAGTCGACGAAGCTAAAGATCTGCTCGAGGAACCAATCGAAATCATAGCTACCCTCGACGAAAGACTGCGCAAGCGCCGCTCGATCTACCGAGCCTTGTTCCAAGCATTGAGAGCTGTTTCGCGGGGAAGGGTGGACCCTGTCCGCCTGGCCGAATTGATGGCTGAAGTCGAAACGGAGCCGGATGATTTTGAAGCACTCGACAAGGAATGGGAGGAGACCGCGGTCACTTTCGGTCCGGGGTTCCAAGAAGACGCGGCATGCGGACGAACACGGATTGCAACTCGCATTCGTGCCGGTCTCCGCGACGTTAGAAACGCCCTTTCCGACGCTTGACAGTGTCACACCCCGAAAATCGGGAGATCAGAATGCCTGACTATCTCAATACATTCTTCTTCGGGATCTATCCCTACATTGCGCTTGCCGTAATGATCCTGGGGTCGATCATTCGTTATGATCGCGAACCATATTCGTGGCGCTCGCAATCGAGCCAGTTCTTGCGCAAGCGACAACTCATGTGGGGTTCGAACCTGTTCCACGTTGGTATTCTGTTCCTGTTCTTCGGCCACTTCGTTGGGTTGCTTACACCGCACAGCGTTTATCACCATTTTATATCTGCCGAAAACAAACAGATGGTTGCGATCATCGCAGGGTCAATTGCCGGAAGCATTTGTTTTATCGGATTGACTCTGCTGGTCCATCGGCGTCTGACCGATCCACGTATCCGCAAAACGTCGACCGGCATGGACATTGCGATCTTATTGATTCTGTGGGTCCAACTCGCACTTGGTCTTATAACCGTGCCATTTTCTCTGTCGCATCCGGATGGCGAAGTCATGCTCCGTCTTTCTGATTGGGCACAGCGCATATTGACGTTCCGCATCGAGGGAACAGCTCAACTCGTGCAAGGGTTGGACTGGCCATATCAGGTTCACTTGATACTCGGGTTGACCATCTTCCTACTCTTCCCGTTCTCACGTCTCGTCCACATTTGGTCGGCACCGGTGAAATATCTGGTGCGTCCCGGTTATCAAGTCGTTCGCACGACAAATCCGGATCACCCAGGAGGGCAGGCAATGCGTCCTGCGGGATCAGCTGCATCGGCTGGTCATCCAGCAGAAGCAACGGAGTAAAACCATGCGGTTGTTCGATGTCGCAGATCGCGTCGCGCCAGCACTGCCACCTGCGGTTCGGGTCAATGGTAAAGAGATCTCTCGCGCAGACATTGCGCGGGAGATACAGAATCACCCTGCGGAAAATCCTTCCGATGCGAGAGAGGCTGCTGTCCGCGCTCTTGTGGTTCGTGAACTTCTCATTCAAGCTGCTGGTGAGCGAGCTCTGTTGCCAGAGCCGGCCGATCTGGGCGAGGGTCAATACGAGACGCACGAAGATGCCCTGGTACGTCAGCTCCTCGACCTTGAGCTGCAAATGCCTACGCCGACCGAAGATGATTGTGAACGCTTCTATAAGAAGAATGTTCGGCGTTTTCGCAGCCCAACAATCTGGGAGCCTGCCCACATTCTTATAAGCGCGACTTGTGACGACCTGTCAGCCCGTAGGTTGGCGCAAGCGAAAGCCGGTGAAATCGCCAAACTATTGAGAGAGAAGCCGGAGAGTTTCGAACAACTGGCGCGCGATCATTCCATGTGTCCGTCTCGCGAACAGGGCGGCAACCTCGGGCAGATCAGCCGCGGTCAAACAACACCTGCGTTTGAGGCCGCCTTGGAACGCATGACACCGGGCACAATATCAAACGAGCCTGTTGGAACGCCCTATGGTTTTCACATCATCCGCCTTGATCGTTGCATCCCTGGTCAGACGCTTCCGTTTCAAGCCGTCAAAGAAAAAATTTCAGACTATTTAGCTTGTGCCGTCTTCCACCGCGCCGTCAGTCAATTCGTCGCCCTGCTGGCAGGTAGCGCGCAAATCGACGGCATCCAACTAGACTGTGCCTTAAGCCCTCTCGTTCAATAAGGAGGACCATTCAATGTCGGCTGGCTTTGTGAGCAGTCTAGCGGTTCTGGGAAAGCCCGGTGGGCTTGAGACGCTGCTATTGAACGGGAGGATATATCGCTCCTTGTTGAAGGTAACGAGGCAGCGGAAAACTGGAATTGGCTCCGACCTTGCTCGCCTCACTTGCAGTTCGCCGCTTCGTCGAGCGAGCTGGCCATGAAGACTGGGTCGCTGTGATCTGCTGCGCCAGTGCGAATTCGAAAGCCATGGGCTCAGTCGTCGCAAGGATCCTGCGAATGGCCGTTGGTGATTTGAAGGAGATCTTCCTATGAGAGCACCCAACCATCGCGAACAACACCTCGAGCCGCTGCCGAGAGAGCTTCTGCGGAAGCCATTGGACTACATTCTTGCAGATCACCTTCGACAACGCGTGTTGTGTGTGCTTTGCGAACAGCTAGCAAACACAGAGGTCTTGATTGTGGAAATCGCCGAAGAAGTTGTCGCGTATCTCAAGACCGACATGAGGGTTCACGTTATTGACGAAGAGCAAGATCTGTTCCCACTCATTCGCCGCCGGGC
>JBPCWA010000348.1:0-3569 GCA_051009975.1 Hyphomicrobiaceae bacterium
CGCATGTGAAGATTAACAGAAACTAAAAGCATGGTTCAGTAACGGTTCAAAGCAACTGCGGCAAAACCTTGGTCATCAATGGCAAGCACCTGCAGCACAGGTGCCAATAAATCAAGGAAGATTGCAATGAAACTCAAGTTCAATTCCATTTCCGGTCTCTTCGTTCTCGCTACTGCAGTCTCTTGTGCAACGATCGGTACAGCCGCAGCCCAAACCGTGAAACCCAGTGTCACTGGTATAGGGTATTCTACATCAAAGGCAGGTGCCGCAGCGCGATCCATACGCGCCTGGACACGTGCCACCATCAACACCTATGGCTTTACGTTTGCGGACTACAACAGCGCTCGATCTAAAAGTTTGAACTGTGCCTTTATCGGTGGTGGTGGCGTCGGCACAAACAGCGTCGGTGTAGACGGCAATATCAACAATCCGTGGACGTGTACGACCCGAGCAAGGCCTGTGGGATATGGCCCCGTGACCTACAATTCATACAAGCGCGGTCGCCGACGCTGATAATAGCTATCGGCCTCGGGCGCCACCTCAATCGGTCATACTGATTTATCATATCCGGTGACCAATGAATTGGGGTCGTGAGAGGGCCAATTCGGGCCTGAGGCCGGCACCACCATCGCATCTATCAAGAACGATCGCACATGTCACGTTTGCTTAGCCAATATCGTTATTCGAGAGATGCAACAGAACTGAGTAGTTGGGATGACACCACGATGAATATGCACAACATTTTTGCGATTGGGACAGCGGTCCTTTTGCTCGCGGTTGCACCGCATATGGTCCAAGCTGGCGATCAGATCCGCACAGCGTGTGTTTCAGGTGTCGCGCCGGGCAGTTGGTTAAATGTCCGGTCTAATGCCTTTCGGAGTTCCCCAATCATCGGGCGGCTTCAATCAGGTACGTGCGGAATTCGCGTCATTGGGATTTGCGGCAAGTCGGAATGGTGCTCGATTTCTTTCGGCGCCATACGCGCGGGTGTTGTCTCCGGACGTTATCTGAAACTTAGGAATGCCTCTGGCCCTGGAATGGGGAGAGGCCAGGGCGCGGCCTGTGGATGGTACGCTATCGGCAGTTGCAGCCGAAACTATCGGGCCGCCCGGCGCGTAGCCCGTCAAATTGGGGGGGATGTCGTAAATACCAGCAGTCCGAACTATCCCAACTTTCGACCGGGGTGGCAATGCGCTGTTGTCGGCCCACTCGAGCGAGAAGTTGCACAAGCTTCTGCCGAACAAATGCGCTATTCCAGTGTGCCGTCGGCTTACGCGAAATCAAGTTGTTGATCGAGTTTTGCGCTTTGCAACCTGCATGAATTGAGAGACGGCGGCACGATGCAACCCAAGCCGACCCTCTCTCAGTTTAGTACGCCGACCTCTGCGGTTGGCAGGGTCGTCTCAGCTCTATTTTCGCGTCGAGTTCGTGATGAGATCGAGCGCATTACTGATCGTGAATGAGCCCACTTTCTGACGCGGCGGAAACTTCTCGTACGTCTTGAGGTATGCGCTGACCACAGGACCCATCGGATATAAAATCCAGGCTCGGTCAATCATCCAATCCCAATACGTATTGGACGTGATCGTTGCCTGTTCAAACGGGTCGGTGCGCAGGTTGAAAACAAGCGGCAATCGGAGATTGCGAAACTCGCGCTGCCAAATCTCGAGTGTTCCACGCTGGTCTTGAACCATGAAATGAGTTTTCCAGTTTTCGAAACGCAGTGCCAACAGATCACCGTCGTCTGAGTGATAGAAAAACCGATCGCGCGGCCCGTTTTCCTGTTCGCCTTTGAGATGTGGTAAGAGGTTATAGCCGTCGAGATGGACCTTGTATTGCCTCCCTGCAGCCGTGTAGCCGTTTATGAGTTTCGACTGAATATTGTTGATGCCAACCGCGGCCATGAAAGTCGGGATCCAGTCGAGATGGGAGACGATCGTATTAGACACGCTGCCAGGCTTGATAGTGCCAGGCCAGCGGACAAAGGCAGGAACGCGGAACGCTCCTTCCCAACCACTGTTTTTTTCGTTCCGGAAAGGCGATGTGGCGGCGTCGGGCCAGGTATTCTTGTGCGGCCCATTGTCCGTTGAATACATCACGATGGTGTCGTCAGAGATACCCAGCGCATCGATATGATCGAGGACCTGACCGACATTGCGATCGTGGTTGAGCATACCATCATGATAGTTGCTTTGTGAGGGGCCTGCTTGGCCTACTTGTTGGGGTTTGACGTGCGTACGAAAATGCATGTGCGTAAAGTTGACCCAAACGAAGAATGGCTTCTTCGCCACGACTTGTCGCGACATGAATTCCTTGGCTCGTTCAGCGATGTCATCGTCGATCGTCTGCATGCGCTTGCGCGTCAGAGGCCCCGTGTCCGTGCACTGCTGTCTGCCCATCGGTCCAAAACGGGGGTCGCCTTGATCGTTGTCGGTATCTGTCGCCTTGCAGTCGAGTACACCGCGAGGACCAAATGCCTCGAGGAAGGTCCGACCGTCAGGTAGCAGTCGGTCTCTCGGATAGTCTCGGGTTTCTGGCTCTTCTTCAGCATTGAGGTGGTAGAGGTTGCCGAAGAACTCTTCGAATCCATGAACTGTCGGGAGATGCTCATTTCGGTCGCCGAGATGGTTCTTGCCGAACTGCCCTGTTGCATAGCCCTGCTCCTTGAGCAGCGTCGCCATTGTCGGGTCTTCCTTTTGCATACCCTGAGGGGCACCAGGCATACCGACCTTGCTCAGTCCGGTTCGAAAAACGGCCTGGCCAGTTATAAAAGCTGACCTCCCGGCGGTGCAGCTCTGCTCGCCGTAATAGTCGGTGAAAGTCATCCCCTCCTGAGCGACCCTGTCGATGTTGGGCGTACTGTAGCCCATCATGCCCCGTGACCAGTGACTAATGTTCGTCCGGCCGATGTCATCTCCCCAAATGATAACGATATTCGGCTTGCTGCTTTGGGCCTCCGAAATGACCGGCGCGGTCGCCAAGACCATCGCAAGAGCGGTAGCAATTGCAAATTTGCTCATGTCTACTCCAGTGTTGGAAGAAAGCAATAAGGAAGCGTCAAAGGCTGCACTACCAGGAAGGTGCAGTGGCAAGCAGCATCCAACTCTCCTGCATACCACTCCCGAACTGACTGGTCACATTAAATCAAGAAAGTGATTAGAACTCACCCTCGGTATTATTCAATGTTCCGGAGCGGTGTGAAATCGCAGAAGACTCATGCATTGCCGTAGATGTTGAGCGGGAGAAATAATCTGACACCGTCGTCGGTCTGCTCCTGATTTGGGTTCATCTGTCTTTGAGACGATTACGTTTTGAAGTTTGTGTTTTGAGGGTGGTTCGCTAAGTTGGAATCAATGTTCACCTTCAATATGCTGTAATCCGTCTCAATCAGGAGGATCAATCATGCAAGCCAAGAGTGACCAATCAGACCCATCGACTTGGGACCCGAATTTAGATGCCGTCGTCGCGGCCCCTAGACATCATAAAGTCCTGTTCGAAAACGACAACCTACGCGTGCTCGAAGTGACGCTGGAACCGAACGACGAAGAGCCGCTTCATCATCACAGATG
>JBPCWA010000349.1:0-5217 GCA_051009975.1 Hyphomicrobiaceae bacterium
ATCCAATCTCATGGTGTGCCAGGAGCAACTATAGCTCCTGGCACACCATGAGATTGGATCGATCCGGCCCGGCTACGCGATCACAGGGGCGTGCTTGTTATGGCCAATCTTCTAATCTTCTATCTGATGTGGCAATTCGTCAAAATTCACCTATCATCCTTAGGTTCCTTGAGAGTCGCGAAAGAGACGTTCAAGATACAACCGGGAGGAAATTCAATGACAAGACATTTTCGAATTGCCGGCATAGTGTTGGCAGCAAGCGTGTGTTCGACGATCACTCAAGCAGCGGATATCAAGATTGGCGCGCTTTATCCGATCACTGGTGGTGGTGCCGTTTACGGCGTGCCGGCGATGCTGGGCAATCGAATGGCGGTTGACGAAATCAATGCTGCAGGAGGCATAAACGGCAGCAAAGTCGTAATCGTTGAGCGCGATACCAAGCTCAATCCGGCTGAAGCGGCGGCTGCAGCAAAGGAACTGATCACTAAGGACGGTGTTAATGTTTTGATCGGCGGACTGAGTTCTGGGGTTGGGCTAGCGATTTCGGAAATCGCAAAACAGGAAAAGGTCCTCTATATCGCGACGATTCCTAAGACCATCCAAATGACGACGGCAAAATTGCACCCATACGTTTTTCGCACGGCATCGCATACCGACTTCGAAGGTGACGCAATCGCCCAGATTGTCAAGAAACTTGGGGCGAAAAAGGTCTGTGACATTCAACTCGATTACGCCTACGGGCACGATTTGGCAAAGGGTATCGAGAAGGGTCTTAAGAAACATGCACCTGACGTCAAAAAGGTGTTGGACTTGCGCTCCAAGCTTGGGGCAACCGACTACAACGCAGTAATCAGTCAGCTCATTGCTTCTGACTGCGAGGTTGTCACCAGTGGCCTGTGGGGTTCGCACTTTGTGAACTTCGCGCAGCAGGCTCGGCCTTTTGGCTTCTTTAACAGCAAGAAGTACGTCTCCGGTGGTGAAATCGCGAGCCAAGAGATTGCTGGCAAAATGGGTCCCGATTATCCCGACAACGTCTGGAGCAACACGTATGAGCTTTGGTACCACAGTCCTTCACCTGCGCATAAGGAATTCCAAGCCGCTTTGTCCAAGTTGCAAGGCAAGAAGGAAACTCCGATGTGGCCGGTCCTCGCCTGGATCGGCGTGAAGTTCTACGCAGCGGCAGCAGAAAAGGCCAAATCGATTGAGGCCGAAAAGGTCGCCAATGCCCTCGAGGGCTTGTCGATCGAGACGCCCGTGGGTCGGCGCACAATCGATGCGAAAACGCACCAAGCGAACACTGGCCAATTCTGGGGGCCGATGACCAAGCAAAAGGGCGTGAAGTATCGGATGATGGACCCGGTGACCTTCATTGACGCCAAACTGTAAATCTTTTGCGTCAAACATAGGAATGTCTGGGGCACGCGAGCGAAGGCCCCGGGCACACGATTCTTCTCTCCCAAACGACAAAGTGCTATCCAGCATAGTCCACCCGCCTCCGGCGGGTTGGCGAAAGGGGGGGCGCAAGCCTGAACACGAATGGAATCTCTCATCGACTTTGTGCGCGACGAGCTTGGCAATCCAGGCCTTGCAACACTTCTCTCTAGCCCAAGTTTCTTTTTCATCCAGGTGATGAATTCGATTTCGATGGGCATGTATCTATTCATCCTGGCGGCAGGGCTGTCGTTGATTTTTGGCGTGCTCAATGTGATCAACTTCGCCCATGGCTCATTCTACATGTTCGGTGCCTATACGATGTATACGGTGTCTCAGGAATTGGAGTTGAGTTTCTGGCTGGGTGTTGTCGCCGCTGCGCTCGCGCTTGCTCTGCTAGCGATCGTAATCGAGCGCGGACTGTTCCAGTTTCTCTACGACAAGGAGCACCTAATGCAATTGCTCCTGACTTTTGGCGTCGTACTGATCCTCGGCGACTTGGCGAAGATGATCTGGGGAACCGACCAGCTCAGTGTGTCGTATCCGCCGGGCATGGATGGCGCCATCAATCTTGGCGTGACCTACTATCCTACATACCGGCTCCTGCTTTGCCTCGTCGGACCACTGATAGCCATCGGACTGTGGTACCTAATCGAGAAGACACGTTGGGGTCGGATCATTAGAGGCGCAACGCAGGACCGGGAAATGTTGGCTGCTCTCGGCATCAACGTGCCATTCGTCTACACCAGCGTTTTTATATTGGGTTCGATGCTCGCCGGAATCGGCGGCGCGCTTTCATCGCCGTTCAATAGCCCAACGCCCGGAATGGACGCAACTATCATTGTCGACTGTTTCGTCATCGTCATCATCGGCGGCTTAGGCTCTCTGTGGGGCACATTCATAGGTGCTCTGATCTATGGCGTCGTCTACAATTTCGGTTCAGTTATATTGCCGAATTGGCAGGACGTATTCGCGTTTCTTTTGCTGATGGTTGTACTGCTGGTGCGACCCTGGGGTCTATTTGGACGCCCCATTACGGGAGGGCACTAGCGCAATGACAAAGCCGATGTCACGCACTACAGCGATTGCCTGCATTTGCGTTCTGGCGCTACTGGCCGCCTTGCCGAGTTTGGGCTCGCGATATCTGATCGACGTGGTGACGGAGATAATGATCTATGCGCTGTTCGCGTTGAGCTTGAACGTGATTATTGGTTATTCCGGCAATGTTTCGTTCGGTCATGCCGCCTATTTTGCAATCGGAGGTTACGTCAATGCAATCCTTCTGACGACGTATGGTTGGCCTCTGATCCCTGCAATCTTCGCCGCAATCCTGATGAGTACCTTAGCAGCAGCTTTCGTTGCCTATTTCTGCACCAAGCTGAACGACATTTATTTCGCAATGTTGACGCTGGCGTTCTCCATGTTCGTGTGGGCCGTCGCCTTCAAGTGGCGCTCCGTAACTGGCGGTGATGATGGCTTTGTAGGTATCAGGATTCCTGAACTGATTGGCGACCGGACAAGTTTTTTCTATTTCACGCTGGTGGTGGTCGCGCTGTCGGTTGCTGCGCTTTGGGTCATCTGTCACTCCGCGTTTGGTCGCTCGTTGGTTGCAGTACGCGAGAACCCCGTTCGAGCAGGCTTTGTTGGAATTAATACTCGGTTGATGCGCTGGACAGCGTTCGTGGTGGCTGGCACCTTTGCCGGAATTGCTGGCTCGCTGTTTGGCATGCTGCACCGTGGCGTCTATGTTGAGTCGGCGTTTTGGACTTCTTCGGCAACTGTGTTGATCATGACGCTGCTCGGAGGAATGTTCTCGTTCTTCGGGCCGATGCTCGGAGCTGCTGTCTTGTTCATTCTGCAGCGTCTCACGAACGAATACACCCAGTATTGGCCGACCGTACTTGGCTCGATCCTGATCATCATTCTTCTCTTTCTTCCGGATGGTTTGGCGGGTCTGGCAACGAAAGTGCGCAACCAGTTCGTCGGGAGGAACTAGCTTGTGCTAGAGACAAGACGTCTATTGAAGAGTTTTTCCGGCTTCCAGGCGATCAACAATGTTGATTTCTTGCTGGAAGAGGGAACGCGCCACGCAATCATTGGGCCGAACGGCGCCGGCAAGACCACTTTTTTCAATTTGATAACAGGTCATCTTAAGCCAACGGAGGGCGACGTTGTATTTGAAGGTCGGTCGCTTGTCGGAATGCCACCGCATAGGATCGTCAAGCTCGGTATTGCGCGATCATTCCAGCGGATTAATATTTATCCGCGTATGACCGTTGCCGAAAACGTGCAAGTTGCTCTTATTGCGCGCGATGGTCGGCATCTCAATTTGTTCACGGCTGCCGAAGGCTTGAACGCCGGCGAAACCGATGAGTTGCTACAGCTTGTTGGCCTGACAGAGGAACGCAACGAGTTGGCCGGAGAGTTGGCGTATGGTCGGCAGAAGCAGCTGGAGCTAGCGATATCGCTTGCGCCCAATCCAAAAGTGCTGCTACTCGACGAGCCAACCGCAGGCATGTCACCGACCGAGACCACGGAAAGCATCCAGCTTGTCGACAGGATCAGCAAAGAGCGGCATCTGACGCTGCTCTTCACCGAGCACGACATGAGCGTTGTATTCGGGATCGCCGATCGCATTTCCGTGCTGCACCATGGCGAGATCATCGCTAGCGGCTCGCCAGAGGATGTGCGCCAAGATCCTAACGTCCGCAGCGTCTATCTGGGAGACTCGCTGGAATATGCCACAGCTTGAGATCGATAACATCCACACGTCCTATGGACTGAGCAAGGTGCTTTTTGGAGTCAGCCTTACGGTTGATGCTGGGCAGTGCGTGTCGCTTATCGGGCGAAACGGCGTGGGCAAAACCACAACGATGCGCTCGGTGATAGGTCTGACGCAGGCGAACCAGGGCCGCATCGTTTTCGAAGGCACTGATATCACCCACATGGCGACGCACCGCATTTCAAACTTAGGCCTCGGCTTCGTGCCCGAAGAGCGACGCATCTTTCCTGATTTGACAGTATGGGAGAATCTGGACATCGCCCGTCGCAATGCTGACGGTGGGCAAGTGGGTTGGAGCGAAGCAGAAGTCTTCGATCTGTTCCCAGACCTCGCTGATATTCAGAGCCGACCCGGCGGCGTGCTCAGCGGTGGGCAGCAGCAGATGCTGACAATTGCACGTAGCCTCATGGGAAACCCTAAACTTCTCCTTCTTGACGAGCCCTCGGAAGGACTCGCACCGATTGTGATTGAAGCATTGCGCGACAAGGTTGGTCAACTGAAAGCCGCGGGTTTGTCGATCGTGCTCGCAGAACAAAACTTAGGTTTCGTCATGACTCTCAGTGACTACTGCCACATCATGGAGAAGGGGGAGGTACGCTACTCAGGTTCACCTACTGACTTGCGCGCGAAGCCAGAGATCCTGGAGCAGTATTTGACGTTGTAGTATCGTTGGGATGCTGTGGGGTTGAATCCAGACGCAAGCCTCACGTGTTATCTATACGCAATGCGCCAATCTAAGCTATCGCCGTCATCGCCTAGCTGTCGTGAACAGACCAGACGGGATTGCCACGGTTCCGCATGATGCGTTGGCAACTCGGGTAGCTAGGGCGCACGACCGACATTGGACGGTTTGAATGCAACGGCCTTTCCTTCAGGCGTTATGACCATGCCAATCGAGGCAACAGATCAGACCGGCCCAGTGATCATCTGGCGCAAAGAGTTGCGCCCCGACAGCGGCGGTGCAGGCAAATATCGCGGTGGACTTGGTCAATATATGGAAGTCA